>CAMBSB010000007.1 GCA_945870155.1 Paludibacter jiangxiensis | reverse complement strand
ATATCCGGATAATCGATTTGTCGGGTCGAGTATGTTCGCAGTATCGTGCTGTAAATGAGTTGATTTTGAATAAATCAATGTTTAAGCAGGGAATTTATTTTGTTTCTATCAGCAATAACGGAAGAACAAGCAGTGCGAAAGTTATTTTTTAATTTCTGAAGATTGAAACCATGATTTCGAAAAGCTGTTCAGGATTGGTATTAGCGGCATCTGCTATCGGTTTTGGAGTTGGATCTGCTGCAGCATCCAACTTAAAGTTGAAACGAACGCAGCAGAAGCCACGAAATGTAATTTATATTCTGAGCGACGATCACCGATACGATTTTTTTGGATTTACTGGAAAAGTACCCTGGCTCAAAACGCCAAATCTGGATAAATTAGCGTTGGAAGGAGCACATTTGCAGAATGCATTTTGCACCACTTCATTGTCGTCGCCAAGCCGCGCGTCAATTCTTACAGGATTGTATGCTCACCAGCACGAAGTGGTGGATAATTACGAACCCGTAAACCCTAATCTGACTTTTTTCCCTCAATATTTGCAAAAAGCCGGTTATCAGACTGCCTTTTTCGGAAAATGGCACATGGGACACGATGTAGATGCACCACAGCGTGGTTTTACGCATTGGGAAAGTTTTCGTGGGCAGGGCGAATATTTTAATCCGGTGCTGAATATCAACGGAAAGGAAGTGAACTATTCCGATTCCACTTACGTAACCGATTTGCTTACCGATCATGCAATCGGGTGGCTGAAAGCCCGCAAGCAACAACAACCATTTTTTATGTATCTCTCACACAAGGCTGTGCATCACGAGTGGAAAGCATCTCTCAAAAACAGAGGTATGTACAAAAATGAAGTTGTGCCCGAAGCCATTACCATGCTGCAGTATGTAAGCGAAACAACCCTTGACCCCAAACGCCACGAACAAAAATCGGCCAATGCCTATTATGGAGCAAATGTAACACCTGATTGGGTGAAAAGCCGCGCATACAGTTGGCATGGTGCCATGTTGAGCAGAACGGAATACGAAGACATTTTTCGTCGTTACTGCGAAACACTTACCAGCATGGACGAAGCTATCGGGCGTCTATTGACCTATCTGAAAGAAAGCGGTTTGGACAAAGAAACCGTGATTGTGTATATGGGCGACAATGGTCATTCGATGGGCGAACATGGTTTAATGGATAAACGGCATTTTTACGAAGAATCTACCCGCGTACCTATGATTGCTTATTGTCCCGCTCTGATAAAACCAGCTACCAAAGTCGAAAAAATGGTGTTGAATGTAGATATTGCTCCTACCATTCTAGATTTTGCCGGACTGGAAAAACCCGCTTATATGGTTGGTTCGTCTTTTGCCAATTTGGTTGAAGGAAAAACGGTGCCACAATGGCGCGATAAGTTTTTTTACGAATATTACTGGGAATTTCAGTATCCGAATACCCCCACTATTTTCGGCGTTCGCACCGACCGTTACAAATACATTTTCAATCAGGGAGTTTGGGATGCCAACGAATTATATGACCTGAAAAACGATCCACTTGAGGCTCATAATCTTATTTTTGATAAAAAATACGAGTCGATAGGAATTTCCCTGAAAAACGAATTATTCAATTGGCTAAAAACTACCGGAGGCGATAAAATCCCCATGCGCAAAGGACCCGAAAAACGCAGTGGCGAACATCGCTCGAATGGAATGTATTAGGAGAGAGCAAAGACAAAAGAACAAAGACAAAAAGAGCAAAGACAAAAGAACAAAGAGCAAAGAACAAAGACAAAGAGTAAAGACAAAAGAGCAAAGAACAAAGAGCTATTAATCACCCCACCCGTATTAATTTTCCCGTACCGGCATATTTTACAGGCTCGCAATATTGCCATAGCCAATTTTGCCAAATTCAATGCCCGGAGTGAGAATCAGCCAAAGCACTTTCGTCTAATAAAATTTTGGCAGCGCTGGTATTTTTTACAGGTTCAATGAGTAAGGCAAAAATGTATATTATGAGTTGAATTTTCTTCATTTCAAATTAATTTTTTATTATTTTTTGTATTGCAGATTTTATATCAGTTTCGATCTCAACAAAATAAACACCTGATTTTAAATTTGACATATTTACTTTGTATTCACTTTTCCGAGAGACTATTTCGCCTAATAAGTTATAAATTAGTACTTGTTTTATAGTGCCTGTGCATTTTATAATTATTTCATCAATTACCGGATTCAGATAAATTTGTATCGATTTATCATTATAATAAGTTTCGAATACTCCGGTATAAATAATTTCTTTAAATTCAGGTATTTGCATTGTAGCCCCGCAAGTCCACTTGGGTTTATTAAACTCATAACAACCAGCATCAGGAGCAATACCATTAAAACCATCGGTGTAAACAGGAATTTCTTTACCATAATCAATTGCAGCAGAGCTACCAGACAAACTATAATCATTAGTGACTGTGTTAGTAAATTCATTTGTATTTTGAGCCATGTAATTGTTTTGTAAACTTATACCGGCACCCAGACTTGGGGTACCATAATCAATAGTTGCACGTGCATCAAAAATATTATTTGCAAATTTCATGTTAGTTATGCGACCTCCTGCATTTTTATTCCAAAAAGCCATAATCTCATCTACATTCCATACCGTATTGTTGTATAAATTTATATTTTGAATATGACTTGTACGTGGACCTCCATAGAAAAAACACCCTTGTCCCTTTTGAGATTTGATATTATAAACCAAATTATGGTGAGCAGTATAATTTTCGGTACCTTCGAGATACAATGCTACTACAAAATTTTTTTGACTAAAAAACGATTTTAAAGTATTCATATCATGAAACTTGTTATATGCAATTTCAGCTCCGTTTAAATCCAATGGATTGCTTTCGTCACCGCCATTCGTTATCGTAATTGAGCCTGCATCCTGACACATTTTCATGCAGTCATAAAAATCATTATTTAAAATCTTAATATTTGTATTCGTTCTGATATGAAAACGACCTGTTGAACCAAATGTACAATCTTTCACAATAAGTCCCGGACTGTTAGCAAAAATACATGATGTAAACATACTCATCCAACCATTATTTTCGAATATCGAATTGGTAACAGTATTGTCTGATCCGTTTTCAAAATTTAACAAGGTTCCCCAACCTCCAGCTAAATAGCATTCTTTAAAAGTATTGCCTATTCCTGAAATATATGCACCACCCATTTGTGTAAAGGATGGACCATAACCTTTACGCCAAAACCAGCCTGTTTGATCTCTAAACGTGCATGTTTCAAAATTACTATTATTTCCAATTATTTTGATAGAAGCCGATTTAATATGTAAGCCTTTTAAAGCTAAGCCATTTTTACCATTGGCAACAAATGCAAATGCTCTTTTTTGTGCTTCAACCTCAGTATTTGATGGAATACCACCTCCGGGCTTCCAAAAATACAGGGTATTGTTTTGATGGTACCACTCTCCTTGGCGTGAAAGAGCATTCAGATGTAAAATATATCCTTTCCCAGCTCCGATAACAAAGGTATTTCCATTTATCCAATCGGTGGTTAACATCTCACATATCAAATTGTTATCACTCGATGCTTTTACTTTGCCGGTTGCATTCAGCCAGGTAAGTCCTGATATCGCTCTTACATATCCATCTTTCCAGAAGTCAACACCACCGGGAGGAGTATTTGTAAATGTAATTGCTCCCATTTTCACTTCCAAACTACCATAGCCGGCATTATCATCTATACTAAGCATATTGCCCGAAATATTATCAGGATAACGAGCAATTTGCTGTATTCTACCATTATAATACAACTGGGTAAATTGTGGCTCAACACCAGTTAACGTTGCTTTGAATATTTCTCCGTTGTGCAATGTCCAACCTGTAACCAAATCAGCTCCTGTAATAAGCACATAGTCATTGTTGTAAGCCTCGAACGATAGATTATCTTGATTAACTGTAACTGTTTCGCGATAGGTTCCACCTTTGATATAACACTTATCTCCTGAAATCATAGTATCTGCAGCCTTTTGAATTGTTTGGAATGGTTCGTTCAAAATGCCAAAATTTGAATCACTTCCACTATTAGAGACATAAAAATCCTTTGCTTTTACATTGAATGTAAAAACTGTACATACAAACACAATTATAAATGTGAATTGAGTTCTTTTCATAAATAATAAATAATATTTGACGATTCGCTAATGTTAGACTGTTATTTTTTCACATTGAAGAAATCTTTCCGTCTAACTTTGACAATGTGCCTCCCTAAAGCGTTTTCCAGAAAATACCTGCTTATAACTTTTGGAGCGATTATTTTTCCATCAGGTTTTTTTCGATTTGCTCCAGCGATTTTTGTTTGGTTTCGGGAAGTTTTATCCACATGTAGATAAATCCTAACAAACAGACTGCCGAATACAAAATAAAGGTACCCGATGTGCCAAGGTATTTATTTAACATCGGAAAAGTAAAGGTTAAAACAGCACAAGCCAGCCATAGCGCAAAAGTTGCAACCGACATGGCTTGTCCCCTGATTTTATTAGGAAATATTTCGGACAGCAAAACCCAGGTTATCGGAGCTAAAGTGAGACAATACACAGCAATGGCAGTTACCACACTGGTGAGCATAAAAGCCCCTTTCAGTTGAAAATAATAACCAGCGGCAACAAAAAGATACACAATGGTAAGTCCAGCAGCACCAAAAAGCATAAGCGATTTACGTCCCAGACGGTCGACCACAAACATGGCTACTACCGTAAAAACCAAGCTAATACTGCCTGTAAGAACAATATTGAATAATGTGCCGGAAATTCCATATCCTGCAGCTCTGAATATTTCTTCAGCATAATTAAAAATCACATTAATTCCACACCATTGCTGAAATACCGCCAAAACAATTCCCAAAACCATGATTGGAGCCAGGGCTTTCGAAAACAAATGGCCAAATTTTACCGGCTCATCGCCCGACGCAGCCGTACTTTGATTGATTTCAACCATCTCGGTTTCAGCGTAATCTTTGCCTCCTATCCGCATAAAAATTTGGGTTGCTTTATCAATTTTTCCGTTCTTGGCCAACCACCTCGGACTTTCAGGAACAAACCACATCAGGCCAAAGAAAAAACCAGCCGGAACAGCACAGGCCCAAAACATCCATCGCCAACCCATTTGGCCGTTCCACGAATTCATGATCATTTCGTTGGTGGCATCCAGCGGGACAGGTTCGGCAATCAGCATGTTAATGAGTTGTGCTGCCAAAACTCCAATGGCAATGGTTAACTGATTAACCGCAACCAGGCGTCCGCGCATGTGGGCCGGTGCCATCTAGGCAATATAAACCGGAGAAATATTCGAGGCTATGCCAATGGCAATTCCACCGATGATCCGAAATGTCATAAAAGCGGCAAAAGAATTGAACAGTCCGGTTCCAATGGATGTGACAATGAAAAGAAAGCCAGCAAACAACAAAGGAATTTTTCGCCCGTACTTATCAGTAAATCGACCTGATAGGGCTGCCCCAAGCAGGCAGCCCAAAAGGGCACTACTCATGGCCACTCCCTGAAGAAGGGCGGAGTCGAAAATTCCAAAATACATCTCGTAAAAAGGTTTGGCTCCGCCAATTACCACCCAATCGTAACCGAATAAAAGCCCTCCCATAGCAGCTATCAACGATACCAGCCAGATGTAGTTGTAGTTAAATTTATATTGCTTTTCCATATTAAAAACCGGATTAAAAATTAATTGATTTGCTTTTGTGCAACATGGATAAATGCCAGAATATTTTCGAGCGAAGTATCGCTCTCGACTGAATGTGATGGTGAAAAAATATAGCCACCCTCTTTGCCCAATTCCAGTAGTCGTTCTGATTCGCGAACTACGTCCTCTTTTGTGCCGAAAGGCAGTGTTTTCTGCATCGAAAGGCCTCCGTGGAAAGCAAGACACCCACGATATTTGGGTAGAATTGAATATATGTCCATCACTTCCGGTTGGAATGGATTAAAAGAGTTCAGTCCTATTTCATTTAAATCGTCAAAAAGCTCGTCCACATCGCCACAGGAATGAATCATCACATACTTACCAGCCATTCGCACATGTTGATACATTCGCTTCAAATATGGATAAATAAACTCTTTCCATAAATCGTAGCCCATGATTAACCCGTGTTGCTGGCCCCAGTCGTCGCCAAAATAAACGGCATCAATATCAAATTCGAGAGCTTTATCCACCTGGGCCAGATTATAATCACAAATTTTGTCCATCAGTTCGTGCACAAAATCGGGATTGGTGTAAAAATCCATCAGCAGATTGGTTATGCCACGCATGGTCCATGCCCGCTCATACAGCGAAAAACCAATTTGGAAAACACGAAACATATCCGGCTTTTTATTGATTTCTGATTCGATATTTGCAAAGAAAAGCGGATCGAGCGGATTGGGGAATGTATAATTTTCCAATGTTTGTTCAGGCAAAACAATGCCCTTGGCATCGCCAATGTCCTTGTCGATACTTCGGTCCCAAATTACCTTGAATACATCCTGAAACTGATCGTTTCCTAAATCGTCGAAAAATCCGATGTCGCTGCCCAATTGCAGAATGTGGTTTCCAACTACTTCTATTGGATATCGAATTGATAAAAAGAAAGAATGCTTGAAATTAACTGACATTCTTTCCGACCTTAAAAAGCAAATAGAGAGTGATAGTGAACTTGATAAAATTACTCTTTATTTCTGCTAAATTTATTATTGAAAGAAACAAGCTTATTAAGCTGATTGCTTAATTTTAAATCCTGAAATGGCATAATATAATATAAATACTTCACTTAAAATTATCAGTACCCATGTCCAACGCCAACCAAAAGCATCGGCCAACCCACCTTGAAGAAGCGGAATAAATGCACCGCCCAATACACCTATCATAAAAACACCTGAAGCTTTTGACGTATATTTGCCTAACTTGCTGACTGAAAGGGTAAATATGGAACCCCACATAACAGAATGAAACAAACCCACCGCCACGAGTAGCCAGGGATTATTTATCACAATAGCGACCAAAATGAAAGCAGCAGCTAAAACACTCGTTACTGCTAACTGAACCTGTGGAGTAATATTATTTAACGAGCTTGAAATTAAACGACCGACTAACATCCCACTCCAATAAAGTGTTGCCATTATCGCCGCACTGGTAGCATAAGAACCACCCAAACTGATGGCAAATAAATTTAAATTTGCGCCAATTGCAACTTCAGCTCCAACATAGAAAAATATAGCAATAACCCCCAAAGTCAGATGACTGAATGACCATATATTCTTCTCCAATTTTTCTCCTTTTACTGTTTTGGTTTCTTCAATTTCTGGTAATGAAATGCGTGTTAAAATAAGAGTGACAATTCCTATAACCACCATAAGTGCTAAAAAGGGAACCATTAATTGATTTACCTGAACTTTTTCCATTGATAAACCACCAAACACAATTCCCGTAACAAAATAAGGTGCAATAGTGGTTCCAATAGAATTGGATGAACCACCTATATTAAGCCGCTGAACAGGCTGTGTGCCTTTTACATTACAAGCTGTCAGGTAGGGATTTAAAACTACTTGCATAAATGTTGCTGAAGTCCCAACAACAAATGATCCAATTAAGAATATAAAAAAACCTACCGGGACAATGGCATCAGCAATTCGAACAACCGATGCCGGATATTGCTCAAAATAATATGATGAATAAAAGAAGATTCCTAATCCAACAATCATAAGCAATAATGCCCTGATTAAAGTTCCTTTATATCCATATTTATTCACCATAGACGATCCAATACCCCCAGTTAAGGGGTAGGACATAAACCATGAAAATGAAATGAGAGTAGCAAAAGTATTTTTTAACGAACCCGCATTACTTAAAAAAGCTGCTTTTAAAGGACCTTGAAACTGTCCATTGGCTGTTGTCAAAAAACCGACAATGAAAAATAAAAACACTAGTGTGATAAATGGGCCTAAATAGTTGACCTCTGACTTTGGTTTGTTCATAATATTTTTTCTATTTATGAGATAATCTGGCTTCAATAACTTTTTTAATTTTACTCACTGGTGGAATGTTCGAAATAAACGTAATTTCACCATCAATGCACAAAGCAGGGATATTAGAAGCACCTATTGCCACCATAAATTCTCCGCCTTCTAGGGTTTTACCCATCGATCAATAATATGGTGTTAGCGCTACTTTATTCATTTAAAATCCCGCTGCTGCTTTTTGAGCTTTGATAATATCAATAAAAGCAACAATATTTTCAATCGGGGTGTCACCTTCTGCTGCGTGTGACGGACAAAAAATATAACTTCCGTCTTTACCTAAATCTAACAAATGATTTGTTTCTTTCTGTACATCTTCCACTGAACCGTAAGGCAAAGTTTGTTGAGTAGAAAGACCACCATGGAAAGTTACTTTTCCTTTAAATTTGGTCATTAAATCATCAACATCCAACACTTCAGGTTGGAATGGGTTAATACAATCAACTCCGCCTTCAATTAATTCTGGTATAATTTCATAAATATCACCACATGAATGGATTAATTGATATTTACCATACCTTTTTGTATTAGCATACATTCTTAATAATTCAGGGTAAATAAATTCCATCCATACTTCTTTTCCCATCATTAATTTTTTCTGTGCTCCCCAATCATCTCCAAAGTAGATACCGTCAACCTCAGGATAACGTTCACATACATTTTTAATAACAGCAATATTAAAATCAGCAATTTTGCCCAATAAATCTTTCACAAAATCAGGATACATCATTAAGTCCAGAAACGCATTTTCCATTCCCCGCAGACACCAATACCTTTCAAACAGGCTGAAACCAATACTATAAAGAACAAATTTATCTTTATTTGCAGCAATTTTCTCTTCTATGCCTGCATAAAGAATCGAATCATTTGGATCAGGAAATTCGTATCCTTCCAAAGTTGCTTCAGGAAGTACCAAGCCATCTACGTTACCGATATCTTTTTCGTGAGTCATATCCCATATAGTTCCAAAAATATCTTTTTTACGATTATTACCAATATCAATTTTGAAACCACTAGATTGTCCAAGTTTAATGAAGTGATTATCTACCAACTCTTCAATATCAACTTCTTCTCCATAGTGAGCTTTCATTTTCTCTAAAGCTTCAATGGTAAATTTACAATCCCAAGGCACGTAAGGCGGTTTTTTACCATCAAGTACCATTTTTATTACTTCCTTCTTCGTCATACTATTATTGATTAAACCTAAATTCTATTTATCATACTGTTTCAAAAGATTTAATTGACTCAATGCTTGTTCCTTGATGTGTGTGAACACCATAAATCTGACATTCAATCCCTGTTAATTCTTTGTATTTATTAAACACATCAGTTTTGAAGTCTTCCAATTGGTCTTTATAAACTAAGGAAGCCATACAACCTCCAAATCCGGCTCCTGCCTGACGGGAAGCTACAACGCCCCTTGCGCTCGACATGGATTCGTACATACTTTGCATGGCATCGTTCGAAATCTCAAAAAGATCACGGGCACCTACGAATGAACGATTGAAAATATCTTTTAATTTATCTACTTCACCATTACACAAAGCAGCTTCTAACTCATGGGTACGATTATTTTCTTCGATAATAAATTGAGCACGTTTTGCAGCATTTACCGATAGTTTATCTTTATGCTTATGGAAAAAAACGATGCCTACATCACGTAAAGCCTTTATATTGCTATCTATTTTCGCAAACTCAGCTACGGCTTCTTCACATTGTGCTCTCCTTTCATCATATTCAGAACCGTGTAACTGACGAGCTTTATTTGTATTACAAATAGCTATCATAATATCCTTTGGCCAGCTTACTAATTTGTGAGTTAATTCTCTACAATCTAATTTAATTACACTTCGTTTCTCACCAAAAATAACAGAGTATTGATCTAAAATGCCACAGTTTACTCCTACATATTTATTCTCAGCCTTTTGAGTTAACAAAGCACTATTTTTTTTATCAATCTCAAAACCAGATACTTTACATAACATTGCCAATACAGTAGCTTCAAGTGCAGCTGAACTTGATAATCCTGATCCAATAGGAATAGTACTACAGAATACTGAATTAAATGCTTTTAAATCGTAACCTTCGTCCAAAACAACTTTAACAACAGCACTTACATATTTACCCCAATCATCACCTTCAATTATATCACCAGTTTTAATATCAATTTTGACGGTTGAATCAAGATTACACGAATACATTGTCAAAACATTGCCTTCACAAAGAGAAAATGCACATTCAATTTTAAGATCTATGGGCATTGTCACAACATAACCATGGTTGTAATCTGTGTGGCTACCCATTAAGTCGACACGACCTGGTGATTTAACTGCAAATTCAGGGTCAGTGCTAAATAATTTTTTAAAAAGATGAATTACTTCGGTCATTTCTTTCGTTTTTTCCATTGGTTTAATTATTTAAGGAATTGTTTATTATTTGACTTGCGCAATGTAACGGACTATTATCTACAAATGATTTAAAAGTATTGACATCCTTGTCGATACTTCGGTCCCAAATTACCTTGAATACATCCTGAAACTGGTCGTTTCCTAAATCGTCGAAAAAGCCAATATTGCTACCTAATTGCAAAATGTGGTTTCCAACCGCTTCGTCCAAATCATCAACTCCAAAATGGTGCTGAAGCATCTCGTATGGCTCTTTGGTGAATTTAAATGACCAGGGTACGTAAGGTGGTTTTTTTCCGTCCAAAACCAATTTTATAATTTCTCTTTTATTCATTGTAGCTGTTTTTTATTTAATGAAAACTGTTAATGTATTTTTTTCTTATTGCCATAATCTGACATAATCAACCAAATATTTTTTGTTAAGTTTGGAATTATCAGGCAAAGCTCCGAACCATTCATTTGATTCGCAATTTAAGTTTATTGTAAGAGGCTGGTGCCAGTATGTGTTTTGTACTTCTCGGAAAAGCACGCCATCTATATAAAACCGGATAACATTTTTTGACCATTCCAGGCCCCAAACGTGGAAATCTTTTTGCAATTCAAAATTGATTTTGTAATTCTTTCCAAAACTTATTTGCTTTTCAATATTGCCTTTATCTTTAGGCGCCTTAAATACATGTAGATTGGAGGTCAGCGTATGTCTGTTTTTTTTAACGCCCGGACAGTTTTCACATATATCTATTTCTGTCCACCAGTCTGGTTGTTGATAGTCTGGTTGTTGATCATATAGCCAAAAGCCTGAAACCCAGGGCGCGTCTATAGGTTTTAGACGTGCTTCTATGTAACCGTATAAAAATGTTTTTTTACTTCTTATATATCCGCTGCTGTGAGTAAAGCCTTCAGGTAAGGAATCGCCTCCGTGTTTATTTAAAGAAAGTACCAATTTACCATTTTTCAGACTTACATTCGATTTATGAAAAAAAGTAGGTTTTCTGCCCTTCCATCCGGGATTATGATCAAACCATTTTTCATTATCCAACTCAGATCCGTTGAACTCATCTGAAAATAGTCTGTTGAAAGTCCAATTACCCTTGTTCTTTTGGTCGGATAGAGGGTATTCATTATTAATACGTTTAGGTTTGTTGCTAAAATCTATGGTGTTACTATTCTCTTTAAGTTGGGAAGAAGTATTCCCAGTTTGTGCAATTGCTATCATGGATAGCATGTAGAATAGGATTAGCACTTTTGTTTTTTTCATGATAATTGTTAAAATAAATGATTCTTAATTTTTGGTAATCTAACTTTTGTATGTATTTAAACTGCTTATAACTTCCTTGTTTGAGTTTGTAGTATTCATGGTCATAATTCTGAACTTTGAATTGTCAATCATTATTTTCCTGGTAAATGAAAGGTGATTAGTTGTTATTTTGATTAGATAAATTCCGCTTGTTTGGATGTTTCCTATATAAAAATTCACATCTCCATTGAATTTTTTCTCACTTAGCAGAACTCCTGCCAAGTTGAAAAGTTTTACATCTACATCGGTCACCGGCTCAGTAAAATCAATCTTGATGTATGAATCTGTAACCGGATTGGGATACAGGATTGGTTCTAGTCTGTAGTCCGGCAACACGACCGTAGATGAAGAGGACTCCGGATTAATTTCGCTGTATGCCGCTCGAAGCACCACAGCACCTACCCCTCCTGTTTTTCCGTCTGGAAATGAGACCATTATTTGGTTGTTTTTTTGAAGGATAGATTTGTCAATTCTGATGATTTTTGTCGTGGCAAATTCATCGATATCCTCGAGATAATCTGCACAATCTTCATGCGGAACAGTCAGGAAAACTCCATTCAGGGAAATGTTCACCTTGCGATCAGTTCCTACAGGACGGCTTAGCCCAATCCTGAGATATGCATATTCTGCCTTTTCAGGATCGGGAACATCCACAGTAAATGTGGATGAACCGGTAAACTGTCTGGTCACTTCAGTCCCATAAAACGGCTTTTCGTTCAAATATTGAGTCTCCCTGATTGTTTCCTGGCAGGTAACGGTGATGACCATTGCTTCACGGCCTTTTAATTCCAATCCGTTTAGGGAGGTGACTCCGGTTTCTTCCAGATAGGGAGTGAAATCGGGTTTTCTTCCAAACCGCCTGATTTGTACGGACTGAACCTTTTCTACGGGAACTTTCAGATCAAGGGGAAAAGTTTTGGTTGAAAGGTTATTGATCACCACCAGCAATTTATTATTGTTTACAAAAGATTGTTGCTGAATATCCGGATTGTCGCATTCCGACCAAACCCTGCGTCCTTTCACATCTTTAAAGAATTCAAAGAAATGAATGAGTTTGGTTTCCTGCCACTGGGTTTTGTCGGTATAATTTTTGGCAACAAGAAGCGAAGCATAATATTTCGGATCCCATGCAAAGGATTCGAGCAGGATAAATGGAACGGCTTTTTTTACCACATGCGGATGATTCATATAAACCATCGTACTGGCAATTGAACTGCTCACCATGATGAAGTCGGACACTGACCGGCGTTTCATCTCCCATTCAAAACCCGACCCGGGGAAATATTTATTGGCTACCAAATCCAAATCGCTGTCAGCGTTTGTTGAGATGTACCCGCCATGCTCACTGACTACCAGCTCAACAGGTTTGCCGTATTTATTCCTGGTGTATCCGGGCACCAGATCAAGTACACCTTCCAGGGGTAAACCCGAAGTAACACGGCCATGGAAATCATTCCGGGTATTATTCCATCGCAGGAAGTCATAAACATGGAAGGAATAAAAATCCAGTTGGCACCGGGTGTTATCGATAAACTTTGAGAGGTTTGAAAAGTATTGATAATTATTTTTGTAGTAATAAGCAACCGAAAAGCAAGGTCCACCAATCAGGGTGGGTAACGCCTCCTTTTTGGCTTTTTCCCAAATGGCTGTATGAAGATCAGCCAACAGGTTGGGGTTTGCAGACCAGAGCGACCAGTGGGGTTCGTTGATAGCTTCGAATGTGGCAGGGCGTGTCCAATCGGTGTATTTATATTTTAGCAAAGCCACCACAAGTTCAGCCGCAGCATCGGTATTCACAGGAAGTTTTCCCTCATCTCCGGCCTGCGAAGTAGTTGTCTGCTGCATGAAAGAAGGATAAGCCATGGGCCTGTCGTGATTGGCTACCCCCAGATTCACAGGAAATCTGTTCCTGAATAATGCCGAAGGATTACCATCATCAGGCTTCAGTTTGCTTCTCAGGTAGTTAATATCTGCATATCCAGAACGGTTCACGTCTTCCTTCAATGAATTGCCCCAATTCTTTTCACCATAAACAAGATCCAGTGACCGACCGAATGACATCTCTAAATACCCAAGGTAGTGATCGGAACGTTTCATGTCGTTGATCGTAGATTCAAATCCTTTTCCACCGTGGCAAATGTTAAAGTATTTTTCCCTTTTCAGTTCAAGATGTCCCAGAATTGCTTTGCTGATCCCCGGTTCAACCCGGATCAACACCTCCTGGCTCCCGGTTTGAGCAAATATGCTCAGGGATATAGCAACGAAAACTAGTGTTATTATTGTATTCTTCATTTATTAATTTATTTATTTTTAAGTACAATGTCAATATCAATTACCTCTAACGAGTTTGTTTTATAAGAACAATAGAAATGAAGGAAGTAGAATACTTATATTTTGTAACGTTTTCCAAATACTCACACTTGATTTTCAATACAGCTCAAAACAAACAATCTCGTGTATCAAGACTGTTGGCACACAAACTTCGATTCCGTTACCATTGATTTTAGTTTTTAAATCGATGCCCGATACGACAGTCTTAACTTTAACTTTCGAAACAGGAATATTCAATTTCACCTTCACATTGGCTAATGGAACAGGATCTTCATGTACTTCGGGATGTACTGGTGTCTTCCGTGAAGATGACCAATTAACCAAATGTACCATATATCGCTCCGGTCTTTTTATTCCCTTATTAGCAGCCTGATAGGTAACGGTTATTTCAGTATTGAGTGGTGCGTTTGTTTCAACCAACCTCGTTGGACAAACCTGATTGATTAATTTCAAAAATGCCTCCCGGTAAATCCAATATCCAGTATCATTATAGCTTTCACCCAATGGAAAAGCTATAAAACCAACTTTTCCACTTATTGCCAGAGCTGAATACCGGGTAATGTGGTCGAATGGCGATTGTCTGTGGCTGGTATAATGTTCGGCGCTTCGCTGAAAAAGTGGTTCGCCAAGCTGCGCCAATGATTTTGCCGGTGCGCTGGTTTCCCATTGTGACGCGCCATTGTAAAGAGCATAAGCATAACCGGGCATATCCTGAATAAAATTATCATCAGTTACAAAGTAGGCCGGTTTGAACGCTGATTCGCCTTTGTAGTTAAGTCCATATCTCTCCAACCAGGATTCATTCTTTTCAGCATCCAGTCCTCCTTGATGGCAAACAACTACTGCTCCTCCTGCTGCTATATATTTATGCAGACGGTCAATGGTTTTCGCATCGGGCTTTAACCCATCGGGAATAATTACCAGGTTGTACCGTTCCCATTCCTGCCCTGGCTCCACCACATCAAATTGACGTTTCGATTCGACCAACAGTTTGGTCAACCCAAATAAATAAGGATCTTTCACACGTTCCATCGGCGTTCCGGGAATCATTAATGCTGCTTCAGTTACCGGGGCTGCCTGATCAATCCAGGGTGTTAACCGCTTTATCTTTCCATACGATTTTCCGAGTACATGATATACCGCAGGATCGAGCACTCCGTTGGGGGGCATTTGGTCGCCAACATCGCAACGGGCGGTATTGGCCACCAGACTTGCCAGTTCAACATCGAGCTGCTGTGGCAATTTCAATCCGCCAAAATCGGCCCACGACGATACAAAACGACCTGTCATGCCATAAACCGGGATACCGAAATTGCGTTGATACCTGATTTGTAGTGGCGCGAAAAAATACCCCCACTGCGGATCAGTAGGTAAAGCTTCAATGTCAATATTGTCGAGTAATGAAGCACGTTCGCTTACCTGGCTCAATCCAATATCGTTGAAGTCGATCTGACAACCTGGTCGTGTAGTGTGTACCAGTTCGCGCATCCGGCGATGGAAATCAAGAAAGTTTTTGTTTTGGTGCGCACGCTGAACCTCTTTATCAAAAGGGTCTTTCCCTTCTGCCTTAATTTGGCTGATGCACTCTTTGCAGTAACATTCCGGCACAATTGGCTCAGACATATCGAGCCAGGCTCCATCGAGCCTATACTCCGATACAAATTCCTGGATATGGTTGGCCATAAGGTCAACAAAATCTTTGTTTCCAAGGCAAAGGGCAGTCCACCCGGGCGTTTCTCCCGGTTGTGGATTCCAGTCAGAACCGTCGCGTCTTTTCATTCGCCATTCCGGACGGGTTTTGCATAAATAGTCGTCCCAGGCCGCACAATAATATGCATAAACGGCAATATTGCGCTCGCGACAAGCTTTTACCTGCTGCCCAAGTAAATCGAACGAAAGGCCCGGATGCACGGGACCAAATTTACTGGGATAGTAGAAATACCCGTGCATATCTTTGGCAAAAACCACAATGCCGTCCACATTTCCGGCAACCAGTTGATCGCCCCATTTTTCGGCATTAAAATCTGCCCCAATTTTGGGTTGATGATGTGAGTTGTGAAAATCGAGGTGCACTTTTCGCCAGGGTGTTTTGAAACCGGCAAAGCGGTTGTCGATCCAAAATTTTGGTTTTCCACCTGAAAAAGAAGATGGAGTTGCCGGTTGTGCAAATACATTAATTAGTAAAAACTGCATGGCAACTATTCCCATTCCAATAGTAGTTAAAAACCGGCGGCGGTTGACTTTTGAAATCATTGTATTTATTTAGTTTAATTAAGTCTTATTTTCCATTTGTAATTAGTTGTTCTCCCATATAACTCCAGTAACTGGTAATGCAAAAAGATACGATAAGGATAAGTAATCCAACAATCAGTACAGCATAAGTTTTAATTTTCACGTTTTTCCATTAATCAATATTCATATTAAAAGGTTTGTTGAAAGCCCAGTCGTGCGGAACGGTCACTGTTTCCCAGTCTGTATCATTAAACCCCGGACTGGCAGCAGCTTTCACATCTTTAAATAAAAATTTCCAGCCTTCGTCCAACAAAGTTATTTTGCGCGGATTGCCGATAAGCTGCAAACAAGCCAATAGAAAGGCTAATACCAAAATCACTGTTTTGTTATACATACCATTTATTTTGAGGTTATATTGACAATTCCTTCTTTTAATTTAGATCCTTCCGACCTGACGGAAATACTCCCCGCCTCTTTGGTTGATTGCACCACAATGACCATCTTACCGTTAAATGTTTTCATATAGTTAGAAGCAAAAGAGGTTTGATCTGTAGGGTCTCCGTTACAAATCGCTTTTAGTTTACCCGCACCTTGCACTTCGAAAAACTGCAGAATGTTGGCTCTTGGGCACAAATTGCCATCTTTGTCTAATACTTCTACAGTAATAAATGAAAGGTCTTTGCCATCTGCAGCGATAATCTTCCTGTCTGGTGTTAAGCGTATTTGATAAGGCTCACCTGCAGTTTTAATCACTTGTTGGGCTACCGGATTATTGTTATTATCCATTGCAATAACTTTGATTTCACCGGGCTGATAAATGACCTTATCCCAGATGAGGCGGTAGCGGGTATAGGTTTTGCTTTTGTCTTTCACCCGAATGCCCATGCTCTTCCCGTTCACAAAAAGCTCAGCTTTAGGATAATTGGTGTAACACATCACCGGAATGGTATCGCTCACCCTGTCTGGCCAGTTCCAGTGCGGAAGAAGATACAGCATGGGTTTGTCACTCCAATGGCTTTGATATAGGTAAAACCGGTCTTTTTTCAGTCCTGCAAGGTCAATAATACCAATATAGGAACTTCTGGCTGGAGTACCTTCGTTATAAGGAGTAGGTTCCCCCAGGTAATCGAATCCTGTCCATACAAATTCCCCTGCCACTGCTTCACAATCCTCCAGCATAGCAAAATCCGTATCGGGAGTACTGTACCAAATCGGACCTTCAAGGTCATAGCCCGAAAGTTGGTAATCGGTGTACCATGGGTTTCGGCTTGTGACCACAGGAAATTTATAAATTCCCCTGGAACTTGCTGTGCAGTTGGTTTCACTTCCTATCAGGCAATAATGGGGTTTTTCGGCATGATATTTTGCATAACTCATATCTCCTATGGCCGGATAATTGATGCCAAAAATATCTACTTCATCGCCAATACCATTATCTATTGCCCCGCGGGCATTGTTGAATGCAGAAACTGTCGGTCTGGTGGGATCTTCCCTGTGACATATTCCTGTTAAAAACCTGGCTGTTTCCCTGCCCCCCGGATCCATTGAATTCAATTCCAGCACTTCATTCCCAATGCTCCAAAGGATAATGGAAGGATGGTTTCTGTCACGGTGTATCATGGCAACCATATCTTTCTCAGCCCATTTGTCAAAGAGTGTATGATAGCTGTTTTCGCTCTTCCCGATTTCCCACTCATCAAAACATTCATCCATGACAAGGAAGCCCATCCTATCGCATAAATCAAGGAATTCAACCGAAGGAGGATTATGAGCACTGCGAATTGCATTGCAACCCATTTCTTTCAGCATCTCAAACTGTCTTTCCGTTGCCCTGAAATTGGATTCTGCACCAAGCGGACCCAATGTATGATGAAGGCATACTCCTTTAATTTTGGTGTGTTTACCATTGAGGAAAAATCCTTTATCTTTATCAAACCTGATAGTACGAATTCCGAAAGGAGTTTCATACACGTCACGGAGAATGCCATTCACCCAAACCCTGCTGACCATTTTGTACATATACGGATCTTCAATACACCATAGCCTGGGATTGTGAACAGTCAGAGTGCTGGTATATATTGCTGAACCGGACACTTCTTTAATGCTTTTTCCTTGGGCTGCCAATTTGCCGTCGGCATCGAGAATTTCAGTAGTTAATTCCACTTTTTCCATTTTACCGGTTTGGTTTTCAATGTGGGTTTGAATGGTTACCGAACTTTTTTCTTTGGTTATTGCGGGAGTGGTTACATAAGTTCCCCAGTGCGCTACATGAACAGGATCAGTGGCTACCAGACGCACGTCGCGGTATAATCCGGCCCCTGAATACCACCTGGAGGATTCTTCCATGTTCTCCAATCTTACTGACAATACATTATCCGTTCCAAACCGAATAAAACGGGTAATATCAAACTGGAAAGAGGAATAACCATACGGCCATTCTCCTGCATATTGACCGTTCACAAACACCTGAGCATTGCTCATGGCTCCGTCAAATTCGACAGAAATAATTTTTCCTTTGTCTTCGGCAGGAATGAGAATTGACTTTCTGTACCAGCCAATTCTAAAAGCAGGTAAGGCGCCGGTTCTTCCGGTTCTGAGCTGTGGTTTTGTTTCGCCATCAGCTTTTACCTGAACAACCTGCCAATCAATATTCATATTAAAAGGTTTGTCGATAGCCCAATCGTGCGGTACAGTTATAGCTTCCCAGTCTGTATCATTAAACCCCGGACTGGCAGCATCTTTCACATCTTTAAATAAGAATTTCCAACCTTCGTCCAACAAAATTATTTTGCGCGGATTGCCGATAAGCTGCAAACAAGCCAATAGAAAGGCTAATACCAAAATCACTGTTTTGTTATACATACCATTTATTTTGAAGTTAAATTGACAATACCTTCTTTTAATTTTGATCCTTCCGACCTGACGGAAATACTCCCCGCCTCTTTGGTTGATTGCACCACAATGACCATCTTACCGTTAAATGTTTTCATATAGTTAGAGGCAAAAGAGGTTTGATCTGTAGGGTCTCCGTTACAAATCGCTTTTAGTTTACCAGCACCTTTCACCTCGAAAAACTGCAGAATATTGGCTCTGGGACATAAATTGCCATCCTTGTCTAACACCTCTACGGTAATAAAAGAAAGGTCTTTACCATCGGCTGTGATAGTCTGCCTGTCGGGAGTTAATCGTATTTGATAGGGTTCACCTGCGGTTTTTATCACCTGTTCGGCCATCGGATTATTGTTATTATCCATTGCTACAACTTTGATTTCACCGGGCTGATAAATGACCTTATCCCAAATGAGGCGGTAACGTGTAAAGGTTTTGCTTTTGTCTTTCACCCGAATGCCCATGCTCTTCCCGTTCACAAAAAGTTCGGCTTTGGGATAATTGGTGTAACACATCAGAGGAACGGTATCGTTCACCCTGTCGTGCCAGTTCCAGTGCGGAAGAAGATGCAACATGGGTTTATCACTCCAATGACTCTGGTAGAGGTAAAAACGATCTTTTTTTAGTCCTGCAAGGTCCATAATACCAAAATAAGAGCTTCTGGCAGGAGTGCCTTCGTTATAGGGAGTAGGCTCGCCCAGGTAATCGAACCCTGTCCATACAAATTGTCCAGCCACAGCCTGACAGTCTTCCTGCATGGCAAATTCATGGTCTGGTGTGCTAAACCATGATGGACCCTCGTTGTCGTAAGACGAAACATGATAATCTGAATACCAAGGAGAAGTATTTTCTTTAAAAGGAAATTTGTATTCACCTCTCGAACTAACGGTTGATTCAGTTTCACTTCCCACCAGACAATAATGTGGCTTCTCAGCGTGGTATTTTGAATAACTCATATTACCAATTCGCGGGTAATTAATTCCGAACAAATCAACTTCATCCGCAATTCCATTATTTATACCACCACGTGCATTATTGAATCCTGCAATGGTTGGTCGAGTTGTATCTTCTCTGTGGCATATCTGCGTCAGAAATCTCGCTATTTCTTTACCTTTTGGGTCCTTACTATTTAGCTCAAGTATTTCATTGCCAATGCTCCAAATAATCACTGATGGATGGTTTCTGTCCCGGTGAATCATTGCCACCAGATCTTTTTCTGCCCATTTATCGAACAAAGTATTGTATCCATTTTTGTTTTTCCCAATCTTCCATTCGTCGAAAGACTCATCCATCACCAAAAATCCCATTTTATCGCAAAGGTCTAAGAGCTCCGGGGAAGGAGGATTGTGCGAAGTCCTGATGGCATTGCACCCCATGTCTTTCAGAATTTCTAACTGACGTTCCGTAGCCCTGTAATTCACGGCGGCTCCTATCGGCCCCAGATCGTGGTGATTGCAAACCCCTTTAATTTTTACGTGCTTCCCATTGAGAAAGAACCCTTTGTCTTTGTCGAAACGTATGGTTCTGATTCCAAAAAAGGATTCATAAGTATCGGTCAACTTATTGTTTACAAAAACCTTACTGATGGCTTTATAGATTGAAGGAGTCTCAATGCTCCAGAGTGATGGATTTTTAATTTTGATTGCCTGCTCAAATACAAAATGTTCGGTGACTACTTTTTCGCTCCTGCTTTCTGATACTTTTTCACCTTGTGAATTGATTATTTCGGTAAGTAATGTAACTTTATATGTAATCCCGGATAAATTATTGATGTTCGTTCTGATATTTACATGAGCTTGTTTTTTTTCAATAAACGGCGTTGTTATGTAAGTTCCCCAATGAGCAACATGTACAGGATTGGTTGTTATAAGTCGAACATTTCGATACAGTCCTGCACCGGAATACCATCTGGAGGATTCATCTTTATTATCTAACCTTACAGCAAGTAAGTTTTCTTTTCCAAATTCAACAAATTTAGTAATGTCAAACATAAAAGATGCATACCCGAAAGGCCATTCGCCAACGAACTTGCCGTTGACGAAAATTTGTGCATTGCTCATGGCTCCATCAAATTCGACAGAAAGAATTTTTCCCTTGTCTTCAGCGGGAATGAAGATGGACTTTCTGTACCAGCCAATTCCAAAAGCAGGTAAGGCACCGGTTCTTCCGGTTCTGAGCTGTGGCTTTTTTTCACCATCAGCTACTACCTGCACAACCTGCCAGTCAATATTCATATTGAAAGGTTTGTCGATAGCCCAGTCGTGTGGTACAGTTACAGCTTCCCAGTCTTTATCATTAAATTCATTACCGGCAGCATCTTTCACATCTTTCAATAAAAATTTCCAGCCTTCATCCAACAAAGTTATTTTACGCGAGCTGCCGGTTAACTGAAAGCAAGCCAACAGAATAACCAATACTATTATCATTGTTTTGTTTAACATACCATTTATTTTAAGGCTTTTTTGACTTTCTCAAAGAATTTCATTCCCGATAATCGGGGTTATTGGGAACCAGGGACAAACTTCCTAAAAAATCCAGACAGGCAGCTTTTACATTATAACTTCTTCCATCCATTTTGTAAACGTTTTGAATTGTCGAAATAAAAGGAAGTTTTTGATCGACATAGAGTAAATAGTTTATTGCCATTAATGCTAAATCCATATTATCACTTTCAGCGTATCTTTTGAGGTTCTCTTCAGCTGATGCATTTTCGAACGCCATAAAAGATATTGCTGACGCTGTTACTGCAACAGGGGGGTAAGAATCACTCATGGCTTTTACAATTTCTTTTGAGTACGATTTTAATATATTTTGGCTCTGACTGCGCAACCCAACAATACCCCAATAGCGTACAAATCTATCTGAACTCCCAAGCATCCTGATTTGATTAGCTGCTACTTCCTCTCCCCTGAAACCCGATAAAGAAGCCGCATCGTAAACGTTTTCTACCTTGTATTTCCTTTTATCCAGCCTAAACTCGTAAGGAGTTGTCGTTTTCGATATCAGTCCGACTTCATATTCCGGCAATAGCAAAACATCGCGCGAACGGAGTATTTCCATTTGTAACTTACCACGCATTTTTTCGAGTACTTTCTTATATGCCGGGTCGTTTGCCAGATTTTTAGTTTCCCAGATATCGTTTTCAATATCAAATAAATACTCGGCAGGTCTATCCTCGAAAAGGCTTTTCTGCAAACTGTCCAGTTTATTTCCAGCAACATCTTTGCGCATCTGTTGTTTGATTTCCCCAATCTCCATGTACCGGATGTAGCGTGCTTGTGGCATGAACGGCATAAAATTACGCGAATAAATATACTTCCCATCAGTCACACTACGTACCAAATCAATCCCATTATCCGACCTGTCTGTAGATAAAACCAGGTGATCAGCTGGCTTGGACCGGTTTTTACCCATCAGAATCTTTCCTGCCATGTAATCCGGCACTTTTCCTCCGGCAAGGCTGATTAATGTTGGAGCCAAATCTTCGAAATCAATCAGATCATCGGTAACCACTCCTCCTGCTCCCCAGGGAGACAGATCTTTATACATTTCGGGGATCCAGATCACAAACGGCACACGGTAACCAAGGTTGATTCCGTTGGTTTTACCACGCGGTATCCCTTCCCCATGATCTGCAAAGAAAAAAATTATCGTACTGTCGCGTAAATGATCGTCATCCACGCGTTTAAGCAATGCGCCAATTTCATTGTCTGTCAACTTTACTGAATTGTACACCCTTGCAACTTGTTTACGCATCTCGGGGCTATCCCTATAAAAGGGCGGCATCTTAAAATCATTTACCCCTATACGCTCATTTTCCGGGAGTTTTTCGAGCACATTTTTCTCATACCAGGAATACGTTTCTGTCATGGTGCGGGACTGGTGTGAGTTCATGAAATTAAAGACCACGAAGAATGGCTGCCCGGGTTTTCTATTCCACCATCCTGCATTATTCGAACTTTCATTCCATGCTTCGTTGGTAAATTCTACAGGGTTAGCTACATTATAATCCGTTTTCGCATTGTTCGATGTATAATATCCAATATTCTTCAAATAATAAGGAAATCCTTTTATGAAGCCGGGGACAGGATATTCGCTCCGGTGGTTTCCTGTTCCTGTTTTATAGGTTTTCACTCCTGTAATGATACTGGATCGGCTTGGGGCACTAACTGTTCCTGTTGAAAAGGCATTGGTAAACCGTACTCCCTCATTTGCCAACTTATCTATTACAGGTGTCATGGAATCGCTGTTACCATAACAACCAATGAACTGTGGAGAAGTGTCTTCTATAGTTATCCATAAAATATTTGGCTTTTGCTGTGCGTATGTTACACTGTTAAAGAATAATGGAGCAAGAAGCAAATTTTTGTATAGTTTCATACGGTAATAATTAGTTTGTTAACAGTAGTATGGAACTCGTATGTCAATATTTTCTGACCTTGGATGTGAAGTACATGCTCGTTTCATAATGAATATAGCTTATTCCAATTCTCAAATCTCATATTATTTTCAATGTAAAACTCTATTTTCATTATTAATCACAATACCTTTAAAATACTTTTTCAGCACATACTCTGGCTGATACGCATCTGGCTTTTGCTTTAGTTTGAGGTAATTGTATTCGAGTGGCAAAATAGTTTTGGGGTGCAAATTGGAAGTATCGCCGATTGCTTCGTGCCACTTTTCCATCAATCCTCTCAATTCTTTAAGTTTTTGCTGATATTCGGGAGCATTTACCAGATTGCTGATTTCCAATGGATCATCCTTCATGTTAAACAACTGTGTATAATTTCGTTGCGGATACCAGATCATCTTCCAATCCTCGGTTCGAACTGCCCTGATTGTATTTCGATAGGCAGTATAAAGCGAGGTGCGAACGGCATTTTGTTTTCCGTTGATGACCGGTACAAGGTTTTGACCATCGACTTTGTTCGGTGCCGGAATACCACACAATCGGGACAGTGTTGGATACAAATCGAACAGATATACCATAGCCTGCCGAACCTGCCCTTTCGGAACTCCGGGACCTTTAATTATAAGCGGTACTTTCATACTGTGCTCATATAAACTTTGCTTTCCGAGCAAACCGTGACTTCCAATGGCCAGCCCATTATCAGCCGCATAGACGATAATCGTATTTTCATACAAACCTTTGGATTTCAACATCGAAATAATATCGCCAATCCGGTTGTCCAAATGAGTAATCAGGGCATAATAGTCAGACAACGATTGCTGAATGATTTCAGAAGTTCGGGGCCATGGGGCCAAATGTTCGTCGCGCACCGATAAATCGTCGAATTCAAAAGGATGCAAAACTTTGAAATTTCCGGGCAGCGGAATGGTTCCATCAGGATAAGTTCCAATGTAATCTTTTCGGGGCGAACGCGGATCGTGAGGTGCAGTGAACGCCACATAACAGAAGAACGGTTTTTTCTGTTCCGACACTGAATAGTTTTCCAGGAATCGAAGGGCCGCATCGGCAAACAAATCTGTGGAATATCCTTTATTCTCGGGTTTGGTTAGTTTCCCATTTTCAAGGCGTTGACAAGGCACCAAATAATGATCGCTCATTCCACCCATAAAAATATTTTCCGCCTCCTGAAACGAAGCTTCGAACGCCGAAGCTTCGTTATGCCATTTGCCTGTTGCAAAAGTCCGGTATCCTTGTTTGGCAAAGTAGGCTGGCATGGTTTCAACACCTGCAAGTTTATCATAAATATGAAAAAGACTTTTGCCACTCAGCATCATGGCCCGGCTCGGTGCGGAAATTGCCCCGTGCGGCCCGCCCATCGCATAACTATTACTGAAACGTACGCCATTGGTTGCCAGCTGATCGATATTCGGTGTGCGGATGTAGGAATTGCCCGAACAACTAAGTGCATCAGCCCTCTGATCGTCGGCAAACAAAATAAGCACATTGGGTTGCCTGATTTTCCGGGTTGGGTTATCAGAATGAATGTTTTGTGGCGTTAGGCTAGTTAATAGTAATGGTGATAGCAGGATTGCAGGTTTCATACTTTTATAATTAACAAAAATTCAATCTGTTTTGTGCACAAATTACCATTAAATGCAGAACGGTGATAATATAAAAACAGGCATAAGAAAACCAAAATTTATGAATATCATATCCTGGTTTAAACTTCATTATATAACTCAAAGGTTACTTTAATTCAATTTTAATAACCGCATCAGCCTTATCGGGTAACAAAAATGTATGGTTAAGTGGACTTGAAGTATTTATAAAGAAATTATCTTCACCAGTAAGCCCCCACCACTTTCTCGAAACTGGCAGTTCTGCTCCGTTTGAAAGTAGTGTAGTTGTTCTAACCTTTTGTGAAACACCTTTTACGTTAATTGGTCCAATTTTTGGATAACACCAATGCGCATATATACTATTGCCTTTTTTCGTAAAATAGCCCCATTCCGGTTTAGCTAAATCGGATTGACCACAACCATAAATACTTTCTCCGTTCTTTTGCATCCAATCACCAACTTGTTTTAGTATTTCTATGCTCTGTTTGGGTATATTTCCTTTTCCATCAGGCCCGACATTCAGAAGTAGATTGCCATTTTTACTTACACAATCAACCAGTGATTGAATAATCACTTCATAGGGTTTCCAATCTTGGTCGGAGGCTACGTAGCCCCAATGATTATTTAATGTAAGGCAGGTTTCCCAAGGCAACAATCGTCCTTGATTATCCTTGATCGATATTTCAGGTATTGCCTGTTCTGGTGTAACAAAATCGCCATAAGTTAATGAATAGTTATCACCACTTCCATTTAATCTGTTATCTGTAATCATGTCAGGCTGATATTTCCGACACATCTTAAGGAGCTCGGTGGCTTTCCATTTTTCTCCAACATAGTCATCAAATGAGTAGTCAAACCACATCAGGTCAATTTTACCATAATTTGTAACTAATTCCTCAATTTGACCAAACATATATTTCAGGTAGTTATCCCAATTATATGTTTTTTTATTCCGTTCCGGATTTCCTGCTTGTGGGTGATTTCCAACATTGGGATAATCTTTGTGATGCCAGTCTATAATAGAATAATATAGCCCTACTTTCAATCCCTCGGCCCGGAAAGCATCCAGAAATTCACGCACTAAGTCACGACCATTAAATCTATTGCTTAACTTATAATCAGTTAATTTGCTGTCGAATAAACAGTAGCCATCGTGGTGTTTAACTGTAAGAACTGCATATTTCATACCGGCTTGTTTGGCTATTTTTGCCCATTTTTTTGCATCATAATCAATCGGATTAAAAGCATCTATATATCTTTGATACTGCTCAGTTGTCATTTTTTCATTTGACTTCACCCATTCGCCTCTGGCAGCTACCGAATAAGCACCAAAATGAATAAACATGCCAAACCGGGCATCACGCCACCATTGCGTGCGTGTCATCAACTCATTGTAATTGGGTATGTTTTGTGAAAATATCACAATAGAAAAAAGCAATAATGTCACTGTTAATTTGATTTTATTCATTATTATTGAATTAGTTATATATTATTTATACTAAAAATTTATGAGAACTAAACAACTGATTTATAAAACAACAATTTTTCTTGTTTCATAGTATGATTTTGTTTTTGCCGAAAGGAGATAGATTCCTGTATTCATAAAAATATTTCTGTTTATTACAATGCTATTTGAAC
This sequence comes from Paludibacter jiangxiensis, assembly GCA_945870155.1. Classification (GTDB taxonomy): domain Bacteria; phylum Bacteroidota; class Bacteroidia; order Bacteroidales; family Paludibacteraceae; genus Paludibacter; species Paludibacter jiangxiensis_A. Next base: position 50,300 of record CAMBSB010000007.1, on the reverse strand, counting down.
AGTTTTTTTGTTGATATAGCAATCGTCCATTTAAATCGAAGATGCCAATATCAATAGGTTTGCTACTTCTTTCAAGTTTTATTTCCGAAAATGCATCTGAAATAGGGTTTGGAACGTGCAAAATCAATTTTTCAGATACAGTTTTCGTTAAACCTGTAGTTGAAATTTCTTTCAATTCAAAATCATCACCATAAGCCTGGAAATTACCCGGTACATAAAAATAAAGTTTTGCAGAAATATTAGTAGGCCCGGTAGTGAAACTCACCGTTTTTTTTTCAAAATTGGTAGAGGTAATCTCTACAGTGGATTCCTGACCACCAAAATTTTTAACTCCAAGATAAATTTTCTGATTTGGAAGCGAGACTTTTCCCCACCCCGAATAACTGTATTTTGTATTTGGTTTTAAAAAAACGATTTGCTCAAATGCACCTGTGCCATTTATATAAACGGATTTACTGCCTGTGTTAAACACATCAGATGAAATTGAAACATTACCCCAACTTGTCCAGGGACTTAGTACACCTGATTCAAAATCCGGATTTGAAATCAAATTCATGTTTGCTGAGCTGTTTACCAACCTGTAAGTTCGAACATAATCAATATATTGCGTATTTTTACTGTTGTCATCAAGCGATTCAATTGTTGGGAGACCAATTCCCCATGAAAACACCTCAGTATCAAAAAACATGTACATGTCCTCATTAAATGCACCCGCTGGTGTTGATTTATGTACCTCGACTCCATTTAAGTAAAAAATTATTGTTGTGGCATCTTTCCACCATACACCATAGGTATAGTATGTTTCGTCTACAGCCGGCGACAAACCTGTTTTATCCCTGGGTGAACTTTGGTCTGTAGCCCAACCATTTGGAAAATAATGTATATTGGTTTTCATATTATACCGTTGGTTATAGTAACCTGAGCCGGTTGGTTGTCCGAAATTTTCAATTACATCAATTTCTGAATAATTGCCTTGAAACCAAAAAGCACCGGTCATTGATAATGACGAACATTTAATTCTGGCTTCAGAGTAATACCCTGGTTTCATTGCCTTTGTTTTTGATGAAACACAAGCAGACCATACCCAATTACCAGTTTTACTGTGATTTGCAACTGTTGATTTTAACTGAAGATTTCCTCCCGAAACGGATACATTAGCAGTATTAAACTGACTTGGTTCTCTTCCTTTCCAATAATGATGATAATTCACCCATTTACTATCATCCAATGAAGTTCCATTAAATTCATCTGATAATTCGGCAATAGGCACCCAAGCCTGATTTACAGGTGCTGTAGGTTGAGCATTAGCAACACGGATAATAAAAACAAATACTGAAAAAATTATAAGTTGTTTCATTGATTAATTAATAGTAAAGCTTTTAAAATTTCCGGACAAACAGCTTCTGAAGCATATTTGTCCGGAAATCAATTATTACATTGAGTTTCTATTCAAATATTTCATAGAATTTGATATCATCCAGAAAGCGCTCTGTTTTGTTAGCCTCGGTAAGGAAGCAAACGTTTAACTGATTGGTTCCTGCCCAACCTGCAGCTGTAAAACTAAGGTCGAAACTAGTTGTTTTCCAATTACTATTAGCACCATTTGTCCACCAGTTTTGACTGGTTTCAATGTACGGATCTGCTCCAAACTTATCCTTCCACACCACGGCATATCCACCTGTCCATCCACTCTCAGAGGCCTTAGCTGCAAACTGAAGTCTAAACTTTTTGTTTAACAATACTAAACCGGGTTTACATGTTATACTTAGTCTGTGTCGGTCAGATGCAAGCGGGTTAAAACGTAAACAATAAGTACCTGAATTTGGCGCTGTATTTACTACATTCCAGGTTGCTGCTGGCAGATTATCGAACCTTGGAGACCAATTGGTGAGATTACCTTGTTCAAAGTCACTATTTTCACTTAACAGATTGACCAGGTTGTTGTTAATTATTAAATCCTGAGGAGCCAGAATCTTATTGGCTACAGATTTAACTGCTCCCGGTGTATATTTTACATTTATGCTTTGACCTTCTGTTATCGGACTGTTAGGAGTTAATATTATTCTTCGGGCTGTTTTCAATTCTATTGAAAAATCTACAGGATTGCCATTCACCAACAACGTAAAATTCGATTTCGCATCGGCAGGTAATGCTGCCATATCTTCATCAAAATTGAGGTAAATCTTTGAACCTACCAACGCTAATAAAGTTGAAGACGGAGAAATCACGTCATTGAGCAAAACATTGATATATGCAACTTTTTCAATTGTACTTGAGTCTTTAGGGATATTCCGATAGGCTGTGAGCTTAACTTTATATACACCTGGCGTACTGTATAACACTGTAGGATTTGCTAAATTACTTGTAGCAGGTACCCCACCTTCAAATTCCCACTTGTAAGGGTTTCTATAACCTGCTGTATTCTCTAATCCAGTATTCTCTTTGTAATTAAGTTCGGTAACAAGTGATTTAAATGTTACCGGATTGCCAAATTTCAAATATTGCTTGTCAGCTGAAAAATTGGCTACAATGTGAGGACGAACGGTAGTATAAAACATGCGATCTTCTTTTGTTCCATCGTTAAATTCGCAAGTAATTTTGGTTTTAAACTCACCGGCAGTAGTATAGACCACCACAGGATTTTGCAATGTCGAGGTAGCCAGCGAACCACCTTCAAAAGTCCATACTCTTGATGCAACATTTACCGATGAATCGTTGAAGGAAACAGAATCACCTATTGTTAAAAATGACTTATTGCCCTTAACCCAAAATTTTACCGGGCGTGCATCTTCGTACAAGTCTGCCATTTCATTACATCCTGTCATGTATAAAAGGGCTACGGCCACCAAAACAGAATACTTTAATATATTTATAATCTTTATCATATTTGTCTATTTGATTATGTGTTAATAATTAAATTCAGCTACGAACAAAACGAATATGCTTGTTAATAGCCCGGGTTTTGAACAAGAGCACTATTTAACTCCATCTCGGCACTTGGAATTGGCCAACGAATCATGTGGTCTATATAATTTTCGCCGGGAGAACCTGAATTGCTCCAGTAATTTTGTTTTATTGCTTTAATTACTGTTTTATATACTCCAAAACGAATCAAATCATCACGGCGCCAACCTTCCAGGCAAAGTTCTCTTCTGCGTTCCATTATTAACAAATTTGCCATTTCGCTTTTTGTTCCTAATGAAATTGTATTGACACCCGATCTTGTACGCACCTTGTTTACTGTCATATCCAAAACTGTCTGAGACAATAAATCTTGTCCGTTCATAGCTTCGGCATACATCAATAGTACATCTGAATATCGGATATATGGATTATCGAATGGTGAATCATTCATATAATTATTTGGTTTTGCGGCATGCCATTTCCACGCTCTCCAACTACCTTTATCAGTTAAGTCAACGAAAACAGCATCGTTTTGATTATGCTTGGCAATATTCTGTTTTAATCGAACATCAGTTCTGTCATACGAAAGTTCAAACTCATGGTTGACATAACACGTTCCCCATCCACCTCCGTTGTTAACCGAGCCATTAGGCCCATACATAAAACCTAACAATGATTTTTGTCCAAAACCAGGACCATCAAATCCAAAGCTAAAAACATGTTCAATACCTTGCTCATGCGAAGTGTCGAAATTATAACTATAATCGGGAAATAAATCGTACACATTACTCTCAATAACCGATTTCAACTCAGTAGCAGCCAAAGGGTATTTATCAACCTGATTCAACGGAAAGCCAGTCATTTGCAAATAAACTTTACCCAATAATGATTGTGCAGCACCTTTGGAAGCACGTCCTTTACCCTGATATGCCAATAAATTTTCTTTAGCGAACTTTAAGTCATCAATTATAAAGGCATAAACATCGGTTGCTGGCGACTGTGGAACATCTAAATTAGTTAAACTAACAACCTCGTTTTTAACTAATGGCACGTTCTCCCATGCACAAACCAAACGAAAATACAAGGCAGCACGTAAGAAACGCGCTTCCGCAATAATCTGTTTTTGATCTGCATCTTTTATTACACCTGCAGGCAATGCATTTACTCTATCCACAACAGCATTAACACTATTTATCGCTTTGTATAATTTCCCCCACAATTTGGAAACTGATACATTGGTTGGCGTCACCTGTTGTAAATAGATTAATTTACGATCGCCTTCCCAGCCAGGCACAACCACTTCGTCGGTACCCATAGTACCCCACATAACAGCAATATCGCCGTTTTCGCTCGAATGAATAATATTTCGGGTAGCTGCATAAGCCCCTGTGAGCAGGATATTTGCGCTTTTCAAATCCTTAACAAAGGTAGCCGGATCAGCAAATGTGCTGGGTTTTTCTGTTACAAAATCATCGCTACAAGACGTAAAAGCCGCAATTAACAGAAGACATATATTGATTTTTATTGCTTTTATGATATTCATATTCATGATATTTAATTAGTTAAACAATTGATTTAAAACCCGATATTTAAACCTAATCTGAATGTACGCTGACGAGGATATGAATCTGAGTCGAGCCCGGGTGTAAGCTGATTGTTACCCACACTTACTTCGGGGTCGTAGCCGGTATATTTCGAAAATAAATAAACATTATCAACAGAACCGTACACTCTGCACGAACGTAAATTCAATTTCTTCATCAAGGATTTTTCGAAGTTATATCCAAAGGTGATATTGGCAATGCGCAGGTAAGAACCATCTTCAATAAATGTAGAATAGGCTGTCGATTTACTTCCTCCATCACCATCGCCCCATGTGCTGGGTATGTCTGAATCTGAATTTTCAGGCGTCCATCTATCAGCTATCAATGCATGTTTATTAGTAAAAGGTACAGCAGTATCAAATCCTCTGATCCGGTTTTTATTATATACATCATTACCGTATGACCAAGTCATAAGTGCCGAAAAATCAAAATTGAGATACGAAAAGTTATTGGTAAATCCGCCATAATGTTTCGGAATTGTATTGCCTATAATGGCGCGGTCGTTACTATCAACATTATTATCAACATCCGGATTTTGATTAACAAACATTGGTAAACCTGGACGATATTTACCCGGTGCAACAAACGAAGTTGTTTGAACGCCATCTTTAAGCGTGTAATACTGCTTCCAAAAACCAAATCCGGGAGTGTTGTTAGCAGCATTGGCAGCAGCAACGTCGTTACGCATTTTTAAAGCAGCTTCGGCATCGGACATACCTTCAAATTCTTTGAAATCCGAAAAGTTGTATACACCTTTTACTTGTAAACCATAAATTGACCCTAAAGATTCGCCTTTACGAACGACATAGTCGTTTCGAACCTGGTTGTCGCCTATAGCAGTTACAAAAAATTCCTTTGCACCACCCAAATCCAGTACTTTGTTATTAATAAACGTAATATTAAAATTCGACGTCCATTTAAATTTTTTGGTTTCGATATTCGTTGTATTAACTGATAACTCAATCCCATTGTTATTTATTTTACCAATATTTTGGAACGAATACTCATAACCTGAAGTAGTTGGTAGGGGTACTTGCAACAGTAAGTCAAAAGTATTTTTATTAAAATAATCAAAATCGATATTAATACGATTTTCGAATAAACCGAATGTAAAACCAGCATTGAACTGAGCGGTTGTTTCCCAGGTTAAGTCAGGATTTGGTAAGCGGTCGGTTACTACACCTGTAACACTTTGGTTGCCATAATAATTGTAATTAACCGGCACCAATGCTCCTAATGATCGATAAGAACCTATTGATTGATTGCCAGTTTCGCCATAACTTAATTTAAGTTTCGCATCGCTAATAATTTTGTTGTCTTTCAAAAATTGTTCGTTGCTAAGTTTCCAACCAAAAGCGGCTGATGGAAAATACCCCCAACGGTTTCCTTTTGCAAAGCGCGACGACTCATCGGCACGTCCGCTTATGGTTAGCAAATAGCGATCGTCGTACGAATAATTTATACGCATTAAACCTGATCTTAGGGATGAAAACTCTCTGCCCGACTGTGTTTTTTCGGTAGTAACAGCTGCTCCCAAATTGTCGATATTTACACCAGGAACAGCAAAGTCAAGTGAACTTGCATTTAAATACTCCCAACTTGATTTTTGTTGTTCATAAACTGCAACAGCATTAATGCTGTGTTTGCCAAATATTTTATTGTAAGTCAATGATTGTTCAGCTGTAAGACTCATCGAGTTGTTAAAGTTGACAAAGGCTCTGCCGTTTCCGGATTTACCCCAGCCTATTTCTTCGGAGAAATAAGCTTTCCCTTTTGAAAAATAGGCACTTCCACGTAACGATGATTGGAACGTAAGTTCGTTGGTTAATCTATACGAAACATATACATTACCAAATGTGCTAAGTGCGGTAGCATTATTAGAATTTTTAGCCAGAATAAGGTCAGGGCGTGTAATATCACCGTTACGGATGCTTATCATTCTTCCATTTTCATCGTATTCAGCATCGGTGTAGCGCATAGCACTCTGAGCCGGGCTAAATAGTAATGCACTAGTAATTACACCACTACGTCCATTTGCATTTTCGGTAGCTGCCGAAACAATACCGTTGTTGTTGGTATAGCTTGAATTCATGCTTATACCTGATTTCAATTTGTTCGAAATATTTTGATCTACGCGTATATTTCCTGAGAAACGCTCGTAATCCGAATTTAAAATGATGCCTTCTTGCTTTAGGTAATTAAACGATCCTGTATAGCTTGATTTTTCGCTACCTCCAATCATCGAAAGAACATAACTTTGTGTATGAGCAGGTCGCGAAATCTCTTTTTGCCAATCACTAAGTCTAATAGGGCTGTTTTTTAACGGATACTCATTCCCAAATTCATCGCGAAAAGCTCCTACAAACTGACCTCTTGGATTTGTTGGATCCCAGGGTGCATACTCATTCCAATAATCCACAAATTGCTGACCGGTAAGTAGTTTTATTGGTCGAGCCATAACTCCTATACTTTGATAGGTTTCCAAATTCAATTCCGTTTTTCCAAGTTTACCTTTTTTGGTAGTAATGATAATAACACCATTTGCTCCGCGTGAACCATAAATGGCTGTTGCTGAAGCATCTTTCAAAACATCAATAGATTCGATAATGCTTGGGTCAATTGATGACAATGGACTAGTTGAGCTATTACCTAATCCCACACTCGTGCGAACACTGCTACCTTCTAAGGCAATACCGTCAATAACATAAAGAGGGTCATTACTGGCATTAATGGAGGTTCCTCCACGAATTCTGATTTTTGTACTTGCTCCGGGGCCACCTTCTGATGCTGTAATTTGAACTCCGGATACCTTTCCGATTAAGCCCGTTTCAAATGAAACTGGCTTTAATCGTTCCATCGACAATGCATCTACTGAAGAAACCGACCCTGTTAAATCTTTACGTTTTATGCTTCCATAACCAATGGCAACCACTTCGTTTAATTGTTGTGAATTTTCTTTCAAAACTACATCAATTTTAGTTCTGCCACCAACAGCCGTTTCAAACTTATTAAAACCGATGTAAGAATATACCAAACTATTATTGGCCGCTACATTTATTCGATAAAAGCCATTCACATCGGTTATTGTCCCTTTTGAGATACCTTTAACTGATACATTTGCCCCGATAATAGGGGAACCGCTTTCGTCGACCACTTTACCTATAACTACAAGCTCTTGTGCATAAAAATTGCTAATTAATGCCCAAAGGAAAAGCCCCGTTAGCATTATTTTCTTTAAATACTGATACTTTGTTTTTTCCATAAAATATTTATTATTAGATTTTTATTGTAAATTCAACAAGTAACTGCTTCTTTGTTAGGAAGATAGAATTCCAATCAAAGTTGCCATTTATGAGCTATATAACGAGAATCAAAGTTATACTATTTGCAATATGTTGCAAATAGTATAACCAACGTGAAATAACTCATGTAATAATATTGACAAATATTACCGGATAACGATTTTGCTCACCAACTTCTCACCATTTGAAGCTTGTGCACGTACTATAAAAAATCCTTTTTGAAATTCAGCCACATTTATTTCGGATACTTGCTTTATTGTTTGATTTACAAGTATTCCACGTGAATCATAAATTTCTACCTCTGAGATATTTGCAGGGAAATAAATTTTAGAGTTTTGCACAAAGATATTCGATTCTTTATAATCCGATTTTACGTTTGGTGTAGATGTTGACAAACCTGTATATGCTGTGTTTGGAAACGATTTTAATACTGCAAAGTTATTCGCAAGAACTTGCCAGGTTGTTGTAAAGTTAAAACCAGAGTAGCTTGATTCCAGAAGTAATTGGGCTGAAGTGAGTTCACTTCCGTTAGTGTCGGAATTCTTACCGGTCTTCTGTATAAAATAGGCATTTGTAAGTGTGCCACCTTGTTTTGACCCAATTATGGCATTGCCATTCCCCATTTCGCCATAAAATGCTACATTTGTAATGCTTGCAGTTGGGGACGAAGGCGAAGTATTACCAACAATGCCACCCACTGTTCCCCATGCATCGGAAACATTGGCTTGAACAAAACAATCTACAATTGTGCTATTACCATTTACATAACCCGTAATTCCGCCTACACGTCCCTGCCCAGCAATTGATCCGCCTAAAACGAAACAATTCTCAATACGGCATCCATTCCACTCAGTAATGCCAGCAATACCACCAACACGTTCATGAGTAGTTTTAACATTAATATTAAGATTAACAAGTCCTAAATTTTTAACGGTTGATATTTGAATTCTTCCAAAAAAACCTGCGCCTAAACTGTTTTGAGAGGCAGAAGGTGTTATGGTTAAATTTTTTACAACCATATTATTGCCATCAAAACTACCAGTAAAGGGCGTAAGATTATTGCCTATGGGATTAAAAGTTACACCAGCCATATCTAAGTTAGCCGTTAATTTGAAGTGTTTTCCCCAGTCGGCACTCGTAGCTACTAATGTAGAAAGATCCATGTTTGAAGAAATTAAATACGGGTCAACGGCAGTTCCTGTACCTCCCGAATAAGTTGCACTACTTACAGTAAAAATTTGCATACTACATACTAACGCAACAAATGTTTTTTTGATTAAGTGAAATTGTTTCATAATGTATATTTTTAAAAGTTTTAATGAATGCTGCAAAGATAGGAATGATATGACTACAGTATGGGTGGTATTTTCCGCTAATATACTGCGGTATTTTATTTTTTACTTTAATTTATTCGCTATAAACCAAAAGACTATGCACAGATTATGACCTCTAAGTTGCTGATAAATCATACTTTAAATAGGGATAATAATAATAATCTTTTTTGAATTGGTAATTTGATTAGTTTTTGTATTTTTGCAATTGGTTTTTTTAAAACTACCCTTAAATTGTATATGAATTGATATTTTATCAATGAGAGTCATTAAATTCCATTCAATTTGTTATATGAAAATAATACTCAGTTTAATCTTTTTAATTATTTTGTCATATACAGATCTTCATGGTGTGAATTATACATCAACTCATTTGTCAACTCTTAATGGATTATCTCAAAACGATGTTCATTCAATTTTTCAGGATTCAAAAGGATTTGTATGGATTGGTACAAACGATGGGCTAAACCGTTTTGATTGCATTAACTTCAAAAATTATGGACACTCACAAGGCTTAACCAGTGGATTAATCCTTTCGATAGCTGAAGATAGCAATCACAATCTCTGGATTGGTACTGACGATAAGGGTTTGTATTTATATGACAGAAAAATGGACGTTTTCTTTCATGTAAATTCATTATTAAAAAGCAAGATTGAGCAGTTAAATGGAAATATCAGCTTACTACAGATTGTTCAAGATAAACTAATAGTTTGTACCAAAGATGGCTTGATCGTTTTGAGCATTCAAGCTAATTCAACCCAAATTAATACCTTAAAATATTTTTCAAACACCCAATTAGGTTTTAATAGTAACTTTATTGTTGGATTCAGGTCGGAATCTAATGGAGATACATGGGTGGGTACTTCGAAAGGGTTGAAACGACTGAATTTAAAGAATATAAAATTTGAAACTATCAACGGGTTTACTGATTTTATAAATTCCATTGAATTATTACCCCAAAATAAATTGGCAATTGCTTTTCATAATCGTTTGGAAATTATAGACCGAAAAACACATATTATCGAATACAGTAAGCAAATTAGTGGCAAATGTAACTTGTTGTATACAAAAAGTGGTTTATGGATGGCTTTTGCCGATGCTATGTATGTGTTGGAATACAACAGTGCTTCAAACAAATTGGGTGACATGCAGTTAATTGAAAAATACCCAAACCTAACAAATCGCTGTTTGCTTTACGACAATAACAACATAGTGTGGGCTGGATTTTACAAAGAAGGTCTGAGGCAATATAAACAAAACACAAAACCATTTTCGAATACAAAAATTCAATTACCAAGTGGAAATAATTACATTTCAACTTTTTACGAAGACAATAAATCGAACCTTTATATTGGCACCTTGGGAAGTGGCATTTATGTACAACCCGCCAGTTTTGATACCAAAGCTAATTCACAACCGTATAATATTTCAGTATTAGCAAACAAATCGGTTTATGCTATTGTAAAATCAAACATAGAGAATGAATTGTTTATTGGAATGCATGAAGAGCCTACACTGATAAGTTATAATACAGTTACAAAAAAAATTACACCTATCGAATTATCCGATTTTGGAGTAAGAACCTTACTACTTGATTCAATTTATTTGTGGGTAGGCACTTATTTGGATGGATTATTTAGGTACAATACATTGACAAAGAAATGGATATGTATCAATGAGAAATCACAATTATCATCAAAGATTATTAGAAACTTGCTTTTAGATAAAAAGGGAAATATCTGGATTGCTACAGATAAGGGCGTCAATGTAATTCATTCAAAAACAAAATATAACACAAAAATCACATCACAAACTATTGACACACAGACAGAAAAAGCATCTGGATACAATTTAGATTACGTAATTCCTCTATTCGAAAAATCGAATGGAGATATTTGGATTGGCACATTAGGCAATGGTATTAAAGTGCTTAGCCAAATTTCATCAAATTTTACGTGTAAAATATCAAGCTACACCAACGAACATGGATTGTCGAATAATACTATTAAATCAATTATTGAAGATAATAAAGGTAATATTTGGGTAACATCCAACAAGGGTTTAAACAGAATAGAATTAGCTACAAACGAAATAATAACCTATGATATTTACGATGGCTTACAAGACTATGAGTTTAATGAATTATCGGGATTAAAGCTTAAATCTGGCGCACTTGTATTTGGTGGTGTAAACGGTTTTAATCTTTTCTACCCTGAACTTATTTTGCGCGACTCCACGAAGGCAAAAATTGTGTTTACTGATTTTATTTTGTCGAATCAGCGTGTTACTCCGGGAAAAGAATTTGATGGTCGAATAGTGCTTTCACAATCAATTACCGAAACAAAAGAAATTGTATTGGCACACAATCAAAACAGTTTTTCGTTCGAATTTGCGGCACTACATTATGTATCGCCAACTAAAAATAGTTATCGATACAGATTAAGTAATTTCGAAGAAAAATGGACTAAAACAAGTTCCAATAACAGAAATGCCAAATACACTAATATCCCACCAGGCAAATATCAGTTCGAACTTCAAGGCAGTAATAATGATGGTGTTTGGAATACCGAATCGCTGGTGATTGAGCTTATTATTCGGCCTCCTTTTTGGGCCACCTGGTATGCCTATAGTTTGTACTTTTTGACGTTTATTATTGCCTTGAGCCTGGCAAAAAAAAGCTACGACCGTAAAAATGAGCGTAAAAAAGAATTGTATATCGCTCAATTAGACAAGAAAAGAGCCAAAGATATGCTAGATATGAAAGTGCAATTTTTCACCAATATTTCTCACGAATTTCGTACGCCACTAACATTAATTCTTTCGCCTATTCAGCGTATAAAATCAACAGAACTGTTTTTTGAAAATGAGATGCTTAGCTCTGCTATTCATACTATTCAACACAATGCAAACACCTTATTAAAACACATAAACCAACTATTAAATTTTTCGAAAAATGAGGATAATTTATTAGAACTACAACTACAGAAACAGGATTTGATAGCATTTACAGCTGACCTTTTTCAGCAATTTAATTATATGGCTGAATTAGGGTATATTCAGCTAAAAAACACTACTACAATCAACGAACTATATGTTACGTTCGATCCATATTTAATGGAGCAAGTGATGTATAATCTGATTTCGAATGCCATAAAACACACCCCATCACACGGAACAGTGACACTCAATATTTGGATAGAGGATGATAATTGGTGTTTCACTGTGTCCGACACAGGAAATGGAATTGAGTTGGAACTACAAGACCGTATTTTTACACGTTTTTTTAGCGTTTCGTCCTCCGAAAATCAGGTAAATACAGGCACAGGAATCGGATTGTCGCTTACTAAGGCCCTTGTGGAACTTCACGGTGGTAATATATCGTTTGTAAGCAATGTAGGCAAGGGTACAACATTTACAGTATCCATACCTCACTTAGTACCTGATGCCATAAATTCGGTAGAGGATTTTAATTGCTTTTCAACAGATTTCAATAGCATTTCAAATAATAAAAGTTCAACCGAAACAGTTGTATATCAAATTAACGAATCAAATAAGAAGTTGCTAATAGTGGATGATAATCGGGAAATTATTGATGAACTGACTATTATATTTTCAACAACTTATCAAATTTATAGTGCCATTAATGGCGCTGCTGCTTTTGAATTGGCCATTGAGGTAATACCGGATATTATTATTTCGGATGTAATGATGCCGGTGATGGATGGCATACAACTATGTCAGAATATTAAAACAGATGAGCGTACATCGCACATACCTCTGATATTATTATCAGCTAAAACAACTACAGATGCTATAGTAAAAGGCTATTCAAACAATGCCGATGCCTATTGCCCCAAACCCTTCGACAAGGATACATTGCTAATGCTCACACACTCCATTCTGCAAAACAGGGAAGCGATGGCTGCAAAATTCAGGTCAAAATTAAGCATTGAACCATCCGAAATTGTAACTACAGCCAGCGACGAAAAATTTCTTTTACGAGTTATCAGAATTGTTGAAGATAATATGAGTAATTCAGAATTTATAGTAGATGATATCTGCTCTAAAATTGGATTAAACCAAAGCATTTTAAACAAAAAACTAAAATCGCTCACAAACCTTACTGCCAATATGTTTATCAGGAGTATACGACTAAAACGCGCTGCGCAACTGCTAAAGCTAAACAGATACACCGTAGCTGATGTAACTTACGAAGTGGGATTCAATGATTTACGTTATTTCCGTGAGTGTTTTAAAAAAGAATTTGGTGTATTTCCATCACAATATAAAACAATGCATTCACTTTCAAATCAAATTAATAATTGACACTGTTTTAGGCATGTAAATTATAACTTTTCTTTTTAGGGTTGCCTAAAAACATAAAACAATGTGTTATCAATTTTTATGATAATATTTATGGAGCAAATGCGTAAAAGCATTAATACGCTCTAAAATAAATTATATGTTTTTAATATTCATTCTTATACTAAAAATCACCCCACTCTCAATACTTTTCCCGTGCCTGCATATTTAACGGGCTCAATAAGGTTGCCATAAACCGGCTTGCCAAATTCGATGCCCAGGGTAAGAATCAACGTGGTGTCGTCGGCTAATTTTCCTTCGGGAGTTGTATTGTACTTGTCAAAGGGATATTCCAGTGCAATTTGCTTGGCTGGCTGCGTGCCCCTGGCAGGTATCCACTCACTTACAAAGATACCCTTTTGCTTCCAGCAATAGTTGTATGGAGCATGTATGTATTCTTTACCATATTCGTCGATATGCATATCGCACACACCACTCAGACAAGCTTTTATGCGGTAGTAAGATAGCTTCTGAAAATTGTACAAAAACAAACCCGTATTCAGTTCGGGGATGCTGATTTGTGCTGTTCCTTTTTCACGGTCAATACCTGATTCCACCGGTACACGCAGCAAGCTCTCGAGTACCTGCTTCCGGCTAAACGAAAACCCTGACAGAATTTCCTTATGTTTCGAAAGAAATATGGCCCGTTTGCCATGTTCACTTTCGGTATCCATCTTTTGCACCTGCTTACAGATAGCATTCAGTGCTCCCGAAACCGGATAATCCTCCAACGAATGCATTTCCAAAAACGACGTTCTGATCTGGCTTCCCATACGTGTGCAGCCCTTCCATTCAGCGTTATTACGGCGCACCTTTTCGAACTGGGGTTTTGTTTTAATCTGGTATTTATTCGGACCGCCTTTTGTTCGCATAATTACCTGATCGTGACCTTGTAAGGTATACATACTGACCGTAGCCATTGAACCGGTCATTTGCATGAAGTTTTTTATTCGTGCCATGTTTTTTTAGTTAATTGGTAAATGGTTAATTAGTTAATTGGTAAATGGTTAATTGGTAATTGGTTAATTGGTAATTGGTTAATTGGTTAATTAGTTAATTGGTAAATGGTTAATTAGTAAATGGTTAATTAGTAAATGGTTAATTAGTAAATGGTTAATTGGTAAATGGTTAATTAGTAAATGGTTAATTGTAATTAGTAAATGGTTAATTGTAATTAGTAAATGGTTAATTGGTAAATTGGTTCTGCTTAAATAAATTTGAAAATTAAAAATACTTATTATTCGGACTTATTGGGGCATTGTCGCACCATTGCCGTAGCATGTTATAGTTACAAAGATAAATAAAATTTAAATATAACTATAATTACACTATGATATTACATAGCAACTTAGTATGGGATAAATATGGGATATGGTAGGGATATGTATGGGATATCTATAAGATATTAGATTTAGAGCTACGGCAATGATACGAATATGAGGAGGAGGAGTTTTCTCTACATACAATTGATAAACAAAAAAAATATTGTAAGTTTGCACTTTCAAAACCTGAAATAGTATTATATTAGTGCAAAAAAATACTTTAAAGCCTATTTAATACTTAGTATGCATTTGCTTTAATATGGAAGACATTATTTTTGAAGGTAGCAATGTATTAAAGATCATTGATATTGATTTAAAATATCCGGAATTGGAAATTTTAGTCGATTTTCTTCATGTGTATCAATATAAGCCGAATGAAACGTTTACTTTTCATTCACACCCAAACTTTGAGCTGCATTATTATGCATCAGGTGAGGGTGAGGTTGTATTTATTGATAATCAATTGGCTTCAAATGAATATTTTACAATGCCAGCTGCGGTAAAAAGCAAAAGCGACCCTACCTTAATTGAATATCAGATTGAGAAAGAGGGAAATTTGAATTCAATCAATAAAACTAAGATATTTAAAGTAAAAGCCGGAAGCACTTTTTTTAATCCACCAGGTCAGTTCTGTTGGCAAAAGTCGTCAGATGATAAGCCATTGATTGAATACGCTATGCGTTTTTCATTTAAAATAAAGAAGAGCGAAAATCCTGTAAATGCACATTTTGTGAAGGAGTACAAGTTAATTCAACAGCTACTTACACAGCAAATAATTAAAGTTGAAGAGAATTTTGAGATTAAAGAAATATTTGAAACAATTTTCAAAGAAGCATATTATAAAAAACCGGCATTTTTAGTAAAAATCAAAAATGAGTTTTTAAATTTGATTATCGCTTATGCGCGTTTTGCATGGGACAAAAAGCAATTTTCTTTTTTCATACCGGAAATTGATACAAATATTAAGCGATTATCTATGA
The DNA here is from genome assembly GCA_945870155.1 of Paludibacter jiangxiensis. Taxonomy (GTDB): domain Bacteria; phylum Bacteroidota; class Bacteroidia; order Bacteroidales; family Paludibacteraceae; genus Paludibacter; species Paludibacter jiangxiensis_A. The sequence continues at coordinate 34,494 of CAMBSB010000007.1, read as the reverse complement.
TTGAGAATTATATAGCAGCAAATTTGAGCGTCAATATTACCATTGAACAACTTGCCAAAAATGTAAATATGAGCGAACGAAATCTTTGTCGTTTTATCAAGGAGAAAAAAGGAGTTTCAATTCATCAATATATCACACAGCTCAAAGTAAATAAAGCAGTTTCGTTGATTAAATTAAAAGAGCATTCGCTTATAGATATTGCTATTATTACTGGATTTTCATCTCCCTTTCACTTAAGTAAAAGCGTAAAGAAACTAACTAGAAAAAGTCCTTCCGAACTATAATGTTAGCTTTTAAGTCATTTAAGCACTTTGTATTAATGAAAACGAAGTTTTTAATTTACGCCTATTTGAATTCTTGATGAACGATTTCTAAAATTATTAGGTGTTTCACCAGTCTCTTTTCTGAAAAGACTGTGAAAGTGGCTCGAGCTTTCAAATCCACATTCCAATTCAATTTCAGATATGCTCATTCGGGAGGAAACTAATAAATACTTTGCATGATTAATCCTTAATTTATTAATCCAAGTTGTAGGAGTTATTCCCATGTGTTTTTTAAAGGTTCTTGCCATGTGTTCTTGTGAACGATGACAAATCTCGGTAAGTTTTTTCACACCCTTGCGCAAATTGTCTGGTGATGCAGCTATGTGTAACGCCTCTCTTAGCCAAAATGGCATTTCGTCATCAATAGAAATGAAATTTGGCGTACGAAGAATTCGCAATAATCCCGTCAAAAAAAAATCTGCATCAAGCTCACTCCTATATCCTTTTTCGGCCTCAGAAACTAAATTGACGAAAGATTCTTTATTTGATTCAGTAAGTATGACTTTAATTGGTTCGTAATTATTTTCATTCCATATCTCTAAAGGAAAGGAATGTCTATCAATAAAAGATAAAACGATTGAACTTTTGATTGCTATATTATAGAATGATAAAGGGTTATTTGGGTTGCCCTGAAAACCATGAACCTGCGAAGGTGTTATAAAGTATAATTCACCGGGTGACAAGTTGATTTTTTCATCTTTATATTGTTGTGTGCCAGATCCTTCCGATATAAAAAAACATTCGTAGAAATCATGATTGTGTAATAGCCAATGTTTTGATTCACTGGCATAAATACGTGCAAAATGAATGGCTTCCCCATTTGGACAAACCGAAATCCATTTTAATTGTGCATAATCCATAATATCAATATTTAGCACAAAGTTATCAATTATTTGTAAACAGATATCTAAATTAACGTCTATTTTTGCATATCTAAATTAATTCATTAATAATTACTTAAAAATTAATACTATGGCTACTAAAAGAGAAATAGATATGCTTGGATTGGATTATGCACTTAAATTTACAGCAGCATATCAACAAGGTTCAAAACAAAATAAATATATAAGGGAAACCTTATGTGAGGATTTGCAGTTTCCTGCTGTGTTGGTAAGTCCTCGTACGACCGACATACTTTGTGGTAAACGAATGTATCCTGAAGTTGGTTACTCCCCGCAATACGGTGGTATGGGCTATTATTTTGATGCCACAAGTTGGGAGGGTGAGAATGCAGTAGTCAACTATACTAGTGATGAATTATTGGAATGGAATTCATTGAAAAAATTCTGGGAGACCGAGGCTACAGCTGTGAAATGTTTCAATTCATTCTCTTATGAAATAAAAAATAGATTGTGGGATAAATATGATGGTGGTAATGTTTTAAGACATCCAGCTTATCCATTATATAGAATGGCCGGGCTTCAAATGGATTATAAAAAATTAATTGATAATGGTATTATAGGCCTTGAATTGGAAATAAACCAATTGATTGAAAAAGCAAAAGACGATGAGGCAAAAATGTTTTATACCTCTGCAATAAAGTCAGTTAAACGAATCAGAACTTGCATATCTCATTATATTTTAGATGCTGAAAAATTACCAGCCACTGAGAAAAAACGAAAAATGGTTGCAGCACTATCTGGTTTGCTCGATCACGCTCCAAAAACATTTCACGAAGGAATTCAATTGATATTACTTGTTCAAACCATTACCGGCACCATCAACTTTGGACGCATGGACATTGTATTGGGCAATTTATTGGTCAACGATTTGGATAACAATGTAATGACTTGGGAGGAAGGCATTGAAATCATGCAAAATTTCTATACTATTTTGGAAGAAGAGATTTGGCATTTTGATGCGCGTATCATTGTGGGCGGTTTAGGCAGAACAAATGTAGCGGCTGCTGATAAGTTTGCTATGTTGGCAATGGAAACCACCGATAGTTTAAGTCTGCCAATGCCTCAGGTGTCGTTGCGATTTTACGAAGGTCAAAACCCCGAACTGCTTGAGAAAGCTTATGATGTAATTGGCAATGGTAAAACATTTCCGATGCTTTACAACGATGATGTAAATGTGTCGGCAGTTGAAAAAGCATTTCATGTTGACAGACAAACAGCCGAGCAATACTTGCCATTTGGATGCGGTGAATATATGATTGATAAACAGAGCTGCGGAACTCCAAATGTAATTATTAATTTACAGCGCTGTTTGGAATTGGCAATGAACAATGGTCGCTGTCTCCGTTTTAACGATCAACGCTCACCTGATTATGGAAATATCGAAACATATACAAATATCGAACAATTGTGGTCTGCTTACGAAAACACGGTAAATTATTTCCTCGAAGCGGGAGCTAAAGGACAAGAAAGTATCTATAAAATCACGGGGCAGGAGTGTCCATTTTCGCTGATCAGCGTGTTGTACGATGATTGTTTGGCCGCAGGTCGATCTATTTTTGATGGTGGTATTAAATACCTAGGTGGAACTTGTGAGACTTATGGAAATAACAATACGGCCGATAGTTTGACAGCTATTGATGAGTTGATTTTTAAAGCGTCTAAATACTCGGGTGCTGAATTGCTAACCGCTCTTAAAGCCAATTGGGAGGATTTTGACTCCATACACAAATCATTCAAAGACGCACCAAAGTTTGGTAATGATAATGATATTGCCGATGCTATGCAAGCCCGTGTTCATGAGCAAGTTTGTTTGGGAACTACCACTGCTGCGAAAGAAACTAGTTTGCATCATTGGTTGGTGGTGATTATCAACAACAACCACAACACACTTTGGGGAAAAGAGACTTCTGCCTCCGCCGATGGTCGCAAAAACGGTGAACCTTTAGCTCCGGGCAATTCTGCCTCTGCAGGAGCCGACAAGAGCGGACTTAGCGCTTTGCTCAATTCGCAAGCCAAGCCCGATCCCACCATTCATGCAGGAGCAGTGCATAATGTGAAACTTTCGGCAAATTTCCCTAAAAAGAACCGAAACTTATACCATTCACTGTTTAGATCCTATTTTAAAAAAGGTGGTACTCAAACTATGGTAACAGTAACCAGTAGAGCCGATTTGGAAGCTGCGTTGGAGACCCCTGAAAAATATGCCAACCTTTTGGTGCGTGTTGGAGGATTCTCGGCAAGATTTATAGACTTAGATAAACCAACGCAGATGGAGATTTTATCACGCACAGAGCATTAAAATAATGAACGGAATTATAACAGATATATTCAGGACTTCCATAGTAGATGGACCTGGTATTCGTACTACTGTATTCCTGAAAGGTTGTCAGCTCCGATGCATTTGGTGTCACAATCCGGAAACACAAAGTATGAAAATTGAGAAAGATTATGGGAGATTAATTGATTCCGAAACAATAGTTGCTGAATGTGTAAAAGATCGGATATATTACGATGAAACAGATGGCGGAGTAACTTTGTCGGGTGGCGAGCCTTTGATGCAACCGGATTTTGCACTTGAGATTCTGAAACGTCTAAAGGAGTTAGGCATCCACACGACTTTGGATACTACAGGTGTTGCAAAAATATCCATTTATAAGAAAGCATTAAAAGTAACCGATTTGTTTTTGTTTGATTACAAAGTAACCGATTCAAAGAGTCATTTTTCGTTGACAGGAAGTCGGAAAGAACCAATTATGGATACTTTTAATTTTTTAATTTCAAATAATGCAAAGATAATACTGCGGTGTCCAATGATACCAGGTGTTAATGATGAGGTTGAGCATTTAACCACAATATCTGAAATGGAATTTAAATACCCATCTTTGGTAGAAATTAATATTCTGCCCTATCACACCATGGGGAATGCTAAGTACGAAAAACTCGGAAGACCTGTTGATCCAAGTCTGCCGAAAGAAAATATACCGAATAAATTGAAAGAATATTACCTTTCTTTTTTTAAAATTAGAGGCAATAAAAAAGTTATTTTAAAAGATTAGTTTATTTGTTTTGATTTTCCGTGAAAATAGTAATCTGCTTATTTAGAAAGAGTAGTACTGATTATTGATTCACCAATTAGACATATACTTGTACACAAGCAAAAACGGCAAAGTTTCGTTTTGTCAATTCTTTTTTTGGTTACTTGTCATTGTATGTCAATTTCGGCTCACTTAAACCGTGTGAAAAGAATAATCAATACTATATAATTTTTACATAGTAAAAAAATACAGGAGTATTCAGTTCAAAAGATGAGTTCTGTTATACTCACAGTATTAATAAAATCTGAATATATAAAGACAGTCTATGACAGAGATTCATGATATTGGGAATTCTAAATTAGTTCAATACTATGGTTCAGACCAATACAATATTTATATAAATTCAAAAAATTATTTAAATCGGATTAACCTTATTGTGATTGCCAATTTTATTTGGCAAGATTATGTATTGCTTTTATTGTTATTGTTTTTATCTTTGTAATGTATTCAACCATTATTTAAAGTAGTGTTGTTAATCTATGAAATCACATAAAAAATCACTAAAAATGCGTCTCATTTATGGCACAATGAATAGTATTGTTGCTTTTTTAAACTATTTTCAAAAACAGGGAACAACATCAATCTTCGATATTTTTTCAATACCTACAACCAATAATACTTTCAAACTCTCATTGACAATAAGTTTTATTGCTTATAAAAATTGCAGACAAACTTGCAATTATGGCAAGAATATGTATTTGATAAAAAATAATCTTGACATTTATCAATAGATTAATGATCCGTTCAAAATAATACGCTAATTTCTTTTAAACAAATAAATTATTAACAATTTTTAAAAAACAAATCGTATGAAAACAATTACTCTTTTTTTTGTTGCCTTATGTATGATAATGGCAAGTTCTTTAACAGCGCAAAACTTAGTACCCAATGGTGGATTTGAAGAAGCTACGTGGGTTGATGGCACTCAACCACAGGAGTGGATTTTTAATAATGGAGGAGGTCAAACCGAATGGTGGACAATCGGGGCAGTCGATAATTATGCAAACCCTACCGGAGTTATTCCGGCAGAAGGAAACAAGATGGGTTATATGAAATGTAAAACAGCAACAACTTATGCCTGGCAAACCATTAAAAAACCGGAAAGTAACTGTGTTCGAATTGTAGATGGTAATAGTTATATTTTCAAATTTAAAGTATATTCGCTTTTAGGAGCGGGGAATACAGCTACTCCAAAAGTAAAAACTTATGTGGAAGAAAAAGGAAATAGTTGGACATCAATTGATAAAACCTGGTATGACATAGTACCCGGAGCGTGGCGATCTTTTTCTGTGAATTTTAATTTTGACGACCCTAGTGTAACAACTGGTACAAGCGTAGATGTGTCGTTAGGCTTTATAATTACCGGCAACGAAGCGAATACCGTGTTTTTCTTCGACGATGTTCAGATTGTATCTGCTTTAACTTCCCTAAATAATGCAGGTGAAATTGCACCAGTAAACATTTATCCAAATCCCGTAATTGACCGCTGTAAAATTTTAAATGGTAATTATAAAACAGCAAAGGTTTATAATCTTGCAGGTTTATTAGTGGCTGAAAATAAGATAGATGTAAATAATGAAATCGATTTTTCTACATTAGCATCCGGTTGTTATATGGTAAAACTAAATGGTGCTACTGAGGAAGTCTTTAAAGTGGTAAAAAAGTAAGTTGTAGTTAATAGAATATGTTCATTTGTCGTTTTAAAGTATCAATATATGCATTAGGTTGGCAAATGAACATATTTCGAATTGATTTTTAAATATTATCTTAGTATCTTTTTACTGAGAATAAAATAAGTAAACTCCTTAAAGCTAAAAGGGTGAAAATCACAAAATATAAATTGTTGGGTACATTTACATTAAGTGCAATCTCAGCAAGTGTTGTTTATGCTCAACATGCAAAACCCAATATCCTGTTTATTGCAGTTGATGATTTAAAACCTATATTGGGCTGTTACGGAGATCCAATTGCAAAAACCCCCAATATTGATTTATTAGCCGACAAGGGAGCAATCTTCACCAGTGGGTATTGTCAGGTAGCACTCTCGGGACCAACACGTGTGGGCTTATTGACAGGAATGTATCCTGATGAAGTCAGAGTATGGGCAATGAGAGCGCAAGGAGATAATTTCAGAATCAATAATCCATTTATTGTTTCACTACCTCAAAATTTTAAAGAAAATGGATATGAAACCGCAGGTATAGGTAAAATATTCGATAGCAGAACAGTAGATGCTAAAAGTGATTCTTTATCCTGGTCAGTGCCATTTATTAATTATCAAAATTATTTTGATCCTAATTTTCCACGTCCTTTTGGTAATTTCTATCAAAATCCGGCTACATGGGCGTTAGTTGAACAATACAGAACAGAATACCGCGCAACAGGTGCCCCTTCATCCGGCGAATATGCCTATATTAAATCGAGAGTTTTTCCAAGCTCCGATTTTGCTGATGTGCCGGATAGAGCATATAGCGATGGAGCAATTGCTGAAGGGGTTATTCAATTCCTGAATACGTACAATAATTCGAAACCACTATTCTTGGCAGTTGGATTTCAACGTCCGCATCTTCCTTTTGCGTCACCTAAAAAATACTGGGATTTATACAATAAAAATGCTATACCACTTGCTGCCTTTAGAGGCACAGCAACTGATAGTCCGGCTTACGCTTATGTTACCAGCGGAAATTACCAAGAAGTGGGCGAATATACCGATATTCCACCTCTTATGAGTTTTACCGATATAGGAACACCAATATTACCTGAAGATAAACAACGTGAATTAATTCATGCATATTATGCCTCAGTTTCTTACGTGGACGCTCAAATTGGTAAGATATTGGATGCTTTAAAACAAAAAGGGATGGATCAAAACACCATTTTGGTTCTTTGGGGCGATCAAGGTTTCCACTTAGGCGATCATAATCTGTGGGGAAAAGCAACAAATTTTGAGAATGCAACCCGCGTTCCTTTTATAATTTACAATCCTCAATTTGCACACAAAGAAGTTAAAACTCCTGTTGAATTTGTTGATTTTTTTCCTACCCTTTGTGAAATGGCATCAATTCCGAAACCAGACAATGTTAAAGGAAAAAGTCTGATATCCTTAATTAACGGCCAAGCTATAACTTCAAATCATTATGAATATGCCGTTTCACAGTACGCTCGTGATAGTAAGATGGGCTATTCCATTCGAAATGAAAAATACAGATATACTATTTGGATTGGCTGGTCAGGGAAACAATACGATTTAGCACTCACTGAAAAACCGATAATGGATACAACAATGGTATATGCCGAGGAACTTTACGACTACGTTAATGATCCGTTTGAAACCAAAAATGTAGCTGCTCATGTTGGTTATCAATCGAATTTAAACAAAATGAAATCCTATTGGAGAGAATTTGCTAAGGAACACATGAATGTCAAAGTAGTTAAAGTTAATAAACAAAATCATGTACTTTAAAAATTACTAAAAAAACAAACTAATTAAACGTGATTCAAACCAGATGGGAGCACTGAAAGTAAAATATCTTAAAACTATGAAATTACACAAACTATTACTTTTCTCGTTTTTCTTTTGTTTTTCATTACAAAATGTAAAAGCCGTTCAAGAATATGTTTATATGACCAATGGAAAACTTTATTTTCCTGATGGTAAGGAACTTTCACTTTGGGGTGTAAATTTTCAGCCATGTTTGAGCTGGGAGTATAATGGTAGATTTAAACCAAGGGGAATAGCCCTTACTTCAGCAGCAATGAAAGCTGAAACAGATACAGGGATAGACGAACTTCAAAGATTAGGAGTAAATATGATTCGAGTTCATCTTACTCCTGCCGATTTTACTGATGCTAACGGAAACCTTGTACAAAATGTGTATTTGGATTTACTCGATTATATGATTTCAGAAGCTGAGAAACATAATATGTATGTTTACTTAACTTTTATCAACCACATGGGAAATTGGGCTGTTCAAAATTCAATTTTTAACGACACGTCAACCGATTACAGACAAAAATGGATATTTGATAAAAGTGTGGTTGCAAAATCGAAAACCTATATTTCAGCATTAATTAATCGTGTTAATCCGTATACACAAAAGGCATATAAATCAACGCCGTCTATAGCTTTATTCGAAATTATCAATGAGCCATTGTATTATACCTATGCCGAAATTCAAACAAAAACAAGCTATTACGCTGATTTCTTAACATGGATTAATGCGAATAGATCGGGTGTTAATAATGCCATTACCTATGCAGATTATAGAACTTATCTTGTTCAAAATTATATTAATGATTTACGTTCTACTATTCGTAGCACAAGTGCAGTTCAACCAGTAGTTTGGTGTTGTAACTGGTATAACATGCGTATAGGGAATGAAGATGTTTTTGCCGGAATTTCTCAGTCAGATGCAGAAGTTGTTTCATTTTGCTTATATCCGGGTCAAAATTTAGTTGGTCAAGATTATTGGAAAAACCCGGTTGACTTATCCAGTAGCGACTACACTAATTATTTCAAAGATAATTACAACAATTACAATGGTTTTGGCTGGGCAAAATCTTTGGAGTTTGATGGGAAAGCAAAGGTGTGTTACGAGTTTGAACAATTTTTTAATCAAAGCAGTTACTTGTACCCTTTGATGGCTCAATACCTTAGGTCATTTGGAGTACAGGCAGCTGCTATGTGGACATATAATTTTGGCACTCCTGCAATCTACGCAAAAGGTTCACACTTGTTATCACAAACCTGTACGCCTGCTAAAGCTGCAAGCTTTAAAGTTGCTCACGCAGTATTTGACAATACAGCATTGTACACAGTTTATAATTCTACTGCACCGAATGAGCAAACCACAACAAATTATGCACTATCTAAAGCCAAGGACTTAAGTATGTATGTTTCTGCTGATAAATTTTTTCATACTGGATCTGTAACTAATTGGCTCCCTTTTACTGTTAGCAATAAAGTGACAAATATTTCCGGACGTGGTAATTCACCTCTAGTACAATACAACGGATCAGGGATTTATACTATTCAAATTGTTAACTCGGAGTTGTTTATTACCTTAGAGCCTAATTACACCTGGTTAATGAATCCAAGTAGTGGCTCTGGCACTGGAATGGTTACTCAATTGGATTTTACTACTTCAAATCAGATAAGTATTTCTCTTGATACCTGGGGAGCTGGTAATTATACTCTTCATAGTATTTCAGGAACAGTTCGTACTAAAGTGGGAGATATTACCAATTTGAGTAGTTTAAGTTTACAACCTGGGAAATATGTGGTGACAAAAAATACTTCGTCGGTTTATGAGTTAGAGAATGGAAATGGAATTGTGAAATGGGATAATAAAATATTGAAATTTAGTGAATTATGCTTTGATGCAATCAAAGTGTATTCTTTTCAAGGAATTGAAGTTTTAAATAAATCAATTCAAAATCAAAATATAGTACCCTTGACAAGTCTTGGAAAAGGATATTTTATTGTTGCACTTTCGGGGAAGAAAAATTTAAGTATTAAAATTTGTAAGGAATAAATTAGAGCATAAATGCAATCAACAATTAATCTAATATAGAAAACATGAACCCAACTTTAAATTACAAATTAATTAACGTGCAGTTTGAATCTCAAAACTTCTATTTTTATTAATAAATCAAACTTATTAAGATCAAAAACAAACTATAAAATGTTATGAAAAAAACACTTCTTAAAAATTCGCAAACAGAAAAAAAAATATCAAGAAGACTATTCTTGTTGTTTTTTACTTTGATTTGCTCGTGTTGGATAACTGCCTTTGCAAATCCAATTAAGGGAAAAGTTATAGATTCAAAAGGAGAATCGATTATTGGGGCATCTATTCGAATAAAAGGGAATGAGAAAGTAGGAACTATTAGTGATTCTCAAGGGAATTTCAGTATTGAAGCCAGTGAAACTTCAGTTTTATTGATTTCGTATATTGGTTATCGCCGTGAAGAAATTCCCGTTAAAGGCCAGAAACTATTGAAAATTGTATTGAATGAAGATGTAGGAAATTTAAATGAGGTAGTTGTTGTTGGTTACAGTACTCAAAAAAAGGAAACCCTAACCGGTTCTATTGCTACAGTTGAAAGTAAAGAACTATTGTCTTCTTCTATGTCAAACATCTCTAATTCATTGGTTGGTCGTGTTACCGGTATTGTTTCAAATCAGGGCAGTGGCGAGCCCGGGGATAATGCTTCAACAATTCGTATTCGTGGTGCATCCACCTTAAATGCATCAGGTCAGGATCCATTAATTATTATTGATGGTGTTCAGTCGACTTCTCAAACAATGAATGCGCTTGATCCAAATGAAATTGCTGGCATTTCAGTTTTAAAAGACGCATCTGCAACTGCCGTTTATGGTGTGAAAGGAGCAAATGGTGTTATCATTGTTACCACAAAGCGCGGTAATGCCGGCACAGCAAAAATTAGCATGTCTTATCGTTATGGTACAACCAAACTTACTTCGGAGTTAAAGCCGCTAAACTCATATGATTATGCTGTCTATCGCAACGAAGCTATAGCTAATGATAACGATCCTTCAAAAAACTCATTGATATTTACTGATGATGAATTATGGAAATTTAAAAACAATCGTGACTATACGCCTGCGGAAGTTTCAAATATGACAAATTTAACAGAGGCCCAAAAAGAAATTTTATTAAACAGCCCTGCTTTATATTATGGCAGTCATGATTATTATCATGAATTAATGGGCGGTTCATCTCCACAACAGCAGTATAATATTAACATATCAGGTGGAAGTGAAAAGATGAAATACTTTGTTTCATTAGGTTCACTTACACAAGATGGAAATATACAGCAAGCACAATACGGTGGTATGGATCAGAACTCAAAATACAAAAGGTATAATTTCAGGTCAAACATCGATATCAATATTGTAAAGAATTTAAAAATGTCAGTTGACTTTGGTGGTCAGGTAGAAGGAAAACAGGGAATTCTTGATAGCAATTCCAGTTCAGATTCTTTTGCTCGTCATAAAGCCTTATTAGTGATGGTTTATTCATCAGCTCCATTTAGTGGACCGGGAATATATGACGGAAAATTGATTGATAGTTATTCTAAGAACTCTAATCCATTGGCTAGTAAAGGTTCTAGCGGTTACTCACCCATAAGTACCCTGTTTTGGAATCCATTGTTACAAACTACAACTACCAACTTTAACAGCACCTTTAATTTGGTTCATAAAATGGACTATTTAACTAAAGGTCTTACTTTAAGTGGTACATTTTCGTACAATGATGTATACACAAAAGGGGTGATTGTTAAAAAGCAGCCCTCAACTTACGTAATGACGCGCAATCCTTCAAATCCAACAGAAATGTTGTTTTTTGGAGGTATTGACAAACTTACCACAATAACTGACAATACAAGAAACTACAAATGGAATCGCATATACATGGAGTCGAAGTTAGCATACGCTCGAACATTTGGCAAACATGCTGTAACAGGTCTTATTCTATATAATATTCAAACCACGAATGATCCGGGGCTGGCATACAATGTACCTACAAGTTTGATTGGAACTGCTGCGCGCGTTACTTACGGCTATGCCGACCGTTATCTGGCGGAATTTAACATGGGTTATAATGGGTCTGAAAACTTTCCTGAAGGTAAACGCTTTGGTTTCTTTCCTGCAATGTCGCTCGGATGGGTGGTCTCTAACGAATCGTTCTTTCCAAAAAACTCATTTATGTCCTGGTTGAAAATCCGTGGTTCGTACGGTGAAGTTGGTAATGATCAGATTGGTGGAAACCGATACTTATACCTTCCAAGTACATGGAATAATGCTACTCCCGGGGCAGGTACGGGTAATGGGTATTATTTCGGAAATTCAAATGGCACATCGCTCGACCCTTATTACGCAGGTGTAACTGAAGGAAAGGTAGGTAACCCAAATGTAACCTGGGAAAGAGCCAGAAAATCAAATATTGGTGCTGATTGGTACTTTTTTAAAGATCGACTTACTTTGACCGGTGATTATTTCCAGGAAAATAGAGACAATATACTCTGGAATCTAGGCACTTTACCTGCCATTGTTGGAGCAACGCTTGCACCTGCAAATTTAGGAAAAGTAAAAAACCATGGTTATGAAATTTCAGTAGGTTGGAATGATAAAATTAAAGACTTTAAATACTCCATAAGTTTTAATATTTCGTATGCTAAAAATACAATAGAGTTTATGGATGAACCATCATATCCTTATCAATGGATGAATGCAACCGGATTTTCATTGGGACAATATAGAGGTTATAAAACCGAAGGATTTTATAATACCCAACAAGAAGCAAGCAACAGACCCTTTGGAATTGTTGATGGTAATAAAGTTGCTCCCGGTGATTTTAAATATGTGGATATAAACGGGGATGGCAAAATAGATGATAAAGATATGGTACCCATTGGATACTCAAACTTGCCTCAATACTACTTTGGGTCGAACATTAAACTTGAATACAAGGGGTTTTCAATAGCTGCACTTATTACAGGGTCTCGTAATGGTTCAATTCCGATTTCCGGATCATACTTACGTAATCCATTTTATATGACTCTTAATACAGCATTTCAGTTCCAATACGATGGTCATTGGACAGCTGAGAAGGCAGCAGAAGGTATTACCAGTACATTCCCTCGCGCATCATTAAGAACTTCCGATACACAGAATGGAGTTGCAAATGATGCTTGGATACAATCTACTGATTTTGTTAGATTAAAAAACCTCGAATTGGCATACGATTTTACAAATAAGCAAACACTTAAAAAAATTGGTTTGTCGGGTGTTCGTTTATATGTAAATGGGAATAATCTATTGACTTTTGATAAAATGATTGAAGGTTTTGATCCCGAACAATTAGATGCCGGAGGGGCAAACCAAGGATGGATGTATCCTCCTACACAATCATTTAATTTTGGTATAAATGTTCAATTTTAATTCTATAAGATGATGAAAAACTATATAATAATATTTATCGCTTTTATAATAAGTTTGACGCTCTCATCGTGTGCAGATAGTATACTGCAAAAGCCTTTTGGGAGTGATCTTATGACGGATTCTATTTTCTCTACGAAACAAAAATCTCTGGGTGCAATAGCACAAGCCTATAGTAACAGTTTGAGAGCCGGGATAACTATCCTAAATTGGGATGCAACCAGGGTTTATGGATTAAGATCGGGTACATTAAGTCATCTCTCCGATGAGATTTGTGCTGATAAATATAATTGGGAAGATGGCTGGATGATTTCACACAATGGCATGGTTGCAAACGATGGAACTGGTATGCCCTTGAGCGATGATGGTTTTTCTTTTAATTATGTTGCTATCAGACACAACTATTTGGTGATTGACAATATAGATAAAGTAGTAGATATGACTGCTGAAGAAAAAATTCAGGTTAAGGCTGAGATGAAAGCATTGATAGCTTATCGTTATGAAGAGATGTTCAAACGTTATGGTGGGGTACCTATCATTGATAAAGTGCTTTCGTCGGATGATTTTACTAAAATTCCACGGTCTCCTTTAAAAGATGTATTAGCTTTTATTGTAAAGTTGTGTGATGAAGCAGCCATTGGCTTACCAAATAGTTACCCGGATATTTATAAAGGTAGAGTAACTAAAGGTGTTGCATTAGCTATAAAAGCTGAAGCACTTATGTTTGCAGCTCGCCCTTTATTTAACAGTGCGACGCCTTATATGGATTTTGGACATAATAACAATTTAATATGCTTTGGCGACTATCAACAATCGCGTTGGCAAGATGCTATTGACGCATCTGAAGCTGTTATTACTTGGGCTACTGCCAATGGCTGTCAAATTATTAATACAAGTAATCCACTCGATGATTATGGTAAAGCTTGTTCAGCACCCAATAACTCTGAAGTGCTGATTGCTTATAATCTTGAAAATCCTACAGATGGTAATAATGGTAATTATTATGATCCACGCGGACAGAGTGGAGCAGCTAATAGCATGAGTTATAACCAACTGACAAAATATGCGAAAGCCGATGGTACAGAACAAACATGGCCTGGAAGCACAGAGACACCTTACGCTGACTACAGCACAAGAATTAATGATATGGAGCCTCGCTATAAAGCATCAGCAATGGGTGCTGGAATCGATGCATGGAACAATCCGAATGACAATGCCTGGAGTACGACGGTTATGTATAATAAAGGCACCTGGGATGGTGGTGCCGGTGGAACCGAAGCATGTGGCAGACGTGTTAAGTTTTGGTGGCATGCGGGCAATCGTCTCTCTTTATTCTTCCCTATCTATCGATTGGCTGAATTCTATTTAAATTTAGCAGAAGCATATAATGAGGTTGGAAATTCCGGTAAGTCGTTAGAAAATTTGAAAGTAATTAGAGACAGAGCAGGACTACCTGCTTTAACCGATACTGACCCAACAATTCTAAGATCAAAAATTCAAAGAGAATGGGCAGTTGAGTTTTACGAGGAGGCTCACCGGTTGTATGATGTAAAACATTGGAAGTTAAGTGATATTGGCACAAATGGGATTGGCGGTCCAAGAAAAAAATTTGTATTTACTTATGTAAATGGTAAAGATGCTTACAATGCAAGTGCTTATTTAAAATATAGCGTAAAGCCCATGTATAATGCATTTTGGAGTCCAAGTCAGTTTTTAAGTCCATTCCCAATTAAAGAAGCCAGTATTGGATACTTAGTACAAAACCCAGGTTATTAATTTATTAATTCGACAAAGTTAATCTTATGTGTAAAAACAAATATAAAACAAAGAATGTGGTAAAATTATTAATGGCAGTGGTTCTGCTGATGATTAATACCTCAATCCATGCTCAACAAACTGATTCGTTGAAAAGATATTCAAAAATCAACGACCAAAAAGTGTTTGAGGCTGCCGATTTGCTGAAAAATTCAAAGTTGTATTCAACTGCTTCTGTGGCTTCTGTAAGTGGAGAAACTTTACAAAGAACACCAACGGCAAATTTCCAGAATGCAATGTATGGTTTGTTTCCGGGAGTGCACGTAGCTCAAGGTTCTGGCGAACCGGGTTATGATGGAGCATGGACGACAATTCGTGGTATTGGTTCGTATAATTATGGCTCTTATGCTGTGTATGTAGATGGATTTCAGACTACTATTTCCTTTATGCAATACCTTAATCCAGCCGAAATTGAAAGTGTGTCCATTCTAAAAGATGCAGCAGCATTGGCAACTTTTGGTATGAAAGGAGCAAATGGGGTAATTTGGATTACAACCAAAATGGGGGAAATTGGAACAAACAAAGTAAAATTACAGGTTCGATCAGGAATGCAACAACCTATTGAAATTACAAAACCATTGAATTCGTATGATTACGCTTCGCTATTCAATGAGGCAGCAAGTAATGATAATAACAGAATCTGGACACCAAAGTATAATCAACAACAATTGGACGATTATAAATCCGGAAAAGGTATAAATACCGATTGGTATGAAAAGGTGATTAAATCTTCCACGCCCTATTTGTCTGCCGATGCAAGTTTTTCGGGTGGAGTAGATGCCGCCAGGTACTTTATAATGGGAAGTTTTACTCAAACTCAGGGACTTTACAAAACCCCCATAAATGATACACATTCGAATGCACAATTACAACAATTTAATCTTCGATCTAATTTTGACTTCAAAATGTTCAAAAATTTTGAAGGTAAAGTTGATTTAAGTGGAAGAATTGAGGACAGAAGATATCCCGGTTATGCAGGTGGAAATCTTTGGAATAATTTAGAACGATACCCAAATAATATCTACAATGAAAAAAATACAAATGGATCATGGACAGGAACCAGCATTTATCCTGATAATCCCTTAGCTTCAATAACAGACCAGGGTTTTTTTTCAACCCGAGACAGAAACCTCCAAGCAAATTTTTTGTTGAAAGAAAAACTTGATTTTATTACACCTGGATTATATGTATATGAAGCTGTATCGATAAATTCTTGGACCAGAGGATCGAAAGATGTTACGAAAACATACGCCCGATACATTGGTGACGTACAACAGACAACCGATAAAGCCACAAATTATTCAATATATGATGATTATGGTACAAATCAATGGAATTGGACGCACTTGAAAGCTGTTTTAGGATATGACAAACAAATTGGTTTAAATAAAATTTCGTCTGCATTGAGCTATTTGCAATATGAATACAATGTGGATGCAAACCAAAATGGTGCTGCGGGGTTGAATACAAAATACGCTTTTCAGAATATTGCCGGAAAAGCTAATTATTCGTATGCCGATAAATATGTTGGAGAGGTGGCATTTGCTGTAAGTGGCTCAGATAATTACAGAAAAGGAAATCGCTATGGATTCTACCCCACAGTTTCTGCCGCTTGGATAGCGAGCAATGAAGATTTTTTGAAAAATAACACAGCAATTGACTTGTTGAAAGTTAGAGCTTCTGCAGGTAAATCTGCTTACGATGGTTTCAACGGTCCCCGTTATTTATATCAGGAATATTATTCATGGAAGGGTGGCTTTAAACTTGGAAACTCAAGTATAAATAATGGTTCAGGATTAATGCTTGCTTATACCCCTAATCCTGATATTTTTGCTGAAGAAAGTATGAAATATAATGTTGGTATTGATGCCCAAATATTAAAATGTTTATCAATTACAGCAGATGCTTTCATAGATAAACGCTCAGGTATTGTTACTCAGATAAACTCAAATTCTGATGTTTACGGATTGGATGCGCCATATATGAATATTGGAAAAGTAACTACTTCGGGTGTTGAAGTTAACCTTCAATATTCAAATAACGTGGGTAAATTAAATTATTCAGTTGGTGGTAATCTAACATATCTTCACGACAATATTGATTATTTGGCTGAAATAGCACCACCTTCTCTATTGGCTCAAAGTACAGGCAATAGCATTGGTACAATGTTCGGCTACCAATCAGCTGGATTTTATGATATTTCCGACTTTAATCCAAATGGTACTTTGAAAACCGGAATGCCATCACCTTCATTTGGTGCTGTGCAGCCTGGTGATATTAAATATGAAGATTTGAATAAGGATGGTTTTATTGATGCACGTGATAAGACTAAAATTGGTAAATCAAATTATCCAAACCTGACCTATGCATTTAATGCAGAAGCAAATTACCGTGGTTTTGACCTTAGAGTTCTATTCCAGGGAATTGCAAACAGGGATGTCAATTTGCTAACTGTAGCACGGAATAAAGTAGTGGCATTCGAAAGCAATGGAAATGCGTATGATATTACAAAAGGTAGATGGGCATATTATCCTGATCAGGGAATTGATACACGAGTAACTGCAACTTATCCCCGCTTATCAACTATGGGTAATAATAACAATTATCAGAATTCAAGCCTGTGGATAAAAAGTGCCGATTTCTTACGACTAAGAAATTTAGAATTTGGATACAGTTTGCCAAAAAGCCTACTCAAAGAATTAAAACTTTCGAATGTGAGACTGTCGGTCAGTGGCATAAACTTGCTTACATTAAGTTCGCTAATGAATAACTACAATATCGATCCAGAATCATTCAGTGGTTATCCAGCTTTAAAATCGTATAATGTTGGTTTAACTGTTAATTTCTAAATATATGAAAATGAAAAAGATATTTCTTCTAATAGTATTATCAACGGCAATTACAAGTTGTGATTTGCTGGATACTAAAATTGATACCTTAGATACCCTTTCGACACTAAATTCAAACTATGCGAATATTAAGTATCAGGGTATGTCTGGCTATGTATACATAGCGAATGGTTTTTGGCGAATTGATAACAGCTTTGCGGCAGCAATGAGTGATGAAGCTGTACAAACAGTTAGTCCATCAAATGTGCAAAAGTTTAACGAAGGTAGTTGGAATGCTTATGATAATCCGGACAATTCATATACATATTTATATCAGGGAGTTCGCAATATTAATAACTTCCTGGATTATTCTGTAAATTACAAAAAACAACTTGCATATCAAAGAGACACGTTGACGGATCATCAATATCAGTATAAAAGAGATGTTGCTGATGTAACCTGGTTAAGAGCAGAATCTCATGTTATGAAAGCTTATTTGTATTTCGAACTGACAAAACGGTATGGCGATGTGCCACTTATAAAATCTAATGTTCCACTTGGACAATCTATGCCCCCTATTGCAAGGTCGCCTTACGATAGCATTGTGAAATATATGGTCAGTGAAATTGATTATGTAAAGGATAGTTTACAAACAAGCTGGAAGGTGTATGATCAAGCTTCAGATGGACGTTTTACAAAGGGAGCAGCGCTTGCATTAAAAGCCAGAATTTTACTTTATGCAGCAAGCCCACTTCATAATCCAACAAACGATAAACAAAAATGGGCAAAAGCTGCTCAGGCTGCGTGGGATGTAATTAATATGAATGTTTATTCACTATCAACAGATTACAGGGCTTTATTTATAGGTAATCAAAGCGTTCTCGACAATGAAGTGATTATGGCTGTAAGAGCCGGTAGTATAAATGATCCGGAAAAAGCAAATTACCCAATCACTACACCAGGAGGGAAATCAGGAGTAACACCTTCTGAAAATTTAGTTTCGGCTTATGAAGATAGAGGTACGCCAAATCCATTGAACAGATACGATAAAAAAGACCCACGCTTAGGATATACTGTTGTTACAAACAACAGCACCTGGAATGGAAGAACAATGCAAATGTGGTTGGGAGGAAAAGATGACTATACCATTACAAACACTTCTAAAACGGGCTATTATTTAAAGAAATATCTCAATGATAATCTTGATTTAACCCAAAATCAAATGGTTGTACACTGTTGGATTTTCTTGCGTTATGCCGAAGTGTTGTTGAACTATGCCGAAGCCATGAACGAAGCCTACGGTCCCGATTTTGATAATGGTACTGGACTTTCTGCTCGTCAGGCTGTTAATAAAGTCCGAAAACGTATTGGAGTTTCAATGCCGGATGTGGTAGCTACTAACGCAGATGAAATGAGAGACCGTATAAAACATGAAAGGAGAATTGAACTCGCTTTTGAAGAGCATCGTTATTGGGATTTAATCCGTTGGAAAGATGCGGGAACAGTATTGAACCAGGTAATAAAAGGAGTCAGAGCAACAAATAATAACGATGGAACTTTTACTTATACAACTTTTGATGTGCAGAATAGAAAATTTGACGCAACAAAGATGTATTTTTATCCAATACCACAGACTGAAGTAACAAAAACAAATGGTATTGTTACTCAGAATCCAAATTGGTAAGTGAAATGATTTGAACTTAATATTAATGATAAATTGAAGAACAATATGAAACTTATAAAGCAAAGAAATATCTTAATTATCTTGCTAATGATGGCAATAGGCTTTTCTGCCTGTGACCCTGATGTGAACGATACGCAATGGGGTGATGCTAAAATATATATGCCTCAGGCAAGTATGGGCGATGGTGGCATTACGAATAATTTTCCGGTGCCGTTGGCCAATATGGAAACTAATAACTATGAAATTGACTCAACTTCAACTACTAAAACCTTGAAAGTGATTTTAGGAGTTTATCGGTCGGGCTTACAAACCAAGGAAGCATTTTCGGTAAAAGTTGCTTCAAGCTTGGATTTGACTAATGCCTTGGTAACTAAAACGCTAAAAGGTGTAGCATTACCTTACGACACATATACATTACCAACTGAAGTATCTGTAAAAGATGGTGAACGTTCAGCGACTTTTTACCTATTGGTGGATTTGAAAAAGTTGCAAGCAAACTATCCGGACTATGCTACAAAAAAAATGTGTTTATCTGTTGGCATTTCTGACCCAACAAAGTATACTTTAAACCCTGCCCTTTCAACAACAAATGTTATAATTAATGGCTCGTCCTTTTTACCAGCCCCAATTATTCTTCAGGATGGAGATTTTGGAACAGGGAGCGAGTTAAACTGGTTGACAGCAAGCCACGATGGAACAATTCCTGCTATTAGCGACGCAGTGAAAATTGCAAACGGTGTTTTAACAATGAACTATGGTACAGGAAATGTAACCAGAACAATTACAGTTTATCATCCTGTTTCATTGACAGTGGGTGTTAAATACAAGTTTACGGCTCAAGCAACCTGGACAGGAGCTAAATCGGCAGAATTTTTCTTTATAGCGTCTTCAGTGAAACCTACTGATGGCGTTGCATATAGCAAAACGAGTAGTGCGCATAATTTTTTCACAGGATTGGATGTATGGATGGCTGCACCGAACTTTTCAACTGCTGGTTCAGGTACTTTCCCACAGGCAGGTAAATATCAAGGTGGTATAAATGCTAGTACTGGCGAATTTACTGCTAATTTCACAAATGGTTATGTAGTAATAATAGCTACATGTTGGGGCGGGAACATAGGTAATCTTACGATAGATAATCTAAAAATTGAAGAGTTATAAACTTTTAAAAGGAGATTTTTATATTATAAATCAACAAGTTATCGTGCTTGCAAAAGTTCAATAATAAATAATGCAAAAAGTATAACAAAACGACTATTATTAAAAAAACAAAAAGAGAGAAAGATGAAAGATGCAACTAAAATCATGAAGCGTTCACCGCTTAATCCATTGATTCACATTAAAGATTATCCCGGTGTTGCACAACTTTATAACCCCTCACCAGTGCAATTTGGTGATGAAACAATCCTTTTGGTATCGGTTGTGGAACATGCAGCAACCAAAGGTTTTGGTAGAGATGTTGGTCAAACTCGTGTTGCCCGTAGTATGGATGGAATCAATTTTGAACTATCGGATAAAGACTTTATTTCCACACAAAGTAATGAATATCCTTTTAATCTTTATCATCATTTTATAGATAACCGTGTTACCAAAATTGATGATTGGTATTATATTATAACCCCTGTAATGGTAGAAGGTTATGATAGCCCGGTGGGTATGTTAGGCCGTACACAAGATTTTGAAAATTACGAACGAATTGATGTGATTACAGCCCCTAAAAATCGTGGTGCATCTTTATTTCCTGAAAAAATAAACGGTTTGTACTATAAATTAGACCGACCAGGTGGTGGAGATGGCAGTAATGGAGATATTTGGATTAGTTCTTCGCCGGATTTGGTTCACTGGGGTTCATTCAAACCGGTTTTGGCTGCCGGATATCGTTTTTGGAACGTAGAAAAAATTGGTCCCACACCTCCTATTAAAACCGACAAAGGGTGGTTAGATATTATTCACGGAGTATTTTCGCCTGCCGGAGGTACCTATTACTATATAGGTGCAATGCTGCTCGATTTGAAAGAGCCCTGGAAAGTTATTGGAAAAACCAACAGTTATTTGATGATGCCCGAATTGAGCTTCGAAAAGCATGGAAATTGTGATAATACTATTTTCCCTTGTGGTGCTTTTGCAAAATATGATAAAGATGAATTACATTTATACTATGGTGCTTCCGATTTTGCAATTTGCCTTGCAGTAGGATCGCTGAGTGAAATTGTAGATGCATGTATTAAAGGTTTATAAAAAAAGCAAGATGGTAAGAATAACTTTTATAGCAGTTCTGTTTTTGATTACACTTACGTGTAGTCAAAAAATAGAAGCACAACAAATCAAAAGTAAAAAACAGAATGTTGTTTCGAAGCTTGTTACAACCGCTGAAGGAAAGACCTATATAGAAGTAGATGGAAAGCCATTCTTGTACAATTCAGTACAGGCATGGTTGCCCGCCGATGGAAATTATGAACTTTTCATGCGCAAAACCCATGATGTTGGTTATAATATATTTACATTATGGTTCCCATGGCGAAGCATAGAACCCCAAAAAGGAAAAATGGATTGGTCTGTTTTGGATAAAGTGATTAAACAAGCGGAAAAATTCAATATGCGATTGGATATAGTTTGGGGTGGAAGTAATTTCTGTGGTGGACTTGACAAACGATTCGCTCCTGATTTTATTTTGAATGATTCTTCTTTTTTCGTAAAAGATGAAAATGGATCAGTTGAAGAAGTTAAAAAATATGATATGGGAATGTGTCATGTGGCGAATTATTCTAATAAAAAACTACTTGAAATTGAATCTACTACCATTCGTGCGATGATGAATTATCTGTATAAAAGAGATACCAGCCATCGTGTAGTCATTTTTCAGATTGAAAATGAACCCAATTTGATGGAATGGTCTTTACAAGATAAAAAGGTTATTTTAAACTATATCAATGCATTAGGAAAGGTGATAAAAACTTCACCTTACTCTATTGTTACTCGTGTAAACCTGGCATCCAAAAATTATGAGCCTTTGATTGATAGTCTCGAATATATTGACTGTCACGGGTTGGATATTTATACCGAAGAGTTAGATGTCCTACATAGTACTGTGAAATTCAAAACCAAAATGCCACATATAGCTGAAAATGCCGCTTATGAAAATTCATCAACGCTTATTGCCGAAGCACTCGCAAATGGTGGTTTTTACAATATTTACCGTCTCGATTTTGATAAAATTTGGAACAAACCCGGTATATATGGCGATGATTGGATTTATCTACATCAAACCTTCGATATTCAACTGTTTAATAGAGCATTGTATAAAATTTCGGTACAGGTTGCCGAGAGCTCTGCAAAAAACATGATTTGTTTTAATACTGCTACAAAAATGCCAGCATCTGACTATTCTGAAATAAAAGAATTGAATGGATTTAAAATTGGATTTCAATCTTTAAATTCATGGCAAGACCAAGGGGTTGGTTTTGTGTTAAATTATAAAGGTGATTATTACCTGATTGCCGATAATAAATGTACATTCTATTTCCCAGTTGATGTAAAAGCCGAAACAGGTAGCTTCAACGATCAAGGAAAATGGATGGCTACTTCAACCAAATCAATTACAAAAGTGAATGACGGACGCTTTGAATTGAAGTATAATTTTTACGAGTGTATCCGAATTTACAAATAATTGAATTAGAAAATAATATCCATGGGAAAATATATTGATGTAATTATTGTTAGCACCTTTTTTTTAATCATGATAAGTGTAAGTGTCTTTTATGCAATTAAATACAAGAAGGATAAAGCTGAAGAATTTATAACTGGGGGCAAGCATTTAAATTGGTTTCAGACAGGGATGGCACTGATTGGTACCATGTTTGATCCCGGCATTATGGGCAATACGGCATTAGCGTTTGTCTGGGGCTTTTATCTAGTACAGTGGAATGCAGTTCACATCTGGTTTACTGCAACTTTTTCTGCAATGTTTTTTATTGCTGTATATTGGCGGTCCAAGATTACCACAACAACTGAGTATCTCGAAAAACGATTTAGTTATGCTTCCCGTGCTGTTTTTTCTGTAATCATGTCGTTGATGATGATTAGCTGGCTGGCCTATGGTGTTTATATGGGTGGTGTGTTGTTGCACAATTTCTTAGGTTGGGATCTGTTTTGGAGTTCAGCCTTAATGATAGGAATTTGTGCTTTTATCGTTACAATGGGGGGAGTGCGCACTATGCTATCAATGAGTGTGTTTCAATCGGCTCTATTGATTGCTGCCATTTTAGGTGTTGGAATTGCCGGATTTATTTTAGTTGGCGGTTTCCCTGGAATTCGCGAGATGACTGAACTTGGAAAGGCCGGCACTCCCATGAAAAGTTTAATTCCACCCATGCATTTCAGTATTTTTAATCAGGATTTATATCCCTTTCCGGCTGTCATAACTTTCTGCGTCATTGCAGGTTTGTCATGGATCGTTTGCAATTTCTCCATGGCACAGCGTTTTCTGGCAGCTAAAGACGAATCGCATGCACAAAAGGGACTTATTATGGCCGGTGCAGCAAATGCATTCATATATATTCTTGCTTATGCTGTTGGTGTAGCCATGCATAAAGTATATCCAAACTTAAACCCAGACGATGCATTTATGCAATTGTTATTAAAATTTCCCGCAGGTTTAAAAGGATTGCTTATGGTAGGATTAATTGCAGCATTATTTTCATCCAAATCCGGTCTGTTGTCTGCCACTGGGACATTGCTTATTCAGGATATTTACGCAAGAATGATAAAGAAAAATGCAGCTGCATCTCATTATAAAAATGCAACTCAGGTTCTTCAAATTGTAATAGCTGCAAGTGTACTGCTCTGTTTACCAATTTTTATCAATGCTTCAAAACAAAGAATTCCGGCTTATGAACTCATTCAAGTATTTATGGGCGATGTGTTGGGTGTTATTATTGCCATATTCATTCTTGGTATTTTCTTTACTAAAACAGCTCCAAAATCATCCTTCTATGGTGTGGTGATTGCTGTAGCCGTTGGAACGATTTTGCATTATGCACCCAAGGGAACTCTTTACGAATTAAACTTTTCGGTAATAGGTACGCTTGAATTTATAATTGCCATGTTGGTTGGAATTATTGGAAGCCGTTTCGAAAGACCAAAGACTCCTGAACAACTTACTAATCTCACCATTTGGACACTTGAAGACGTGAAAGGTCCTTGGGTAGGTTTAAAGTCGTGGAAAGGTCTAATTATCTGGATTTTTGCGTTGCCGGTTGCATGGTTTCTTGTAACCCTGATTTGGGAACTTTACATGAATAATGCGTAATATATAAACATATTATATCGCAATGAGATCTATTAAAACAATTATAACAGCCTTGTTTTTACTTATGGTGTCTGAAGCCTTCGGACAACATAATTTTGTGTATGTCGAAAACGGACGGTTGTATTTTCCGGATGGGAAAGAGCTATCATTATGGGGCGTTAATTTACAGCCCTGTTTATCATGGGAATACAATTTTTCCATGAAACCTGCGGGCATTGCCTGGAATAAAAAAGTAGCAAAGGATGCTACCAATCGTAGTCTTGATGAATTACAACTGATGAATTGCCAGCTTATTCGCTGTCATCTGACACCTGCTGATTTTACAGACGATAAGGGAAATCTGATAAATACTCTTTACCTCGAGATGTTGGATTACATGATTGCTCAAGCCAAAAAACGAGGGATGTATTTGTCTTTTAGTTTTTTAAATCACATGGGACATGCGACTGTTCCAAACTCATTTATGAATCAATACACCGAATGGAAGGATAGACCCAACTGGATATTTGATAAAACTATGGTTGCCAAATCCAAAAATTACATCAAACAGCTTTTAAACAGAGTTAATCCATACACAAAAAAAGCCTATAAATCAGATCCTTCTATTGTAACATGGGAAATCATAAATGAACCCACTTATTTTAAATACAGCGAAATTAAAAAATCTGTCGCTTCACAAGAGTATGAGAATTGGCTAAAAATATCTGGTAAAACTGATTCGATTACGAATTTCAAACATTTTCGTGAAGCACTGGTGTTGCAGTACATTAACAGGATATACGATGAAATACGGGCAACTGGTTGTAAACATCCGGTCATTTGGAATTGCAACTGGCACAGAATGATTATTGATCACGAAGATGTTTTTAGTGCTGTGGAAAAATCGAAAGCTGAAGTAGTATCATTTTGTAATTATCCGGGGCAGGATTTGGTTCCTTCAGATTATTGGGAATTTCGTAAAGATCTTTCTCATACCGATTTTTCGAATTGGCTATGGGACGCATACAACAATCGCGACTGGTATGGTTGGACAAGGGATGCCGGTTTTAAAAGCAAAGCAAAAGTAGTATATGAATTTGAAACATTCTTTAATCAAAGCGCTTATTTATATGCAGCTCAGGCAAAACTGTTTCGCTCTTTAGGGGTTCAAATGGCCACTATGTGGCGGTACACTATGCCCATTAATGCTCTTCACAATAACTTAGGTTCTCATTTTTTAAATCTCAAATGTACTCCAAGGAAGGCTGCATCGTTCATGGTAGCAAAAGAAATCTTTAACGCTACACCACTCTATGATACTTATGTAGCTGCCAATACAACCGAATTAGTTACACAAAATTATATGTTTTCATACAAAAAGGATGTTTGTATTTTTTCTTCACCCGAAAAATTTATTTACTCCAATTCATTTGTGGATGAAAATTATCCCAAAATTTCAGCAGGTGTAAAACAAATTATAGGATATGGCACGTCTCCTTATGTCACTTACAATGGAACAGGTGTATACTTTATAAATTATTCAAATGGTAAAACCAAACTGAACATTATGCCCAATTGCGCTTGGCTGAAAGAGCCCTGGTTGAATAATGACGGGAAAAATTTAGTGGTTGCTCTCACCAATCCCGACAAATCTGCTTTGAAACTGAATTTTAGCTTCGATGAGCAGAAATAAAACGAAATGAGATTTGCGTAAGTTGCTTATATTCAATAAATATAATTCTATAAACAGAAGATTTTCAAATGCCATGAAGTTACAATTATTATCATTTATTGGAATGGCTGGTGCTTTTCAAATGCATGCCGTTGATAAAAATAAACCGGACACCGAAAGGCCAAACATTATTTTTATACTTTCCGACGATCATGCCAAACCAGCTATCAGTGCGTACGGAGGTATTTATGCAAAATTAGCCCCGACACCGAATATAGACAGGATTGCCAACGAAGGTGCTTTGTTCAATAACATGCTGTGCACCAATTCTATTTCGGGGCCGAGTCGTGCATGCCTCATTACCGGAAAATACAGTACTACACATGGTCTTTACCTGAACGAAGGTGGAATTGTGTTTGACAACACCCAACCAACCACGGCAACCATCCTGCATAGCAACGGGTATGCTACCGCCCTGTTCGGGAAATGGCATTTGATGAGCAAGCCGGTGGGGTTCGACTATTATAAAATCCATGCAGCTTCGAACCAACAGGGTATGTATTGGGATCCTTTGTTTGAAACAAATGGAAAAGTGGAAAAGGAAAAAGGGTACGAATCAAATCTTTCTACTAATGCGGCTTTGAAATGGCTGGACGAAGGGCGCGATAAAGCGAAACCGTTCATGCTTATGTTGCATTACAAAGCTCCCCACCGCACCTGGGAGTCCGACAGCATATACCAGCATTTGTGGGATGATATGGATTTCCCTTATCCGGCAACTTTCAACGACGATTACAAAACCCGTGAAAAAACGGCGGGTCAATCGATGGCAACCATCGAAAACCATTTGTCGCGTAATGACCTGAAACAGGTTCCGCCTCCGGGATTGACCGGAAAGGATCGC
This sequence comes from Paludibacter jiangxiensis, assembly GCA_945870155.1. GTDB lineage: Bacteria > Bacteroidota > Bacteroidia > Bacteroidales > Paludibacteraceae > Paludibacter > Paludibacter jiangxiensis_A. The sequence goes on along the minus strand of CAMBSB010000007.1, from coordinate 7,019 downwards.
GCCGATTGGTTGGAATATGGTGGTTCGGGGAAAAATCAGTTCTGGACACCTGATCCGAACCTGAAAGGGCAGGAACTGAAAAACTGGAAATTTCAGCAATACATTAAAAACTACCTACGCTGCGTCCGTTCTGTCGACGATAATGTGGGCAGTTTGCTCAATTATCTGAAAAAAAACGGACTGGATAAAAATACAATTATTGTATATATGGGCGATCAGGGCTTCTTTCTGGGCGAACATGGCTTGTACGACAAACGATGGATGTACGAAGAATCGTTCCAGATGCCATGCCTCATCCGTTTTCCGAAAAATATTCAAGCCGGGATTAAAATCAATCTTTTAGCAGCCAATATCGATATTGCTCCAACGTTGCTTGATTATGCCGGAGTGAAAATTCCTGCAGACATGCAGGGAAAAAGCCTGAAACCCTTGCTGGAACAAAATGAAAAAGTTGAGAAAAAATGGCGAAAATCTGTTTATTATCAATACTATGAATATCCGAAATGGCACAATGTGCTTCCTCATTACGGCCTACGCACCAACAGGTATAAACTTATGCATTTTTATTATACCGAAGACATGTGGGAATTTTATGATTTGCAAAAAGATCCGAATGAAATGACCAATCAATACAATAATCCGGAATATCAAAAGATTATTGCTGGTCTCAAAAAGGAATTGTACAAACAGCAAAAAAACATTGGAGACGATATGCATTTAGAAGAACGTAGAAAAATGACGGAGAAGTACAGTTTACAATACGAACACTAAAGAAATTTATAATTTCTGGCAAGAATATGTATCAGTAATTCATATAAAATCAGGTAATTTTGTTATCGAGATATGATAGTGTGCAAAACCTCATAAGGGAATGTTTAACAATTAAAATAATACCCATGAAAAAAATTACATTTCTATTTGTGTTGTTGGCTGTATGCCTCAACGTAACAAATGCAACTACTTATTTTGTAGATGCAAGTGCATCAACAAATGGCAATGGCTTATCGCCATCAACTCCTAAAAACAATTTTTGGTCAATTAGTCTGGCTGCTTATGATATTATATATTTTAAAGCAGGAGTGGTGAATACGGCTGGTATCTATACAATCAGCGCCAATAATATAACCATTGGGAGATACGGAACAGGCAACAATCCGGAATTTACAAACCCATCAGGGTGGACTGTTTTTAATGTCACAGGAAATAATTTTAAAATCTCTGATGTCAGCATATATAATACCACGTATAGTGCAATAACATTGGGAGGAAATAATGGCGAAGTATCGAACTGTTGGATAACCATCGTAGCTTTTGGCGTTGCAATCAAAGGTGATTATTGTTATGTTCACCACAATACATTTAAAGATTTAAAAATGCAACATAATGATTAAGGTGCAAGTGCACCCGAAAATGATGATGATGCTGGTGCTGTGGGAGTGATACTAAATGCAGAAGTATCTACATCAGTTGATTATCCGGAAGTGGCATATAACAATTTTATAAATTGTAAAGCATCTTCTTATGATTATGGATATGATGGGGGCATGGTCGAAGTTTGGTGTGAAAATTCTTCTGCGACAGTTAACAATGCAAATATTCACCATAATTATGCAAAAAACTGTTGTGGCGGAATTGAAATGGGAGGTAGGGAAGGCTCTCTCAATAACATGAAAGTTTATTCCAATGTGTTCGAAAACTGTACCGGGTCAAGTGTATTCTTAATCCATCTTATCCCAGGCAATTTTGGCATTAACATTAGCGATATCAGAGTAACGAATAATACAATTTTTGCAAATCAAGGAACAGGGTCTGGAAGAATTATTCAACTAGCAAATACTCAGGAGACAACTTCATATCAGTTTATTTTTAATAACAATATTGTGTATTATTCAAATTTTGACAGATTTACCGCCTCTACTTTTACCCATAACAATAATATTTTTTATTCTCCCACCAATAGTCCGGTTGGAACGACACTTAATTCAAATGAAGTATATGGACAGAATCCTGAATTTAAATCTGTTACAGCTCCATTAGATCTTTCATTAAAAGATGGTTCGGTAGCAATAAATTGGGGAACTTGGGTTGATTATTCAAATGATTTTAACGGAAAAAGCTATGTATTTTGTCCAGATGCTGGCGCTTATGAAACCAATAGCTTATTATTTAATCCGGGGTGGTCAAATTCGACAGCCAACTGGTCGGCGCAGAGTTGCAACATTGCAACTTCCTATCTTGCGTGTAATGTTACTTCAAGAACAGCAGCTTGGGGCGGACCAAAACAGAATGTTACAAATGCAGTTTCAGATCAAGGATCATGCTCATATTACGCAGGTGCGTGGGTCAAAATGGCTTCCGGCACATCAACAATGAAGATTACTATGAAATATAGGTACAATAACACCGATTATTGGACAAGTACTTCAGGTACATCAGTAGGTACCACCTGGACATACGTTTCGGGAGTTTTAAGCCCAACATGGAGTGGGACTTTGCAAAACGCTGAATTTTATTATGAAACAACTTCAGGAACAACTTCATTTGATATTGACGAGTGCTGGCTAAGTAAGGGAACAACTAAAGCAATGATTGTTTCCCAAACTGAAAAGGTTGAAATTGATAATGAACTGAATGTATATCCGAATCCTGTTACGGATGGTTATGTAACTATTTCGATGAAAGGTTTTAACCACTCCGGAAGTAAAAATCTGTATATTGTTGATTTGAATGGCAGAATTGTATATCAAAAAGATACGAATGAACAAGGAAATATTACTTTGTTCACCGACTTCTTAAAAAACGGTATGTATTTTATCAAAGTACAGGACGAGGAAAAGGCTTTAGTACGAAAACTAATAATAAAATAAGGTATTAATTGATATGGTGTTAAAAAAGGTGAAGTGTCAATTCACCTTTTTTATTTTGAACCAAAAGACAGTATAGTAAATTATTGAAAAAATGCAATACGTTTTGTTGATTTGAATTAAATAAAGATCAAATAAAAAAGGAAAACGTCAATATACTATCGAAATACTGTAAGGGTACGATCAAATTGTTATTTAGTGCCCTATCTATGAACAAATCATTTTCAAAATTCAACGTAAAGAATCTGTTATAGGTGCTTCTTTTAAAAATTTCTGGCAAGAATATATATCTGTATTTCTTATAAAACTAAGTAATTTTGCTACATGAAATAAACGAAGAATAAATTACGACACAAAAAAATACAATGACAAGTAAAGAAAGAGTTATCCAGACTTTGAAATTTGAAAATCCTGATAAAATTCCGGTAAATTTATGGTGTCTTCCGGCTGCAAAATTAAAATATGGCGAAGCATTTGAAAAAGTAGTTGCTGAAAGTGATCTTGATATTGTTTGGGCGCCATTTGTTGACCCGACTGAAGACCCACGCCATTACTGTGTAGGTTCTTACACCGATGTGTGGGGTTCGGTATGGAATAGCCGACAGGCAGGAATCATTGGCGAAGTTAAAACTGCACCGCTCGAAGATTTTTCGAAAGTGTGGGATTACAAAAACCCAAAAGAAATTTTATTGTCCGGGAAAAATAATTTTTCTGATACAAATAAATTTATCGCAGAGCAAAAGGACAAATTCATACTCGGAGGCTGGATTATCATTTTTGAACGGATGCAATTTTTACGTGGAACTGAGAATTTGCTGATGGATACTTTTATTGAATCGGATGAGTTTTTCAAATTGCAGGAAATTGTGGAGGATTATTACAGTACTTACCTCGATTTGTGGCTCGAAACAGATGTGGATGCTATTGTTTTTGCCGACGATTGGGGTACACAACAATCGCTTCTGATTGACCCCGAAAGCTGGCGCAGATTATTTAAACCGATTTACAAACGACTTTTTGATATAGCGAAAAGTGCAGGAAAATTTGTTTTTATGCATAGCGATGGATATATCCTGGATTTGTACGATGACTTTATCGAACTGGGTGTCGATGCAATCAACAGTCAGGTTTGGTGCATGGGGCTCGACAAAGTAGCCGCTAAATGCAATGGACACATCACGAATTGGGGCGAAATATGTCGTCAAAATATTCTGCCTTTTGGTACACCCGAAGATGTACAAAACGCTATTAATCAAATGAAAAAGCATCTTTGGGTAAATGGTGGTCTTATTGGTCAGTTTGAAGCCGCTCACGATCAACCTCTTGAAAATATCAAAACAGGTATTAATGGATGGAATGACCAAAATTCAGAAAAATATGAATAGCAGTTTAGCAGTACTACAAACAAGATTTTTGATGCTTGGAGTATCATTAATAGCATTGTCACAGCAAATTTTTGGTGCTGACAAACGACCAAATGTACTCTTGATTTTGTCCGACGATCATAGCGCACCCTATTTAGGTTGCTATGGGAATCCCGATTTAAAAACACCTAATCTAGATAAATTAGCAAATGAGGGAGTTCTGTTTACAAGAGCTTACGTAACTGCCCCTCAAAGTGTTCCATCGCGTGCATCGCTAATGACCGGCAGATCGGTAGTTGATGTTGATATGCTACGTTTCACTGCCCCACTCGACAAACAATTTATCACTTTCCCTGAACTTCTCAGAAAACAAGGCTATTACACCGGACTTTGTGGAAGGTCATATCACCTCGATGGTGATGGAAATACCAGTGGGAGTAGTTATAAATACCTTGTTGATTATAAGTTAATGACTTTTAGTAGCCGGTTTGATTATGTACATACTGGTAACGATGATGAAACAATCAGTCAGTTCGAAGAGTTTTTAAATCAGCCACGCGGTAATAAGCCTTTTTTTATGCAGGCAGGATTCAATGATCCACACAGGAGTTTCACAGCACCAGAGTATGAGCCTAATCCGGACTCATTGACCATCCCTTCTGGAATGCCTGATACAAAACTATTACGCAAAGATTTATCTGGTCATTATGGTGAGATTCAACGCCTTGATTTGCGAATAGGGAAGCTATTAAATGTCCTTAAGAAAAAAGCAATTCTTGATAATACAATTATTATTTTCATGGGGGATAACGGGGCTGCATTATTGAGAGGTAAAGGAACATTGTATGAACATGGAATTCATGTGCCTCTTATAATGAGATTTCCTAAAACAATTAAGGCAGGTACTACGACTGATGCCTTAATATCTGGTGAGGATATCGGACCTACGGTGTTAGATATGGTTCGTATTAAACCCGACCCGAAAATGACAGGAAAGAGTTTCTTTTCTGTTATAGAAGGAGACAAAAAAGATATACGTGAATATGCTTTTGCTGTAAGAGGAACTCATGCCAGCATTTTACCGGGAAGTTCAGTTTCTTTCGATTTATCGCGTTGTGTTATCAGCAAAAAGTTCAAGTTTATATACAACCCAATGTTTAATTTACCCTATTGCCCTGTTGATTTTGAATCGGAAGATTTTTGGAAAGAGTTAGTACAATTGAACAAAGACAAAAAATTGCCTGAAAGATTTTCACAAACCTATATGTTTAGCTCACAACGCCCTATGTTCGAATTATATGATCTTGAAAATGATCCCAATGAGTTTATAAATCTTTCTGGAAAGAAGGAATTTGAACATCAGGAAAAAACAATGAAAACAGAACTATTGAAATGGATGATTTTAAATCGGGATGTAGTTCCATTACCAATAACTACTAATTAGATTTTTTTCAAAATCAGGCATACAGTAGCAAAATTTTCAAAAATATGAGTTTTAATGATATTATGAGTTTTACTATGATTTTAGTATATTTATTTGAACACTATATGCGACTTGTAAATGATTTTGTCACATAAACAGATACATAAAAAGATAAAGAATTATACTTTTAATTAGCAGAAGTATAGCAGAAAATTCAATAATAGTGATGCATTATATACAGTTCATAGTCTCTTTGAACAGGAATCAGGTTTAGTTTAACAAAATAGTTTTTTTTAAGGTTAACAAAGAATGCCCGAATGTTTTTATATTTTCGGACATTCTTTTTTCAGTGATGTCACAGTTTATTAGCTAATTAAAAATAATTTTGAAGAATTATTATGACTTTATACTAACTATAAGTTTCATTTCATTATACACTTCAATCGCTTTTTTGGTTTCTAAACCAGCTTTTTCAGCCACTGCAACTAAATCTTCTTTCGTAGGTGTAATGCTGTCATTGATAGATGTTGTATGGTAACCATTTATACCATCGCTGGATAAAATATCGAATGCAGGAGCTAATTTCCATTCGCAATCACGTAGAATAAAAGCAAAATTTTTGGCATGATCATCCTTATTGTCAATTAAATAATTAAATACCATAAGGCGATATAGCTTCCACATCTCCTGCACATTCCGGGTGAGTTTCTGACAGAGCTGAAATATACTCAAATAATCGATACAAGGTAATCGATAATCGGCATTTAATAAACCGGCAACGCTCACAACGTGTAGTTTGCCAAGCGGTGTTCGGTCAAAACGTTCTACTCCAAAATACTTGTTTTCAAACAAGCGTGTTTCAGGCATATCAATGCCACACTTTTTGGCAAGTAATGAGAATTCGTATTCAATTTGACCAATATTTGCCGGATCAGATAAAGCCCCAAATTTAACAAGCCATTCTTTGCCATCAAATTTTGTAAATATTTTGGGACGCGCACCACCCGGCGAACCTCCCTGACGATATAAGGTTTCAATAGAATGACCCTGATATGAATTACTTAGCAAAATTTTTTGTGATTCGGCAGCCATAAGTTCAAAGTTGACAGTGTCGTCGTTACTCATTACACTTTGGTCAGGACGGTACTCTAATGCTCCCCTACCTGCTGACCCAACAAGTGATAATCTGTCCAGGATGGATAATGTTTTGGGAAGAATGCCTTGTTTTTGTAGATAACGATCCAGTACCAATAAACCCCAACCATCGGGCAAGCAGTCGTCGAAGACACCAAAATTACCACCAAAAGGATGGCGCTTGGCCAACATCACCCCGTTTTTTAATGGAAGTTCAAATGGAGATATGGAGAT
>CAMBSB010000006.1 GCA_945870155.1 Paludibacter jiangxiensis | reverse complement strand
AATGTCGTCTTTTATTGAATTAAAAACCATTTCGTCAAATATATGGCCATCTATTGAGTTTCGCTGAGATTTGTAAACGTAGTCATATACTGCTTTTCTATATTTACTGAAAGAACTAAAGGTCAAATCTAATTTTGCATAATCATCTTTATTCAAATCACCAAAATAGTCAACTCGTAAGAATTTACTTTGGATAAATGGTTTCAATACTTGCTGTTCAAAGTCAAATATATTTTGAATAAGCGGATAGTGTTTATTTTCTTTACCACCTTTTTCTTTAATATCAAACAAGTTTAGTATTGTAAGAAACTTGTCTTTTAATACTAAATACTCAAAATTCGATACAAAGTCAAAATCTTTAAAAACAATACCCTCTTTTGTATTTTGCCAAAAAAGAAGGTAGTAGTTGCCAATATCTTCAAAATTATTTACAACTAATTTTTGAATAATTTCTTTATAACCAAACCTGAATTCACTTTCTTTAAATATACCAATGACTTTATGTTGCAGCTCTTCTTTATATATAAAAATAGGCAATGGATTTGGAAGTGTTTTGTTTGGGAAAATATTTTGCAAATCAAAAAGTGTCTTTGCTTCTATATTTGAAATTCGTCCACTAATATCAAATGGAGCAGTTTGATGCATTAAAAATGGCATATTCCCATTTAAACCATTCATAAAATTGCTTGCTCCGTAAACAATTCCATTTTCATTTGGTAAAGTATTATATTTATCTACAACAAACAATTTTTCGCCCAAATATCTTTTATGAAGCTTTTCATATAAATCCAATGGTAAATCAAGATAAAAAAGGATATAATCGCTATTATCCAATGGTTTTACTTTGAGAAGTTCTTGCTCAATTAAAGCAACCTTAGTTTTAAATTCTTCATTTTGAGATTTGTTTGTACTGCTTTTTAGTTGTTCTTTAGTTTGCAAAAGTTCGTCATTAAACTTAATTCGTTCAACTTTATAATTTTCTTCTATAACTTGAAGTATTGAAGTGAAAATGTTCTGAGTAAAAAAATGCTTAAAGAGAATATATTTTTCTGCATCTTCTTTGTTTTCAAAAAAATCAAAAGCCTTAGTAAAATATTCTCCAAAGCGCTCATAAATTTGCTTTTTGCCTATATTTTTTATAAATTTTTCTCCACCAATTAAATGCTCTCGTTTAAATGCCACAGCAAAAGGCGAACAAGTATGAATAGCTTTTGTTGGCAAATCATAACACTTGTTAGTATCAATACACCATGAGTTTTGATGCAAAAGTTTACATTGATTTAAAAACTCTGAAGCTTCTTGTTTCAGTTTTTTTGAATATTGTTCGTACTCAAAGTCCGAAGAATTAATGCTGGTTTCTCCTGATTCGTTTGCAACAAGCTTCATTCGTATGTGCAAACCTTCTTTAGGTAAAGAACCTAAGTTCTTGAATTCCTCATCCAGATTTTTAGTGAAATTTATCAGTTCTTTTATCATATTGATAGTTTTAGTTCATTTAAATAGATTTATTTAATCATATTCATTTCAAGTTAAATACCAATTTTAAATATTACCAATGTAAATATCAACAAAATAAAACATCTACACTATAAGATTATTAAGTTACAATTATATGTCTCATTTTTACTAATATCCTTTAACGTTTAATATAATACATATATTTAGAATTTCGCAAAAGAATAAATTATTATTGACATTTCACGTCAATGTTCATTTTTTATATAAATATTTATCTTCAACTTCAAACCTGACAGGTTTCCAAAAACCTGTCAGGTTTAAAACAGTAAATCGCTATATTTCAGACACTCTTAATATAAAGCTTTCCAAAAACATGTCAGGTTTAATACTTTAACAAGCAATTTTGTTTACGTAAAAAACCTGTTGGCTTTAATACACAATTCATAACTCCAGCCATTGTTCAATTCCAACAATGTTCAGTTTTTTATCATGATAGCTTTTAAAATTTGCTTCATTATCGAACCAACCAATAACATTTTCCCGCTTCAGTTTTGTAGGTTTTATCGATACACAAGATAGATAACTACTCCAGGGATAATCCATAGCACTATTGGTAAATCCATGATGAACAGGGTTGTTATGTATATAAAGTAAAACATTTTTAAGATAGTGCTTATCCTTAATTAATTTGCGTTTAAATGGTCGTTCAAAGAGTGCTCCCTGTCGATGGTTACGTATATTAAATGCTTTGGAATATGCATTAAAAAGATTTGAAAAGTATTGGTGCGGCGGTTTCTCTGTTTCCACTTCTGTTTCTTGTTCTAAAGCAGACAGGTTTTCAGAACCTGTCTGCTTTGAAGTTGAAATATTATTGATAATTTCACGCACTACCTCTTCATCTTTAATGCGCACCATAAAATGAAAATGGTTTGGCATCAATACCCAAGCGTAGGTATCGGCAATTAGCGAGATGTGTTTATCGTATAAATCGAGAAAATACCTGTAATTATCTTCATCCTTAAACAAGTTACATGCATTTATGCCACAGTTGTAAATATGATAAAACTGACCGTATTCTAATTTTTCATTTTCTGCATGATTATGGGCTTTTAAACCTGACAGGTTCTGAAAACCTGTCAGGTTGGTAGCTGCCAGTTTTTCAACGAAGCCAAATCCCATGGCATTTTTTTCACCCAAACCGCAATGATACATAATTTGCATAAGTTGTGGGTCGGCTTTCAAGCTGAATTTGAATTTAAATCCTTTCACCCGGCTTTGCTCAGGCGTATTAGTTTTTATTGTAATAAGTTTGGATTGTGGTTTAGATAGTAGTTTAAATTCAAAAGTACTCTCTCCTTCAAATTCATGTCCAAAATAAGCTTTATACTTGTTTTTTAGGTTTAAAAACAAAGCTTCACTTGCATATTCACTATCAGGATTTTCGTATATTACCTGCCTTTGTAAGGGGTCGTGTCTGGTGATGCAGACCGGCGACAAAGTTTGAAAATTTAAGATTTCGTAGGCTAATTCAGTATTTGTCATTTCCACACTACTAACTCTGAAATTGACTTTCGATTTTGAATCGCCTATGCTAAATTCGATATTATTGAAAAGTCCTTGTATAAAATGTTCTGTGCTTTTTTCGGGTAGAAAACTAATATACCATTTTATCTTATCACAATCAATTATAATTCTATCTGCCTCAATTTTATAATTTGGTATTTCAAAGCTTGAAAATGAAAACAGGCGGAATTGCTTTTTATCAACGGTAAATCCATTTTCGTGTAGCCACGAAGTATATTGTTCATCGGCCTGTGCAAGGGTGTGGTACACAAACGATGATAATTCATACTGATAATTTATTGGTAAACTATTTTTTGAATTGTTCCGTATAACTTCAAGTTGTAAAGAAAATCTCATTTTGAATTGTTTGTTTTACTTAAAAATATATTGCAAAGAAATAATTAATTATTGACGTTTCATGTCAATACATATTTATTTTGAATTTTATTTATTCTTTCCTTAATATAATCCTCAAATTCAGGTGAATCAATTATTTCAATATCATCGAGCAGCCCAATTACAAAGCGTCCAACACCTTCGAATGAACAAACATCGGTATTAAGAACAAAAGTATTATCGTTTATAGTATTTAATTTTTCTTCGGCAAGTGGAAATTCTTCGATTAAAAGATGAGCAGCACGCAAGCCAAGTTTTAGTTGTATGTGTTTCAACTCGCAACTATTCATTCTGAAAATATCTATACAGCCGGCTTTGTGTTCAGTTTCATACTGCCAATTATCAGGTAATATCTCCACTGAAGCGATGCGTGAAACTTTAAACAACTTATTGGTATTATCTTCGGCACAATAACACCAAACTTGAACATAATTGGTTGTAAATGCAAAAGCCTCCACATATCGGTTGCGAACATCATTGCCATGAGCTGATGAATAGTTATGTAATATCACCGATTTCTTGTTTTCAATAGCTTCTACCAATAGTTTTACATTTTTGCCATTTTTACCACTCACAATGGTTTCAGCTAATATGTTATAGTCATAAACCGTATAGAGTTTCTTTTTAAGATTTTGTTTCAACAAATTATTTTCATCAATACTTTCAATTGCCGATTTAAGAATATAAGCTTCCTCTTCCGTAAAATGAATCAATTCGCTGATTTCTTTAAAATAGCGTGAGGATGTATCGAGTTTTGGGTAACTGTTTGTTTTTTTTATAACAAAACCGGCATTTTTAAAAGCTTCGATATTGCGATAAACCGAACGTGTAGAAGTAGATAATCTTTCAGCAATATCTTCAATACTGAGCGTATTATTCGCAGTAAGCATTTTCATAAGTCGCAGTAATCTCTCAATTAAAGGCTGTTCCATCACTTATTTTATTAGTAAGGTTAATAGCCACAAATATACATAATATTAACCCAACATCAATTAAATTTTAAAAATATTTTTATTTTTATTTTCAATAGCTCAATAAATAAATATTTAGATAATATAGTCGAATTTAATTTTTTGTAGTGAGCAGCTTTCTCTTTTTAAAGTGAGGGTTGATGTGAGGTGTTATTATCAAAAATGCTGCATTGTTTTCGTCCAAATATTTATGTCACTTGTTTTATGTTGAGTCCAGTTTCCAATAATTTCCGAAGTTTTTACTATGCAAGTATTGATTTCTTTCATTTGAAACAATTCAGTATTCATACGAAATCAAACTTTTAATAATTAACAGAATCCGAAAAACACCCGTATTTTTGGTTTTGTCAATTAACAGAAAGTAGAATGCACCCGCATTTTGTGTTTTGTCAAATGACAGAAAGTAGAATGCAGCCTCATTTTCGGTTTTGTCAAATAACAGAAAATAGAATGCACCCTCATTTTGTGTTTTGTCAAATGACAGAAAGAAGTATGCACCTGCATTTTGTGTTTTGCCAAATGACAGAAAGAAGAATACACCCGCATTTTCGGTTTTGTCAAATTACAGAAAGTAGAATGCACCCGCATTTTAGGTTATGTCAATTTACAGCATGTAATTAACTTCTAAAAATTTAAATTTGTTATGCTGTTTCGGTTGCTAAACAAAAAAAACTCCGTAAGCATAGCTATGCCCCGGAGTTTATAAAGGATTTTACTGCCAAACTGACAATGTCTATTTGGCAGTTTTAGTGATAACTTTTCTTTTTTTATTCTTTTGCAGCTTCCACTTTTCTTCGAGTTACTGTTACATTCACTTCGCTGAAACGTTGTTCCACATTTTTTTGCAAAGTTTTCCATGCTTCAGTCTCGTAAGTGTTAACCAACCATTTGAGCTCTTCTACATACAATTTCAATGCATTTTGCATTTCGCTGCGTATATTGCTGGGAGCTACTTTAGTCGATGATACATTTCCCTTGTTCAGATACACTTCTTCATAATTATGTTGCAACTCATCAAATTGGGTTACTTTTTCGGTCAACACAATTTTATTTAATGCAGTTGCAAGTTCAGGCTTTTTGAGCCCTTCAATCACACGAATGTATATCAATGATTGATCGGCTATTTTCACACCTCTAAAGTTTCGACCATACTTGCTCAATTGTTTGAAAATCAATTCAGCAGCATTTTTCACATCGGTTTGTGGTGATTTTAAATTCCCTTCAACATAATCGTAAATGTCCGTAAACAAAGTTTTACGTGCTTTAAACAGGCTTTTAACATATTCAGATTCAGGCGAGTTTTTGCCTGGTAATACTGCCAGTTGATAACGATCGTTTACCGATACCAAATTTACAAACTGTTTGCTAGCTGTGGCTTCGTCAATGCCCGATTTTACGACGGTTTCTACTACACGCTTGCCTAAAGTTGCTAGCGATACGGTGCCAACACGGTTGGCTTTTGTCTTTATATTCATTTTAATTTATATATTATAAGTTTGTTATTTGATGTAAGACCTAAATCTCACATCGTTTAAAAAATAATACTAATTGTAGGTGATAAATATTTTTATCTACTTTTATAAAATCATATTTTACGATTTTGTAAAAAGCTTTACCTTAATTAATTAAATGAATTTTATTGCTGGAATACGGCCTAGCGACGAGCCAAAAAAGGAGTGGAATATAAAGGCAGATTGTGTGGAGCACAATCCGAAGAGTAATGAAATAGTTGCAAAAAGACTACATAAATGACTTTTTACCTTATAAGTATTGTTCGACAGCAGCAATTGCATTTGACGAAGTATAGATTTGTATTTTTTGGCAAGATTGAAGTTTTTTGTACATTCTAGTGAAATAACTGCAATGTCCGAAATCTTTACAATGTTCGAAATCAAATACCTTTCGTAAATATCCTCAAAATCAGCCATGCTCAAAAGCGGCAATTCCACCACTACAACTTCAGTTTGCTGAACTTGCTTTGGTTTTGGCTTGAATATTTTACGAAATAGTTCCTTAAACATGGCTATTGGAATTAATAATAATAAATTATGTAATTAATGTTCTAATTAACAAAATGTATGCCATTTATTCTAACTGAAATTATGTCAGTATTTTTTGAATATTTACAGTGTTCCTGCTGTAAATGTATATATATACAACAATTAGCTATCAAAAAGCAGACTTTAAGCTCAAATATGCAGTATAAGCCTTATTTATATTCAAAATCGCCATTTGTAGCTTGTTATTGATATAAAATAAATTTGTATTATTTTTTATAAATCACATTTAAGTATGTATAGTTATACAATATGATTTATATAGTTTTTAAGAGCATTTTTTTAAAAGTAAACACTTTCACTTTTGCTTAATTGTATCCCCATAACAAAACATGTATGCATAAGCATAAAAATGCTGTGAATTACCTTATTTTTCTTACATTTGCATATATAAATCAAACATTTTGTATTAAAATACATTTTTTATGCTAGGAACTCTTGTGAATGCTGCCGCGGTTGTGGTGGGTGGTACGGTGGGAATGTTGTTGAATAAAAGTATGCCCGAACGTTTTAAATCTATTTATTTTCAGGCCATTGGTTTATTTACCATAGCCATAGGTATAAACATGGTTTGGAATATGCAAAATATAATTATGGTGGTTGGCAGTTTGGCTGTAGGTTCGTTGTTGGGCGAGTGGATGAACCTGGAAGTAGGAGTGGAGCGACTGGCCAATGCGCTTAAAAAACGCTTTAAAATTGGGAGCGAAAAATTCTCGGAAGGGCTTATCACTTCATTTTTATTGTTTTGTGTGGGTGCTATGACCATAGTGGGAGCAATTGACGAAGGTACAGGACGTTCGAACGAAGTGCTACTGACCAAGTCGATGATGGATGGTTTTTCCGCGATACTTTTGGCTTCAGCTTTTGGTATTGGGGTTATTGCTTCGGCCATACCATTGCTTATTTTTCAGGGTGGTATTACCTTATTGGCCATGAGTGCAGCCTCTTTTTTTACTCCCGACATTATTCAGGGCTTAACAAGTATTGGCGGTATTTTATTAATCGGTCTCGGCATTAATATACTCGAAATAAAGAAAATACGAATTGTGAATATGTTACCTGCATTGGTGGTGGTTGTTATAGTAATTTGGATTTACAATGCGATATAAATTCAGGAAAATGTTACGTAATTTCATCCCTGTCCTCCCGGATATAAATTCATTCTTTTGTAGGATAATACGGGACGCTGTTGTTGGAAACCAACGGTCAGCGTAGCTAATTATTTCCCGCTCGGCTCTGCCGCTTGGCTTGCCAAGACTCCCAACTCTTGTACTCTTTCCCGATAGCTATCGGGATTGTAATGCGTTCTTATAACAAATTTGTTTCTCGGATTAAAACCTCGAAAGCTTTCGAGGTATAGTACAACGGGTGGCATTAAAAAGAAAATCCCACCCACGAGCAACGTCTACCAATTGTACATTTAATCAATTACATATCCGATTGGACAGGAATAATATGCTCAATAAGTTTCCTAAATTCAAAATGTACTTTATACTTTACAATTTTACTTTAAGAGATAATTGTAAATATGATGTGTAAAGATTAGAATTTGCCATAGCTTCATGGTTTATATTAACCCATAAAACGCTGTATAACTCTTTTAAACTAGCTCCATATTTTAATCCCAGATCAAAACGATTATTCAATATGTATTGTAAACTAACAATGTATGAATAATACATAAATGGATAATTTTTATCTGGGATAATATTGTCTGCTATTGTGTTTGGCCCTGTTCCTCTTACAACATACAAAGTACCTCCAGTGAAATGATTTGTTGTAGCTTCGTTAGTTAATATCGCTTTTGTGTTAGCCGGTATTCCAATTCAACTCCAGCTGATAAATAAATGCTTTTGTTAATATGGAAATCAAGTAATACAGGTAATTGAAAAGAAGTAATTGAAGTTATTACTTTTTGGTTCACTGGCTCATATTGGCTGTTCAAATAATCAAAAAGCTGTACTCCACCTTTACGGATAATGCCCGGTTCAAGGCTAAAACCAAGGAAAAAGTTTGTTTTATACGATATAAATCCGTTGAAATTATAACTCAATATGGGTGAATACATAGCTTTGTTTTCAGTGTGAAAAACTGGCTTCAAATACTTGTTTGTTATGTCGGCACCAATTATAAGTCCATAGTCTATATTCTGACTTTGTACTGAAAATATGTGTAACATTATAAACGCAATTAACATGCTTTTACTTTTGTGTGTTTTTTCCATTTTAATCTTTTATTGAAAAGTTAAGTAAAGATAATAATTTGATGTTGTTTATTTTTAATAATATCTTTTTGTACGTATAGTAACAAATTCGCAATGTCACAAGGATATTAATTACTTACAGGCTTAGATACAAAGTGTTATTGTATTAAAAAAAATGATTATCCGCAAAAGCGCCTAAAAGTTTAGCTAAAGGGTTCGATGTGCTGCACCTTATAACCTTAATCATTCATGCTTACAACAAATGGTACGGTACAACGAACCTAAACAAAGAATTCTATGCTAAATGCACATTCAAGGGACAGAGTCCCGTTGCTATATGTAGAAAATAATCAAGCCCCAAAACAAAGGTGCAGAGCACCGAACTCTGAATTAGACTAAATTGCGGATAATCATTAAAAACACAATGTTATATTGGGCATATTACTTGTTTTTAATGTTTTGTATTCCCTTAAATCCGCCAATTAATTTAAAAATTCGTGATAATCATTGTATGACTAAATTAATGCTAAAAATCATAAATTTATAAATTTCAATAAGTCATACTATTATTTGTTGAAACTAGGTATTAGTTTAATATGATTATATGCAAAAATGTAAACTACAAACGGATAATTATATTAAATTATCTCCTCCTTGTTTTACAATCGGGGAGGAGATAATGAATATTTATTTTGTTACGGCTATAAATTCAAACGACCAGGCATTGATGCTTGTGGCATTGCGTAGAACAATTAATTCATTGCCAAGACCATTTGCAAAAACATATTTAGCCTGTACCTGATAATCGGTGTTATTTATTCGATAATAATCCTCGTAACTGTATGATTTTAAAATGGCATAATTAATATCGTCTAATTGATATACCTCTGGAAAAACTGCCGAAGAATAATCCGATTTGACTAAACAAAACAAACTTTTTGAGGATTTGCTATAATCAATATATTCGTAGCCATAAAAAGTGTTAGTATTTGCCCGTTGAAGTTTACCTATAGGTGAAAGTCCGTTACTTGAATAATTTGTAATAGCTAATGCATCCGAAACTCTAAAAACATCACCAGTAGCACTTACAAAGTTTTCTCCATCGTTTACATACCAAAAGAAATCAACAGATTCAAAAATATCAGCTTTTTCTGTTCTTGTATTTATATCATATACATAAAGTCCGCTCGAAAGTTCTGTTTCTGAACCAATTATATAATCCTTTCCGGGAACTTTTTTAATAACACAATCTTCGTAAACGGAGGATCCGTTTGTAATATTTCCTGTAGATAGATTGACCCAGTATATTTTCGTCGATTGAATATTATAGCTTCCACCTTCGGTATATGCACACCAGTTATTGGCAGCAAATTCTATATCAGAGAGAATACCATTAACGCTAAATGTATTTAATATCATGTTATTCTTTAAATCTATAGAAGTAATCACTCCACCATGCCCAACCAGGGCTTTGGTTCCATCTTCTGATACAGACAAACATGTTGGGGCTTTACTTAAATTAAGCTCTGAAGTTATAGTCTTGGTTTTGGTATTATAGCTTATTAGTTTATCAGGCTGTGTGGTAACATAATACAATATATCGGTATTTTTATTATAATACGCATCGGCTATTTTTCCTGCTACTGCATATACATTGGCATTGTTATTAGCTCCCCTCACACGTATGGTAATTAGTTGAGCCGGATTTTTAGTATCGTTGGTTTTCAAGGTAATTTTCACTTCACTTATTCCTGCCGGCACCAAATTTCTGTTGCAAGTTAAACTAACACTCTCGCTTGTATATGCATTAAGCATTCCCGACAATTTTGTTGTACTCAGCCAGTCAGGTAAGTTTTCTACTGACCATATTAACAGCCCGTTACCTTGGTTTGAAAAACTGAAACTTTTAGTTGTTTCAGTACGCCCAAAGTCAAAACTTGTATAACTTGAATAAATTGAAAGAGTAGGATTCCCGATATTAACCGAAACACTTATTGTTACTTCCGGATTATTCTTGTCGTTAGTAATCAGCACAATAGACCCTGACAGATTTCCACCGGTCAAACTTCCCGATTTAATTTTTAGAGCTACCTGAAATGTACCATACTCAGGAATAACAGTGTTTAATGTGCTAATTCTACTACTGTCAACTTCCAGCCATGAAGGCATAGTTTTGATATTCCATAGTAGGATGCCTTTTCCTTGATTGCCTACATTGAAACTTGGATGTGAATAGTCGCCGCTGTTTATGCTAAGTGTTTTCGGTACTAAAATGCTTGGGTCTCCTTCGTTAATATAACTTACCGGAATCCAAAAAGTCTTTAAGCTGGTTGTTATCACAATTTTATCGATATAAATTCCAACTTTATTAAATGCAGGATTGTTACTTGCCTTGCAATGTATAGACCCAACACTGTTAATTAACTTACCCGAATTGGATATGATATTTAACCACTCAGGTGCTTTTTCAATTATAAAATCGGCATTTCCTATATTGGGGCAAGTAAATACATAGTCGGACTCTCCCCAGTCGGGTGATATAATTATTCCTGATTCGCCCGATGAATTTTTAACGGGGGTTAGAATCTCATCCATAAAGCTTTTACTACATGAGTATGTACTTAAAAGTAAAATAAATATTGTATATCTAAAAAAATTATTCATAATTTATAATGTATTTGATGATAAGTTCAACTTAAAAATGAAAACGTAAAACGACAGAATAATCAAAGCGCGACAAATTAAGAGGCTCATCCATTTCTTCATGAGTTTCTTCCTCACTGTCGCCATTTGAATTTTTGTATTCCCAAGTAACTTTTGTCAGTTTGCCATACAAAAAACTGCCACCCACTCCAACCGATAAATTGGGACGTATAAAATATTCTGCTGTCAAACCCATAGTAGCTCCGATAGTTTTGCCGGTTGTTAATGCATTATCAGTATTGGTATAAAAGTAAGAATTTGAAGGAATGTCCACTGTTTTTTGTTGTTCGAAACGATAAGCCAAAAAACCTGTTGCAAGATTTTCGGTTAATTTCAATTTGTGTTTTTGTCCCAAATATTGTTGAAACAATACCGAAGGACCTACAAAGTTAATATATTGACGTACATTGACATTAGCACTTACATAAACCGGATATGTTGATTCCAACTCTTGTAAAATACTAGTAGATAATCGTGTATTAAGGAAAGAATATTGAAGTCCCAACCCTATATAGTCGGAAAGTAAATAATGTGCATTTGCATTCAGGTGTATGCCCTGTTTTAATTGCAGGTAATAGTCATCAATTTCTGCTACCTCAAGGTTTTCAAATAATTCGTGCATATATGAATTACCCAAAGCCAGATTAAATGTCCAGAAATGTTTTCGGGGATGCATTCTTTTTGAAATATAGCCATAATTATCAGCATAGTACTGATTGTTTGCTAAGGTTTTTGGCTGTCGGGTATAGCCTTCAACTTCATCGATAGAGATGGATTTACCCGTAACTTTATCAGCTTCGGTTTGCTCGTAAAAAATACATGAAGTGCTGATAGTAATAATTTTACAACTGATAGTGTCATGCTTGGTTGTGATAATTTTGTCCTGAGCTTTCACTGTAATAAAATAAACCAAAAGCAGTAGACAAACAATAATTTTTCTCATAAATTTAATTTTTTGTATTGATAATAATTAGAGCGTGATAGTAGAATATAAAATAAAAACACAAAGATATAATTATTTTGTAAATTAACAAATTATAAATTATCGATTTTAATTTATTTTTTTAAATAGGAGATGTTATTTTCTTATAAAACAAAATCGGATATTGTTGAATGTCAATATTTTCAATTTTATATTTCAACTTCTTATTCAAACACTAGTATTGTATGCTGCATATATTCTTATTTTTGCTTACATTTGCATATCTAAATTAAATTATTTGTATTAAAATACATTTTTTATGCTTGGAACTCTTGTGAATGCAGCCGCGGTTGTGGTGGGTGGTACGGCGGGAATGTTGTTGAATAAAAGTATGCCCGAACGTTTTAAAACTATTTATTTTCAGGCCATTGGTTTGTTTACCATAGCCATAGGTATAAGCATGGTTTGGAATATGCAAAATATAATTATGGTGGTTGGCAGTTTGGCTGTAGGTTCGTTGTTGGGCGAATGGATGAACCTGGAAGTAGGAGTAGAGCGACTGGCCAATGCGCTTAAAAAACGCTTTAAAATTGGAAGCGAAAAATTCTCAGAAGGGCTTATCACTTCATTTTTATTGTTTTGTGTGGGTGCTATGACCATAGTGGGAGCAATTGACGAAGGAACAGGACGTTCGAACGAAGTGCTGCTGACCAAGTCGATGATGGATGGTTTTTCCGCGATACTTTTGGCTTCGGCTTTTGGCATTGGTGTTATTGCTTCAGCCATTCCTTTGCTTATTTTTCAGGGTGGTATTACCTTGTTGGCCATGAGTGCAGCCTCTTTTTTTACTCCCGACATTATTCAGGGCTTAACAAGTATTGGCGGTATTTTATTAATCGGTCTCGGCATTAATATACTCGAAATTAAGAAAATACGAATTGTGAATATGTTACCTGCATTGGTGGTGGTTGTTATAGTAATTTGGATTTACAATGCATTGTAAATTCATGATTTACCCTGTTTTCATTAAAAATGTATGGTTTTTATTCAAAACTTAATTGTATGTTTTTCAATGTTGTAACTATTTTTTATATTTAATTGTACAAATAAACACAGTTTTTCTGCACAAATATATTACTTTTGTGCAGATTTATTTTATGTTAAGTGCTAAATGAACGAATTTATTACTATGTTGTTAGAATGATTTACATTACAATTGAAAATATACAATGAATAAAAACGAAGTTTTTGAAAAACGTTTGAAAGCGTTGCAGGAAATGGAAGATAATGCTGCACAAAAGCAGCATCTGAAAGGTAAATTAACCGCTCGCGAACGTATTAATGTATTGTTTGATGAAGGTACTTTCTTTGAGTTC
The DNA here is from genome assembly GCA_945870155.1 of Paludibacter jiangxiensis. Taxonomy (GTDB): domain Bacteria; phylum Bacteroidota; class Bacteroidia; order Bacteroidales; family Paludibacteraceae; genus Paludibacter; species Paludibacter jiangxiensis_A. The sequence continues at coordinate 64,996 of CAMBSB010000006.1, read as the reverse complement.
GATGCCTTTGTATCGCCTGCTCAAACTGCATTAAGTAGTCGTCAGACTAACTTTGGCGATGGTGTAGTAGTAGGACGTGGATTGGTTCAGGGGCGTAGTGTTTTTGCTTATGCTCAGGACTTTACCGTACTAGGTGGTTCGTTGGGTTATGCCCACGGAATGAAAATAGCCAAAGTACAGGAAATGGCTTTAAAACTAGGAGCTCCGATAGTAGGTTTGATGGATTCAGGTGGTGCCCGTATTCAGGAAGGCGTAAAAAGTTTGTCGGCTTACGCCACTATTTTCAGAAACAATGTGCGTTCTTCAGGGATTATTCCTCAAATTTCGGCTATTTTGGGACCTGCAGCCGGTGGTGCTGTTTATTCTCCCGCATTAACCGATTTTATTTTTATGACCAGCCAAACATCTTATATGTTTGTAACCGGACCCGATGTGGTTCGTGAAGTGTTGAACGAAGAAATCGACATGGAAGGTCTGGGAGGTGGGAATGTGCATGCCAGCAAAAGCGGTGTGGCTCATTTTGTTTCCGACGACGAAGAACATACACTGATGCTTATTCGTAAACTCTTATCATACATTCCTTCAAATAATTACGAGCCACTACCGGTTTCTAATCTGGTAGGTTATTATCAATCGCGTCAGGATTTTTTGAATAAAATTATTCCCGATGACAACAACCGTCCTTATGACATGAAGGAGATTATCAATATTATTGTTGATAAAGATTCTTTTTTTGAAGTACATGATAAATATGCCCAAAATATAATTGTCGGTTTTGCTCGTCTCAACGGAAAATCTATTGGTATAGTTGCCAACCAGCCTAAAGTAATGGCCGGAACACTGGATATTAACGCGAGTATCAAAGGGGCCCGTTTTGTGCGTTTTTGCGATGCATTTAATATTCCATTGTTGATATTGGAAGATGTTCCCGGATTTTTACCCGGCATTGAGCAGGAACACAATGGTATTATCCGAAATGGAGCTAAACTCCTGTATGCATTTTGCGAAGCTACCGTGCCAAAAATTACCATCATTACACGCAAAGCCTATGGTGGTGCATATATTGTAATGAGTAGTAAAAATACGGGTGGTGATTTTAACTTCGCCTGGCCTACAGCCGAAATTGCCGTGATGGGACCAGCCGGTGCTATTAAAATTGTGAATAAACACGATTTGGCCAAGGCTGAAAACAAAGCCGAAATGGAAAAAATATTGACCGAAAAATATAAAAACGAAGTAGCTAATCCATATAAAGCCGAAGAATTAGGATTGATAGATGAGGTTATTTTGCCTTCTGACACAAGAGAAATATTAATTACATCTTTCGAAATTTTATCCAACAAACAATACTTTAAACCAGCCAGAAAACACGGTAGTATTCCGCTTTAAATTGGTTAATGTGCCCCCCTAACCCCTAACCCCTGCCCCCTAACCCCCTAAAGGGGGAATATAGAGATGGAAATAGGAAGACGAACTTACAGAGTATGACATTATGCTTGCAACCTAAAGGGGGAATATAGAGTTGGAAATAGAGTTACATTGTTAAATACTGCATTAAATGAATTTGATTTTTAAATATTGACTATTATATGTATTCAATTTAATTATTTAGGTTCTAAACAATAACTTTTTAATTGCTCCTGATTCCCCCTTTAGGGGGTTTGGGGGCAGATTTATTTAATTTATTATATAATGAAGAAAAGACTTTTAATTGCTAACAGAAGCGAAATCGCGATACGCATAATTCGTTCTGCGCACAAATTGGGCATGTTGGCTGTTGTATTTCAAAGCGATAGAGAACCGGATGCTCTTTACCTGAAGTATGCGGATGAAATTATACCGGCCAGGGACATGAACAATGAGAAATCAATTTTCTTAGATCCTGAACGTATAGTAAACCTGGCTTTGGAACATAACATTGATTTACTCCATCCAGGTTATGGTTTTTTGTCCGAAAACCCTGATTTTGCTCAACTTTGTGTTGATAATGGTATCAATTTTATTGGTCCATCACCTGCATTGATTCGCGATATGGGACTGAAAACCGTGGCTAAAAGCATGGCCATCAAAGCCGGATTACCTTTGGTTCCGGGTAGCGATGGTCCTGTGAAAGATGCTGCGGCAGCTAAAGAATATGCCGACAAAATTGGATATCCTGTTATACTCAAAGCATCTGCCGGTGGTGGGGGTAGAGGTATGCGTATAGTTGAAAAGGCCGACACCATCGAACGCAATTTCAAATCGGCTTCGGACGAAGCTTTGGCTGCCTTTGGTAACGGCGATATGTTTATCGAAAAATACCTTCAAAATCCCAAACATCTCGAATTTCAGATTATGGGCGATAAACATGGTCATGTAATTCATTTGGGCGAACGTGAATGCTCCTTGCAGCGCAAGCACCAAAAGATTATGGAAGAGGCTCCTTCGGCCAGTGTTACTCCCGAAATGAGAGCCGAAATGGGTGAAATGGCCATTCGTTTCGCGAAGTCCATTGGTTATTATTCGGCAGGAACGATAGAATTTATAATGGACGAGGATGGATCCTATTTCTTTATGGAAATGAATACACGTATACAGGTAGAACATCCTGTTACCGAAATGATTACCGGTGTGGATTTGGTTGACTGGCAAATAAAAGTAGCTTTAGGTGAGGTGCTTAGTGTTAAGCAGGAAGACATAAAAATTAATGGTTGGGCTATAGAAATTCGGGTCAATACTGAAGATCCTCAAAACAGATTCAGCCCTCAAACCGGCTTTATTGATAAAATTCATTTTCCTAAAAGAGATTATATTCGCATAGAAACCGGAATTCAGAGTGGTTCGGTAGTTACACCTTATTTCGACTCCATGATTTCAAAAATAATCGTACATGGTACCGACCGAAAAGATGTGATACAGAAAACTTTGGATGCATTATATGAATTTAGTTTAGTAGGGCTTAAAACTACCGTTCCCTTCTGTAGGGCAGTATTACAGCATCCCGATTTTATTGATGCAACTTATACTACACGTTGGGTCGATTCGGTTTTTACACCGGATATGCTCGAAAATGAAGATGATGAAATGATAGGTGCATTGGCTGCTACCATTTTATATGCATCTGAATATCTTCAACTTTCGTCCGACTTGCCCACTTACAAACAGGACGCTTTGAATGTGTGGGTACTCAATAAAAGGTTGAATTATTAGACTTCACACTGATCCTCAACTAAGGGAGGGAGTGATAAAAACTTAAGGTAAAAATCGTAATTTGTAACCCCGATTGCTATCGGGAAAATTGTAAATCAGAAAAATGGGAACTTCATATATATATAAACGTGATGCTTCGAGGCTTTTTATTGCAGTACGCGATAATGGTAAACGTTATAAAATTTATATTCCAAAAGATACAAACCCAGTTATCAATGGGGAAGAACATGATATTAACTTTGTTGAGCAAGAAGATTTTCATTATACTTTCGATTGGAAAGGAAAACGTTTTCATTGCGAATTGGTATCCAGGGATCAAAATAAAGCCATTATCAAAGTGAATGGAGTTGAGTATAAATATAGTCTGGAATCAATCTTTTCGTTAATCCGCCGTGGAATGATTAATGCCGATGCCAATAAAATTGATGAAAACAATATTATTGCACCGATGCCCGGAAAAATTGTGGATATTTTCCTTGCCGAAGGAGATTTGGTAAATGTGGGAGAGCCTATACTTACCCTCGAAGCCATGAAAATGCAAAATGAGATAACAGCCAATTGCAATGGGGTAATCCGCAAAATCAAAGTAAATACAGGTCAGTCGGTAATGAAAGATGAGTTGCTGGTGGAGATACAATCTATTGATGTTTAAATCAAAGAAATCGCAAACTACTCTGCTCCTAAACCCTAAACCCCAGCCCCCTAACCCCCTAAAGGGGGAATATTGAGGGGGAGCTTTTAAGGAAAAAACTTAATCGGAGTTATTTCAAATAAATTTAACTCATATAAAGCTTGAATTGTAAAAATTTTAGTTTTATTCTTATTGGTTTTACTTTACTTTCTTCCTCATTCCCCGTTTAGGGGGTTAGGGGGCAGATTTATTGGTTTTCAAATTGTAAATTAAGAAAATGACTTTTACCGCCATAGATTTTGAAACAGCTCATGCCAATTTTCCTTGCGAAATAGGATTATGTAGGGTAGAAGATGGAGTGATTGTTGCTACAAAATCATGGTTGATAAAACCCGCCTGTTTTCCCTATATGAATCCGTGGAACGAAAGGGTTCACGGAATTTCAACAGCCGATTTAGTGAATGAAAAATCATTTGAAGAATTGTGGTCGGAGCTTAAACCCTGGATAGAAGATCAATACCTTGTAGCTCACAATGCCGGTTTTGATATGAATGTACTGAAAGCAACACTGGAATACTACGATCTGGCCCTTCCATATTTTGATTATTTTTGTAGTGTAAGTCTTTCACGTAAAATATGGAAACATTTACCCAGCCATTCACTTGGGAATCTTTGTCAATATCATGATATTCAGTTTAATCATCACAGGGCCGGTGATGATGCCAGGGCATGTGCCATTATCACTTTAAAAGCGTTTGAGATTTTAGAACTTAATGATGTGTTTGAAAATCTGAACTCTGTGGGGGTGAAAATGAAAAGATTAAGATGACCCCCAACCCCCAAATGGGGACTTAAAGAACAAAGAACAAAGAACAAAGAACAAAGACCTCCAACTCCCAAATGGGGGCTTAAAGAGCCAAGAACCATGAGCAAAGATTAATGATAAAGAAACCTCAAACTCTCGAATTTTCAAATTTTCAAACATTATCTGACAGAGTTAGAATTATGTCATCCCGAACTCGGATCTGATAAAAAAAGCACTTACCGAACAAATCGGATAAGTGCTTTTTTAATTATCAACTGTTAACTGTCTATTGTCAACTGTTTTACATTCCGTCCTCTATATTCCAAACAAAAGCACGGATGCCCATTAATTTAGATGTAGCATCAAGAGTTCGTAAATTTTCAAGAATTGGTTTCACTTTTTCGTCATCAACTATGGTAATTAAAGCGGAGTTTTGTCCCGGCCATGCATGACTTCCAAAATGGGGTTCACCTGTTTTACTTCCACGACCTTTTACAGATTCCCATTCGGTAAATCCTCTAACATGCGATGTATTTAAAATAGTAATTATTTGATCGTAATAAGCTTGATCGAATGCTATAAATATTGATTTCATATTTATTTTAATTTTTAATTATGAATTAGAATCAGCATGTTTCAACGCCGCTATTTCTTTGTTTTTACGATGTTGACGTTTAATACCACTTGCTGCAAACAATGTATAAAGTGTTGGGATAATGATTAGAGTTAACATTGTTGAAACAGTTAAACCTCCAATTACAGTTATTGCCATAGGTTTCCACATTTCTGAACCTTGTGAATTACTAATTGCCAAGGGTAACATACCAAGTATTGTTGTCAATGTAGTCATAATTACCGGACGTAAACGCGATTTACCACCATTTACAACAGCTTGAATTACTCCCATGCCACGTTCACGGTTCAGGTTAATATAATCCACCAAAACAATACCATTTTTCACCACTATACCAATCAACATAATCAGACCCACGAACGACATCATATTTAATGTGCTGCCTGTTACGCCCAAAGCTATTACAACGCCCGATATGGCAAAAGGTATCGAGAACATGATTATAAACGGATAGGTTAGCGATTCAAATTGCGAAGCCATTACAATAAATACCAACATCACAATAATTAAAAGTAAAGTACCTAAATCACCAAAGGATTCTTGTTGATCCTTAAACGAACCGGCAATAGTAATATAAATATCCGCAGGTTTATTTATTTCTTTCAATTCGGCATTAATTCCTGCTACAGCTTTGTCTAAGGTTGTACCTGATACAGTTGAAGATACAGTTATTACACGTTGACGATTTTTACGTTCGATGGTAGGAGGTGTAAATCGCTCTACAACCTTACCTAATTCACTTAAACGTATTGCCTGACCTCTTGAGTTGTAAATGATAATATTTTCTATGGCTTCAATCGATTGACGGTATTCAGGTGCGTATGCCACTTTGATTGTATATTCCTGACCATCTTCTCTGAATAATGAAGCTGTCAATCCATTAATACGATTGCGTAAATAATTGGATGCTGTACTCATATTTAAGCCGTTGATTGCTAACTTTTCTCTATCGAATTCCACTTGATATTCAGGCGTATATTCTTCACGGCTCACACGTGTGTTTACTAATCCATTAACATTTTTCAAGCGTTTTGTAAGTTCAGATGCAATTTTATCTGTTTCAACAAAATCGTAACCATAAATTTCCACATCCAAGGTTGATTGACCTCCCATCATACTCATACCACCACCAGCTATAACGTTCGATTTGCGAATTTCAGGCATTTGCTTGATGTCAGAACGCAAACTGTCGCAAATTTCGAATAAGTTACGTTCGCGATCTTTAATAGGTGTTAGTCCAATAGAAAAGCTTGCAATATTACTTCCATTTGCCTGAAACGAGCCCCAGGTGTTTGAGCTACTTGCCTGACCAACATTATAGTTAATCATGGCCATTTCAGGATATTTCTTTTTCCATTTTTCTGTCATTTTCTTAGCCAATTCTCTGGTAAGTTCTGAATTTGTTCCTACAGGTAATTCAAAAGTCATAGCTATTCTTCCATTATCTTGCGCAGGATAAAACTCTGTTCCGATAAATGCAGCCGGTATCATACTAAGAAAAAAGAAAACTGTGGTGAAAACAATAATTGATTTACGATGACGAACCGACCAATTTACAATTTTTGCATATTTGTTGTCCATGCCATCTAAAAATCTTTCAATTGGCGAATAAACTGTGTTGAATAGTTTAGATCGTTTTGGATTTAACCTCAGTAAGTTTGAAGCCATCATTGGAGTTAAAGACAATGCGCAAATCATTGAAACAGTAATGATTATAGTTACCATCCAACCTAATTGTCCAAACATAATTCCGGCAGCTCCGGTAATCAATGTCATTGGAAAGAACACTGCAATAATTGTCAAAGTAGAAGCTACAATTGATAATGCAACCTCGTTTGTTCCATGTATAGCTGCACTCTTGGGGCGGCTGCCGCGTTCAATATGCGTGGTAATGTTTTCCAACACTACAATGGCATCGTCCACTACCATACCAATAGCCAACGAGAGTGAACTCAATGTTATAATATTAAGCGATCCGCCTGTTGAACCCAGAAAAATAAATGCAGATATCAATGATATTGGAATAGTAACAATAATAATAACTGTTGCTCTCCAACGTCCTAAAAAGAAAAGGACAACTAAAATTACAAAAAGAAATGCAAATAATACTGTCTCTGTCAGTCCATTAATAGTTTGCTTAATGTTATCGGCTGTATCCATAATAACCGAAAGTTCAACATCGGCAGGCAAATTCTTTCTAATATTAGGTAATTCCTTCTGAACTGCATCGGCAATTTCTACCGTGTTTGAGCCTGATTGTTTCTGCACTACAATAGTTGCTCCTTGTACGCCATTTGTATAACTCTTTTGTACTCGTTCTTCCTGGTCATCTTTGACTACTGCCACATCCGATAAGAAAACTGTTTGACCATTCGAGCTACCTACCACAATTTTATTAAGCTCTTTCGAGTCCTTAAACTCACCTTGTACACGTAAGGAATATGTCTCGCTACCTACATCCATCGAACCTGCAGGCGTATTCATATTTTCCATACGAATATATTGTGCAATAGATTCTACAGTAAGTTTATAGGCTTCTAATTTTACAGGATCAACATAAACCTGAATTTCTCGTTCAGGTGCACCTGTAATGGATACTGAACCCACTCCTTTGATGCGCGCCAACGGATTTGCTACATTGTCATCTAAAATTCTATATAAGGCAGGTAAACTTTTATCAGCAGTTGCAGTAAGCATAATTACCGGAATCATATCAGTACTAAACTTGAAAATGATGGGTTTACCCACTCCTGTTGGCAAATATGAACTTACTAAGTCCAGTTTATCTCTTATGTCATTAGTAACCACATCTATATCTAAACCGTAATTAAACTCTAAAGTTATAATTGACCGGTTTTCTTTTGATGTTGATTTAATACTCTTTAAATTTGCTACCGTATTCAAAGAACTTTCCAAAGGTCGGGTAACATTTGTTTCAATATCCGATGCACTTGCTCCTTCGTAGGTTGTCATTACCATGATAGTGTTTGTTTCTATCTTTGGTAATAAGTCAATCGGCAATTTGTTTAGTGAAAACAATCCTAATATCACTACACCAATAAAAATAAGTGCAGTCATAATGGGTTTTCGTACAGAACTTTCGTATAAACTCATATTCTTTTTATTTACAATTAATTCATTTACAATTTATTTACTATCAACCAATTAACCAATCAACTAATTAACTAATCAACCAATTAACTAATCAACCAATCAACTATTTCGCCAAGTTAGCATTACCACCATCAATTAATTTTGATTGCCCTGCAATAACAATTTGTTCTCCAATCATTAAGCCCGAAATAATCTCAAATTCATTACCCATTCTGCGACCAAGTTCAACTTGTTTAAAATCTACTTTTCCATTGTTATACACATACACAAATCGTGAACCTGAACCCGATTGTTTTACTATCGATTGATCAGAAACAACAATTCTTTTAGCTTTACCAAATTCTAAAGTAACACGTGCAAACATACCTGGGCGAACTTTATTATTGTTGTTATTTAGTTTTATTTCAACAGCAAAAGTTCTGGTCTGCTCGTTAACGGTTGGGTAAATTAAACTTACTTTTCCTTGAAAACTTTGATTTTTAAATACATCAAATTTTACATTTATTGGCATGCCTATTTTAATTTGTGAGTAGTATGATTCAGAAACATTTATAACCAATTTTACGGGATTTATTTGCATTACAGTTAACAATGGCATTTGTCCTGAATACATATCTCCATTATCGTAATTTCGTGCTGTAATAATGCCACTTATCGGACTAAGTAAAAATGTATTTTCGCTCATATTTTTTAAATTAGTTTGAGCCAAATCCAATTGAACTTTTGCATTATCCAATTCTTGTTGTGATGCTCCACCAACGCTGAAAAGTTCTTGAACTCTGTTATAGCTGCGTTTTACATTTTCAATTTGTGTTTCCAGATTCGATAGATTAGCCACATCCATTTGCACTAATTTTTGTCCTTTACTCACACTTTGTCCTATTTCAACTAAAATTTGACGAATACGACCCGGGGTAGATGGCGCAATACTGTTTTTTACCTGTGGTTGTACAGTTGCTGTAAGTTCGTAGATTTGTTCAATTTCTTTCTCGCTAGCTGCTTGAATGCGAACTACAGGAATTTCATCAGCTACTTTTGCAGCTTCTTTTGACTTGTTACATGAACTAAGTCCAATTATCAATGCACCTAAAATGATGCCTGTTTGTTTTACTACTTTCATATTACTTATGTGGTTTTAATTATTTTTTTTAATTGATATAATTAGTTTATTTTATGTCTTTACTTAATAATTTTTCTAAATCAGCTTTGGCTGATAGATAATCAAAAATGGATTGATTATACATCAAACCTGCTTGTATATAAGCTAATTCAGAGTTTGACAAATCAAGATAGGTATTTGAACCAACTTCGTACATTTTTTTCGAAATTGATACTGCTTTTTCAGCTTGGCGAAGCCCTTGTTTATTCGATTCAATTTTTTCAATGGACTTTTTAATATTGTCCAGGTAAGTTAAAACTTGCATTTCCAAACTTCTTCTCAAATTATCTCTTTGATCCTTTATCTGAGACTGTTGTATTTTCAATTGTTTTTCTTTATAATTTCTACCACCACCCTGAAACAATGGAATGTTTAATTGTACAGCTGCCGTTGACATTGGAAACCATTTCAAAGCCACACCATCATTGGCCATTGACATATATTGATAGTTGAAACTTGCAGCTAAAGTTGGCCACCAAGCAGCTTTTTGCATTTTTAATGCCATATCTAATTGTTTTGATTGAATATCGAACTTATTCAGATCGGTATTCATTTGCATGCTGGTAGTATCAATTAAAAGTACATCTCCATATAAGTTTTTTTCAAATTCACTTAAATTTCCAACTACATTTATATCAACTGACATTTCAAGACCCATAAGCATTTTTAGCTGTAATTTGCTCATATTTACAGCGCTTTCAGCCGAAACTAGATTAGAACTGGCATTACGAACTTGTACATCAGCCCTAATCCATTCAAATTCCGAAATTGTTCCCTGCTTAAATTTATTTTGAATTATTCGGGCATTTTCGGTTGTGTTTTGAAGACTACGCTTAAATACATTGTATTGATCTTGTGTTAATAATATAGCATAGTATGCCTTACTTACCTGATTAATCAATGAAATTTTTGAAGAACGAGCAGACTCTAAGACTAATTTCGAATCAAGTTCTGTCATTTCTAACGATGCCCAAAGTGTTGGTGAAATTAATGGCATTGATGCCGATATACCAGCATTAAAACTATTGTCCTGACCTACTTCTATTCCATCAGGATTTGCTGGCATTCCCGGAAATGAGAAAAACATTCTCTGTTTCTTTAATGCCCTTTGGTATGAACCTCCGGCATTAATTGTAGGAAATGCAGCAGCAAATTTTTCTTTTATCGAATAATTTACCCTTTCAATTTCCTTGTTTGCCACTTTTATAGTTGGACTCTCACTCATTGCTATTTCAATTGCTTTCGAAAGCGATACAGTAATTGTATCCTGAGCATTTAAAATGACTGTTGGAAAAACACATATTAGTGCTACTACCAATAAAAATTTTGTTTTAAACTGTTTCACAATTTTTAAATTATTTAGAAATTAATATTTTACAATTAGTTTTTTATGCAAAATTACTGCAAATCAATATAGTTTACTAAATGAAATCGTTGACTGCCGTATTTTAACTGTTAAATTTGTGTTTTTATTTGTTGAATAGAATTTATTTATATTTTATGGCTTAAAACTCAACCCGGAAATTTAATTTCAATCGCCTTTAATATAATGTTCTTCCATATATTTTAAACCTTTCTCATTTGCAATCAAGTGTATCATCAAATCGAAAAAGAAATCCAATAACTGCTTTTTTGAATATTTTTTTGACGATTGCAACATCATTTCAAAAGTATTCTTTATTTGTATGGAATGAAATAAAGAAATAAGTTCAATATCTAAATCTTCACGATATAATCCTTCAGAAATCCCTTGTTTGATATTCATTTCAAAGCCCATCTTCATTTCTTTTGCGCTTTGTAGCTCATGCTTTTCATGAACTTTAGGATAATACTTTTCTAAATCATAACACATGGTTTGTGATTCGGTTTCCATGGTTTTTTTTATTTCTTTGATAATTAAGATTAATGAATCAATGGCATTTTTGTTCTTGAAAATTTTTTCGAATTTATCATAATGCTTTTTCTTCTGATATAATAACACGGCATCAACCAAATCTTCTTTTTGTGTGAAATGCAGATAAAATGTTTTTTTAGATATCCGTAACTCACTGCATACATTGTCTATTGATACGCTTCTTATACCAAATTGATCAAACAAACGATTTGCGGTTTCAATTATTTTAATGTTAAGTTCTTCCATGAATTTGAAATTGTTTTTAAAAAACACTGCAAAATTAAGTAACATAATTGATATAATATCGATTATTCAAATAATTTAATGTTAACAATATATAACGCGAAATTAAATAACAGATATTCAGTAATATATGATAGTTAAATGGAAACTTTAAATACAGAAAAGTTTTTTAGTTTCCATTGCTAACAAAAAAAACCTTGAAAAAGTTTTCAAGGTTTCTAAAATTATATTATTTTAATATTTATACAAATTTCTTGTATTTATTCATTTTTTTGATATACTTGATATCGCTGTTCGATTTTGATTTTGAGCCATAACCATAACCATAGCCATAACCTGAAATTTCGCTTGTTCCATTAAGTATTACCGAAATTCCTTTTAATTTTTGAGATTCGGCTATTTCATTTATTAATTCTGTGGCTTCTTTAGGTGTATAATGTTGACGAGTCATAAATATTGAATTGTCAATCAGTCTATTAAGTAAATACGTGTCAGACACTAAGCCAATAGGAGCAGAGTCAACCACTATATAATCATATCGTTTTCGTAATTCATCAAATAAATAATCTAAACGTGAGCTCATAATTAATTCTGCAGGATTTGGAGGAACAGGTCCGGCAGGAATAACTTCAAGATAATCATGCAATTCTGATGGAATAATTATTTCATCAATTTTCATTGCCGGATTTGATATAAACATAGTTACACCTTTGTCCTTGGATAAATGAAGATAATTTCCAATCATTGGGCTTCGAATATCTAATCCGACAAGTACAACTTTTTTCTTCATCAATGCCAACGACATGGCTAAATTGATTGATGTAAATGATTTACCTTCACCACTTATACTTGAAGTAACTAATATTACAGGATTTTCTTTTCCGGTTAATAAAAACTGTAGATTTGTACGTATTATTCTAAACATCTCAACAATTGGAGTCGTTAAACCTTCGTTAACTACCACTATATCATCACTTTGTTTTACCCCAATGGAGCCAAGATATGGAACTTTTATCAATCGTTTTAACTCTTTGCTATTGTTGATTTTGTCATCGAACAAATCTAGAATGTAAATGATAACTATTGGAATAATAAATCCAATGATTATAGCTAATAAAAATATCATCATTCTTTTAGGAGCAACCGGCGACAATGATGAAAATGCGGAATCGATAGTTTTTGCCGATGGAGTGGTACTAGCCAAAGTCAATGCATTTTCTTCACGCTTTTGCAACAAAAACATAAAAAGTTTTTCTTTAATGGCTTGTTGACGCATAATCTCCAAATACTGACGTTCCTGAGTTGGAACATCCTTAATTTTTGATGCAAATTGAGCATCTTTTCTGATTAAGTCCTTTTTGGCAATTAATAATCCATCTTTTATGCTTCGGATACTGATAATTATGCTTTCGCGTAATTCCATCAGTTGTTGTTCCATCTGCATAATTACAGGGTTTTCTGCATTGGTTGTACGCATCATTCGCATTCTGTCGAGCAATGATTTATTATACTCCTGTAAGAATGTCAATAATGACTTGTCTTCAATACCCAGGTTGGCCGGAACTAAACTGTATTGATTTTTAGAGTCTTTTACATAAGTTTGAATATAACTAACCAAATTAATTTGAGTCTCAATTTCAGCTAATTTTTTATCATATTCGCTTGCCGATTTTAAATAAATCTCAGCTTCCGATTTTATATCGGTCAAAGAATTTCTTCTTTTATAACTTTCAACATCTAATTCAACGTCAAGAAGTTCGTTTTCGATAAGTTCAAGCCTTTCTTTGACAAATTCGGCAGTATTACTTGCAATTAAATTTTTATCAATTACAGCATCAAGGTTGTATATATCAACCATTTTGTTGATAAATGCAATCGATTTTTTTCTGCATGTCGATACCGTTGAAATTTTAATGGCATTCGACTTTTTATTAACCGCTGCTACTGAAATTGAATTACAATAATTTTCTGTTAGCTGTTGAATTGGATATATAATAAACTTATAGGTGCTTTCCTCATCAATCGGACTTATTTGATTGAATTTAAATGTACCTACAACAGTTTTAAAGGCTTTATTTATATTCGTAAGTTTGTAATTATATGTTTCCTTATTATATAGCAACTTTAGTTTATAGCCATCATCACTTTTGGTAAGTTTTAATTCTATTCTTTGTTTTATTGTATCGTTGAACGAGTCAGGGGTAACAATTCTTAAAGGCGAAGTTGGATACAATTCTTCGTATTTCAACCCTGATTTTACAAAATACTCATTCTCAATACCTAAAGATTTTATCGTTTGTAAAACTATTGATTTTGAAGATATTACTTGGATTTCATCTTCTACTTCTTTGGCCGAAGGAAACATACCCAGACCATCCAACATCGACATATCAACTAGTCCTTTTGTGTTTTCATCTTTTCTTAGCAAAATTGTACTTTGAACATCATATTTGTCATTTGAAATTTTTAGGTAAAGATAAGCTATTCCAAAACAAACAATGATTGAAATTAAAAACCAATGCCATTTTCTGAAATACTTTAATGCTATTTCTTTGATGTCAATTAATTCGTAATTTGGTGAATTACGATTAGTTTTATTGCTATTTTCCATATTATGTGTTGAATATAAGTATTTTTTGGAGATAAAATTATTGTTTGGTGCTATTGTTTGTAATTGAATAAATTACGGCTACTGTAGTTGCAATAGTGCTTGTGGCCTGTAAATATAAGGATAGATTTTGTGAAGCAATTGATTTTACTGAATTAGGCTCAACATATAAAACGTCATTTTGTTGTAAGTAATAATATGGTGATTTAAATATGTCACTGTTGTTCAAATTTAATCTAACAAACTCCAATTTTCCAGAATTTTCGCGTGTAATTAAAACATTTTTTCTAATACCATAAGGCGTCATATCACCCGCTAAGCCTAGCGCATCGAGTATAGTAACTCTCTCATTGTTTATTGTATATTGTCCGGGGCGAGCTACCTCACCTAAAACAGTAACCTTATAATTTATAAATTGTATAGTAACAATCGCATTTTTCAAAAATGGAGTTAATTTATTGTTAATAAATGCGATAGCTTCTGATTTTTTTAAGCCGGCTAAATTTAAAGTACCTAAAACCGGAAAATTAATATTCCCGTTAATATCTACCAAATATGATTGTAATATGGGTGCTGAATATATTTGATCACTTCCTGGTGCAGCATACGAAACTAAGGGTAAGTTAAATGGAGCTACTGCTAGAGGATCTATGCCTGAAACTGTTATTGATAACATATCTCCGGCACAAATTATTGACTCATGAGCCTTGTAAAAAGATTTGTTTATTGAATCGGCTGCTTTCGAATCAATTTTATAAAAATAAGCAATGTTTTTTTGTGAAGTGCAACCGGTGATGATTATTGTAAAAAGAATAATGGATAAAGTAAAGATTTTTTTCATTATGTTTTAGTGTTTCAAAAAATTATTTGAGTTAATAATCAAATTCTTAAATTATTTCAACGACTTTAGTTTGATTTAAAATTGATTTTTTAGCAGTATTATAATATCATTTTTTTTATAATGTTTCTATATGTAAAATCATTATACGAACCACAAAGATAATTAAAAACTATTTTATACACAATTTGTAGTAACTTTAAAACTCTAAAAAATATAAAATTGAACAGCATAATTGTTTTAGTTCAATTTTTTTTTATTTACTTTGAATTTAATTGTTTCAGTAAACTGAAAATTTGAATTCTCACAATTAACTAGAACGTAAGAAATGTAATTATAGTATATAGTAATTGTTCTTTTTATAAAAAATATATGTCAAGTATCCCAATGTAAATTTTAAACTATATAAATATGTCACCTAAAGATTATATTTCAGAGCACAAAACCCGCTTTTTCGATGAGTTATTCACTCTTATACGCATACAAAGTGTGAGTTCTCATTCACATCGTCAACCCGAGATTAAGCAATGTGCTCAACAATGGCAAAAACTATTATTGGAAGCTGGAGTTGATTCAGCCGAAATTTTACCTACCGATGGAAATTCTGTTGTTTTTGCAAAAAAAACAATTGACAATTCATTACCTACAATTTTGGTATACGGACATTACGATGTTATGCCAGCAGAACCTTTGGAATTGTGGAAATCGCCTGCATTTGAACCTGAGATTCGTGATGGGAAAATTTTCGCACGTGGCGCAGATGATGATAAAGGTCAATCATTTATGCATGCAAAAGCTTTTGAATACCTTGTAAAAACCAATCAATTAAAATGTAATGTGAAATTTTTGATAGAAGGTGAAGAGGAAATTGGTTCTCCTAGTCTGGAAAAGTTTTGCAATGAAAATAAGGAATTATTGCTTTGCGATACCATTTTAGTTTCAGATACCAGTATGTTGTCGTTAGAAACACCAAGCATAACTACCGGATTAAGAGGTTTGGCATATTGGCAAATAGAAGTTACAGCAGCTAATCGCGATTTACATTCAGGAATTTTTGGTGGGGCTGTAGCAAATCCAATTGCAGAACTTACAAAAATACTTGCTAAATTAACTAATGAAGAGGGTAAAATTACTATTCCGCATTTTTATGACAATGTGGAGGAAGTTTCAGCTATCGAACGTGAATTGATTGCTCAAATTCCTTTTAATGAAGAGGAGTATAAAAAGAATTTAGGTGTAAAACACTTATTTGGAGAAAAAGAATATAGTACAATTGAAAGAACAGGAATTCGTCCGGCCTTAGATATCTGTGGTATTTGGGGAGGTTACACGGGCGAAGGTTCAAAAACGGTATTACCTTCAAAAGCTTTTGCTAAGTTGTCGGCTCGACTTGTTCCAAATCAACGATACGAAGAGATTGCTGATTTAGTAAGTAAATATATACAGCAAATTGCACCTGAATATGTAGATGTTACAGTCACAAATTTACATGGTGCGCAAAGTTATGTTTGCCCTATCAATTCAGATGCCTATAAAGCTGCCGAAAAAGCCTATACAAAAGTTTTTGGTATTCGCCCTTTACCTGTGCGAAGGGGTGGAAGCATAGGAGTGATACCAATTTTCGAAAAAGTTTTGAATGTAAAACCGATACTTATGGGATTTGGTCTAGAATCGGATGCAATACATTCACCAAATGAAAATTTTCCTGTCGATTTATTCCTCAAAGGCATCGAAACCATTATTGAATTTTACAATGAAATATCAGAAAATTGAGAAAAAATGATTTAATTTGATTTGATAATTTTAAAATATAAGAATTTTTAATTTCAATGAATTTGCCAAATTTCATAATTATTTAAAAATCAATTTGTTAATATGTGGCAAAATGTCCATTATGATTTTTTTTCTAAATAATTTGTACAATTGCATTGTCATTTAAAATAAAAGCAGTAAGTTTATAGCACGTAATTAATAACACATTTACTAACAATACTAATACTTATTATCATGACGAAAACGATAACATTCAATGAGCTACGTAAAGTAAAAGATTCACTTCCAAGTGGCAGTATGGCCAAGATCGCGGATGAACTTGGTCTGGAAAAAGAAACAGTAAGAAATTATTTTGGAGGACACAATTTCAAAGATGGTAAAAGTTGTGGTGTTCACATCGAACCGGGACCAGATGGAGGACTTGTAATGTTAGATGATACTCAAATTCTTGATATTGCTCTTAGAATATTGGATGAACAAAAATCGTGATTTTTTGGTAAAAATTTGAAAAGCAGTGATATTAACTTCACTGCTTTTTTTATAAATGTATAAACAGTTTGGCATGCTGTTGTAATTCAAATAATAACAATGACTCTACCTCAAAGCTTTATTGACCGAACTAAGTTGATTTTAAAAGATGAATATCCCGAATTTGAAAATGCATTGAATTCTGTTGCCCCAACAAGTATTAGATACAATGATAAATTTAAATATATAGTTGATAATGAGCTGGTAAAATGGTGCTCAAATGCTTTTTATCTAAATGAAAGACCTTTATTTACAGCCGATCCATTATTTCATGCCGGAGCTTATTACGTTCAGGAAGCAAGTTCGATGTTTTTGTACAATGCAGTAAATCAGCATTTTAAAAATGCAGAAAAAGTTTTGGATTTGTGTGCTGCACCTGGAGGAAAATCAACATTATTGGCACAAACTTTGTTGGAAAACTGCATACTGGTTTCAAACGAAATTGTTCGCTCCCGGGCATATATTTTAGCTGAAAATTTGTCTAAATGGGGGAATCCTAACACAATAGTTTCTAATAATCAAGCTTCTGATTTTTCTGATTTAAAATATTTTTTTGATGCTGTAGTTATCGATGCACCTTGCTCGGGCGAAGGGATGTTCAGAAAAGATGCAGGTTCAATAAGCGAATGGTCGCTCGATAATGTGTATCGGTGCGCTGAGAGGCAAAAAGAGATAGTAAATGATGTTTGGAATGCACTAAAACCCGGTGGGATATTAATTTATAGTACTTGTACTTATAATAGGGAAGAAAATGAGGAAAATGTGGCATGGATTTGCCAAGAATTGGGGGCTGAGTTTTTGAAAATTGATTTAGAAGGAAATAATGAAATTGTTGAATCTGATTTAGGTTATCGATTTTATCCTCACAGAACCAAGGGCGAAGGTTTTTTTATTTCTGTTTTAAGAAAAAATACAGAAGAATATTCCAAAAAAATAAAAAAAACTGAATTAAAAAAGAGCATAAAGTTTTTTGATAGCAAGGAATTTCCGTATAAACTAAAAACAGATAGAAACTGGACATATTTAAATGACAATAACTTTATAAGAGCTTATGATGCAGATAATTTCAATGATTTTATGCTTTTAATTCAACATTTTAATTGCATTGAAAGTGGAATACTGCAGGGCGAAATCAAGGGTAAAGATTTTATACCTGCTACTCAATTAGCTTTATCTAAAGCTTTTGACATAGAATCAGCTCAAAGTGTAGAGTTAGATTATAAAACTGCAATTTCGTTTCTAAAAAAAGAAACAATATCTTTACCAAACGAACCTCTGGGATTTCTACTGGTTAAATATAAAAATTTACCATTAGGTTGGGTTAAAAATATTGGAAATCGATGCAATAATTTATATCCTCAAAACTGGAGAATAAGAATGAATTTATAATTAAATAGTATTTTAATTTAATCGACATTATTTTTAACTGACTGTAAATTAATTTTGTACATATATTGTTACTTCATTGTAAATCATTTGAAAGCTAATAAATATTGAATTGTATTTTTAATTAACTTACAGCTCTTTGATCTAAAATAATTATAAAAAACACATGAAACACCCATGACCAAAATAAAAATTTGAACACACAAGGGTATGATTATTAATTAAACAAAAACTCAATGTACCCCACGTATTCCCCCTTTAGGGGGTTAGGGGGCAGGTATATAAATCATTAACGCATGAAAATTGTTTTTCTTGGA
This sequence comes from Paludibacter jiangxiensis, assembly GCA_945870155.1. Lineage (GTDB taxonomy): Bacteria > Bacteroidota > Bacteroidia > Bacteroidales > Paludibacteraceae > Paludibacter > Paludibacter jiangxiensis_A. The sequence goes on along the minus strand of CAMBSB010000006.1, from coordinate 45,877 downwards.
ACCGGAACTTCGACAGGTGTGCCTCAGATTGCATGTAAATGCAGTACTTGTACATCTTTAGATCCGAAAGATAAAAGATTACGAGCTTCAGTATTAGTTAAAGTTGATAATAGTCAAATACTTATTGATTGCGGTCCCGATTTTCGTTCGCAAATGCTAAATAATAACGTTGAATTTTTATCGGCTGTATTAATTACTCACGAACATTATGATCATATTAGTGGATTAGATGATTTAAGACCCTTTGGAGAAGTTAATATATTTGCTGAGGATAGAGTTTGCTCAGTTATTAAGTTAAATATGCCCTATTGTTTTTCCGAAAATCTATATCCGGGAGTTCCAACATTAAAAATAAATGGAATTACTGATATGTGTTTTGAAATAAATAGTACTAATATACAACCTATTAGAATTTTACATGCTAAATTACCCATTTTTGGATATAGAATTGCGAATATGGCATATTTGACCGATGTTAAAACTATTGATGAAAATTCATATCAATTACTAAAAGGTTTAGACGTATTAATTTTAAATGCTCTCAGAATGAAAGAGCACATTGCACACATTACATTGAACGAAGCTATTGAAATTGCTCTAAAAATTAATGCAAAAAGAACTTTTTTTATTCATTTTAGCCATGATATTGGCAAACATGAGGATGTTCAAAAATTGTTGCCGCAAAACATGTTTTTGTCCTATGATAATCTTGAAATTACAATTTAAACATTATCAGTTTCTTAATTGTTTTTAATTTACAACATATTTTTTTTAGAAAGAATCGATCTATCTTATTCGTTTTTAAATACTTTTTACCCATGAAAATGAATTATAAAACCTTAATATTTTTGTTGTTTACAACACTATTTTTTAGCTCTTGTACATCAATGTTATACACGAGTATTGATATTTTACGTCCGGCAAAAGTTGTATTTGAACCAAATGCCGATAAGCTACTAGTTGTTAATAATACAATTCCACAACCACATGATTACGGTCATAAATCGCAGTTATTAAACGAAAAGATGAAAAATGTAAGCTTAGATACTGATAGCTTACCACTTTTCAGCTTGAGTGTTCTGACAGAAGAGATTATAAATAAAGATTTTTTTAAACAAGTAAACTTACAAACCAAATCAGAAAATAATGGGTATGATTTTTTTAAGGTTTATCCTATTTTAAACGACACTATAAAAAAACTCTGTGCTAATTATTCTTCAAATGTTGTATTGTCGCTTGATAAAATTAGAGTGAATGATAATATTGATGAGTATTTTTTACAAGATGAAAATTCCTATTATTCAACTTTAGTTGTACGTTTTGAAACACAATGGAGTATTCATTATCCTAATAAACAAAAGTTTGAATCAATTACTTTCAGAGATACTTTGTTTTGGGAAGCATATGGACAACAACGGACGAAGACTCTAATGAAATTGCCAAAAAGATGGGATGCATTAGTTGATGGAGCCCTTTATGTAGGAAAAAATACAGTAAACAAATTAATTCCTTATTGGGATAAAACAGAAAGATACTTTTTTGTTACTAATAATAAATTTATTAAGGAAGGAATGGATTCGGTTTATGTTAAAAACTGGTATGCTGCCATTAAAATATGGGAAAAAGCATTAAATTCACAAAGTGCTACTACCAGAGCAAAGGCCTTAAATAATATTGCTATAGCTTATGAAATACTTGATGATATTGTAAAAGCAGATGAAAGTATCACAAAAGCCCTGGAAGCATTAAATTCTGCCTCAGTATTTGCGGAAAAGGACTATTTATATGTACAACAGTACTATGTTGATTTAAAAAAGCGTGAGAAAGAAATAGATTTGATTAATAAGCAGTTAGGCGAAAGTAAATAAAATAATTTGGGGTATTAATGATTTGAAAGTGTTTTGAAATAATGAATAAAAAAGTGTTTTGGATGGTACAACAACATTCGAGGTCCAGAATACTTCATTATTTTTCGTATTTTTTCTCGTTGATGAGTTTTTTTATAACAATGTACTTTACAATTTGAGCAAGCACCTTTATTTTCAGCAAAAGGACATTTCTCAAGTTTGTCGTGTGTAAAGCTAATCAATTCATTACAAGCATCACATAAAACGTTTTTTTTTGTTTTATGCTTGTTGTTACAATAAATTTCTATCATTAATGCAACAATATGTTTTTCATAATTAATTTTTGACATAAAGTATTAATTGCAATTAATTTCAAGTTAAATAGTTATTAGAGAGTAATTTAACTGATTTTTTAAAGTAACTAAGTATTTGGCATTACTTATCTATTTTTTTAAGTTCAGTAATGTTTCCATTTTTACTTTTAATGAAGTATTGTCCATAAAGCCTTGAAATTTCTCTGAACCAGGTCCATAACTGTAAATTGGTACTAAAATCCCAGAATGATCTTTTGTTGAAAAATTTGCTTTAATCTGTTTTTCTTTAATATTACCCTTTGGTAGAGTAAGTCCACCTGTTTCGTGATCTGCAGTAATTATTACTAAAGTATTTCCGTGTTTTTTAGCATAGTCCAATACTTTACCTACAGTTTTATCAAAATCGAGAACTTCTTTAACAAGTAAATCTGCATTGTTATCATGGCTTGCCCAATCAATTTGTGAACCTTCAACCATTAAAAAAAATCCTTTTTTATTATTGTCAAGTAAATCAATGGCTTTCATCGTTGATTCTGGAAGCATATCGCCACGTTCAGGCATTGCAGGACTATGGTTTTCACTTAAAAGCCCGGCTAGTTTTCCATTTTTTGCTGTCAATACTTCGTCTAAGTTATAGGCTATTTGGTAATTTTTTGTCTTAAGTTCATTGCTTAAGTTACGACCATCAGCACGTACTTCAAAATTTTTTCGTCCACCACCAATAAAAACATCTATATCGGTTTTTAGAAAATCAGCGGCAATTTCTTCATACATATTTCTACTTACTTGATGTGCAATAAATGAGGCCGGAGTAGCGTGGGTAATTGCACATGCAGCTACCATACCTGTTGCTAAATTGTTTTTTTCGGCAAGTTCAAGTATCGATTCTGCTGGGATTGAATCAGCATTCATGCCAATCATACCATTTTTTGTTTTTACACCACAAGCAAGTGCCGTTCCACCTGCACCAGAGTCGGTTGTGAAATTATTTGCTGAAAATGTTTTTGAAAATCCTATGTTTTTACAGCGCTCTAACTCTAATTTATTTCCATTGTTAACCATTGCTGCATATACATGAGCTAAACCCATGCCATCGCCTATCATGAACACAATATTTTTTGGTTTCTTTTGTGCTTCAATTTGAACAGTTGGTAAGAAAAAAAATATTAACAATGAGAGTATTATCGTTTTTTTTATTGGAGTATTCATTTTTAAATGGCATTAATGATGTTTTGCAATTCAGATTTAATAGATTTTAAACGCTCAACTAACATATGTTGTTTATCAACAACATCCATTTTTTGATTCATTTTTTCCCTGGCACCTGGCAAAGTTAATTTTTGATCCTCGGTTAAAAACTGAATTTTTTTGATAGTTGAAATATCCTCTTTGGTATAAAATCTGGTGCCTTTATTATTTTGTTTGGGTTTTAATTGTTTGAATTCTTTTTCCCAAAAGCGTAGTTTTGATTGATTTAAACTTAGCAGTTTTGCAACTTCCGAGATAGAATAATACATTTTTTCCATAATTAAAATTTTTAATTTATCGAAAAACTCAGTATTTTATTTGATAATCTTAAGTCTTTTCCCATATTGGATTTTAGACCCTTTGATATTGTTCCATTTTTTTAGTTTGGTTACAGACACACCATATCTTGAAGCTATTGTGCTTAAAGTTTGACCTCTTTTAACAGTATGATAAGTTACTCTTCCTGTACCTCCAGGTGCAGTTGAAGATGATGTCTGTGCTATTTCTATTTCACTTCTGCGGTTATTTATTAAAGAATCTGCTTTATATGTTACAATTTCGTTAAATTTATCAATATATTTATTCATTAAATTTTGAGGTAAGCATATTGAATATGGTCTAATATTGCCAGGTACAATATCTTTTCTATATTGAGGATTCAATAATCTAATTTGTTCTATTGGAATATTTAAAACTTTTGATACTTGCTCCAAATGTATGCGTTCGTGTACAGCTATTGTATCAGTAAGTATAGGCATTTTAACTATTGCTTTGCATATATTATGTTCTTTAGCAAAGTGCATGGCATAATTAGCAGCTATAAATATTGGTACATAGCCCCTTGTTTCGGCTGGTAAATGTGGATATATAGCCCAATAATCTCTTTTACCACCTGCTCTGCGGATGGCTTTATTGACATTTCCGGGGCCACAATTGTATGCAGCAATTACCAAATGCCAATCGCCATAAATTGAATATAAATCCTTTAAAAATCGAGCTGCTGCATAAGTAGATTTTACAGGATCAAGTCTTTCGTCTATTAAACTGTTTATTTCGAGTCCGTACATTCGGCCTGTTGCTATCATAAATTGCCATAAACCTGCAGCTCCCATTCGCGAAACGATTGTAGTATTAAGTGCTGATTCAATGATAGGTAAGTATTTTAGTTCAAGAGGTAGATTTTGTGCGCCAAGAACTTGCTCAAAAATAGGGAAATAGTAATCGCTCATTCCCATCATGTATTCTACTTGTTTGCGCTTACGTACTGTATATAGTTCTATAAATGAACGTACAGTATTGTTAAAAGGCATTTCCATTAAACAGGGCATTTGTGATAGCCTTAGTTGATATATGGAATCTGTAATGTTTAAAGGTATTTCACTTGAGCGACATTTAGATGAATCTGCTCTTTGTATTACCCAGCTATATAATAGTTTATCCAATGTATTATCAAATTCTTCAGGTACACTTACTGTTGAATCATATTTTTCTGTTTCAGGTTTTAAAACACTATTTTGTGTATTTGATGTATTTTGGGCTGAAACTATAAAATAAAATGTTAGCAGAAAGGCAGTGATAAATTTAAATTTAAAATTCATTGTGTAAATATTTTTAAATGCTTTATTTTCTTTGTAAAATGATTATTAATTGATAATTGAGTAATTAATATCATTATTTCAAATTAAGACTCAATTGAAGTCCTAAAGTTTTGTTTATGCCTGAATTAGTGTTAATCAAATTTGGGCGAATACGCATCGAAAGATCTGTACTTATATCAAAATCAAAAAGTTGTGCATCTACATATGCTTCTATTAATGTTATTCCATAATATGCAACTGCCAAAATTATACTTAAGTCTCTATTTCTTCTGCTTTGTTCAAAATAACTCGAAAGATTTTTTTCGAAACCCGATTTTCCTTCCGGATATGTATCAAGAGTATATCCTTTCGGTAAAATATCTAAGTAGCTATTTGTTTTATCATTCGTATCACTAATATCTTTATATGCTTGTTTGTACGATTCGTAACTCCTTGAATTTCTGTTTATAAGATAAGCGAATCCCAAAAAACCGGCATAAACTATTGGCACTTTCCAATAACTTCTATTCATTATCTGACCGTATCCAGGAATAATTGTGCCCATCCAAACCACTTTCATAGGGTCGGGTTTAAACTTTGGTTTACTTAAAGAATCAAAGTTATTATTTAAAGTTTTCTTTTTGGCACTTAAAAAAGTTTGTTGACCCAATGTGTCGGATGACAAATTTTTTATTTCAGTATTATTTACTTGCGCCTGTAAAGTAATTACTGAAAAAAATAATAGTGCTAGAATATGTCCGATTGATTTCAAAAAAGTATTAAATTAAATTTTGTCAAACAATCCCATTAAATATGCCAATTCATCATCGTTGTTAAATGGAATAGAAATTTTTCCTTTTCCATCTTTTCCACAAACAAATTGCACTTTTTTACCAAACACATCGCTTAATCGTTGTTTCAATTCATCAAATTCCTGAAGTTTACTTACTTCATTTTCAGGCTTTTTTGTTACAGCTTCAGTGTTTACATTTGTATCAACGGCAGTTTCAGGATTTAATTGCTCACGCACTAAATCTTCAACTTTGCGTACCGAATAATCATTTACTAAGATTGCTTCGTAAAGATGTAATTGGTCGGCTGGATCAGATAAACCAAGAATAGCTCTTGCATGACCCATATCAATTTTTTTATCTTTTACTCCCATCTGAATTTCAGCTGGTAAACGTAACAAACGTAAATAATTTGCAATTGTAGTTCTTTTTTTACCAACACGTTCACTCAATCGTTCCTGAGTTAATTTGTATTCTTCCATCAACCGATAAAAAGTCAAGGCAATTTCTATGGCATTCAAGTCTTCACGTTGAATGTTTTCAATAAGAGCCATTTCCATTACTTGTTCATCAGCAGCTGTTTTTACATAAGCAGGAATGTGCTTGTTACCAACTAGTTTGGATGCTCTGAAACGTCTTTCCCCAGCTATAATTAAATAGGTACCATCATCGTTTTTGCGTAAAGTAATAGGCGATATAACACCTAATTCTCTAATTGAAATAGCTAACTCATTTAATGCTTCTTCATCAAAATGTGAGCGTGGTTGATTTGGATTTGCAAAAATTAAATCCATTTCTACTTCACTAATTGATGATGAACCACTTGTATTGATATTTTCTGTATCAATTAAAGCTCCAAGTCCTCTACCTAATCCGGTAATATTTTTTGCCATTTATGTTATTTTGATAATGTATAGGTTTTTTCAAAAAAATATTTTATATTCAACTTATTTAGAGGTTTTTGCAATTAATTCATTTGCTAAATCGATGTAATTTGTCGAGCCTTTTGATTCAGGATCATAAAGAATTACTGGTTTTCCATGACTTGGTGCTTCACTTAACCGAACATTACGTGTAATAACCGACTTGAAAACCATGCCTTGAAAATGCTTTGTTACTTCGTTATATACCTGATTGGCAAGGCGTAAACGATTGTCGTACATGGTCAGCAAAAATCCTTCAATTTCAAGAGTTGTATTTAATTTGTTCTTGATAATTTTAATTGTGTTTAATAATTTGCTTATCCCTTCGAGTGCAAAATACTCGCACTGAACTGGTATTATAACCGAATCAGATGAAGTTAAAGCATTTACAGTAATCAAACCTAAGGATGGCGAACAATCAATTAGAATATAATCGTAGGATGATTTTAAAGGTGATAAAAGTTTTTGCATCACATATTCACGCATGTCCATGTTAAGCATTTCAATTTCAGCTCCAACCAAATCGATGTGAGAAGGTAAGATAAACAAATTTTCTACATCTGTAGGATGAATTGCTTGATTTGATGGAACTCCATCAATTAAACATTCATATATAGTAAATTGTAGTGTGCGAATATCAATTCCTAATCCGGATGATGCATTTGCTTGAGGATCTGCATCTACGATTAACACTTTTTTTCCTAAAGATGCTAATGAAGCAGCTAAATTTATAGCTGTTGTTGTTTTGCCAACACCTCCTTTTTGATTTGCTAAAGAAATAATTTTTCCCATAATTTAAAAGTAGAACTATTAAATAATCAATTTTTTGAAAATATGAACTTTTTGTTAATCGTTTCTGTCTATTAAGTCTTTACTTTATGTTTTTAAATGCTAAATTCTATTGTTATTATTAATTGAAGTTTCTATTATGCTAACAATAAGAACTTTACATCTTGATTTGTTTGCTCAAATCATTTTTTAATGTAATATGACTTATAGAATATTAACAAGCAAATGCTCCTTATAGATATTTTGAAGATAAATAAACATCCAAAACTGTAAAATTGTGAATTATTTGACTTTAAATCTTTTTTTACCTATTATGAACTGAATGGCAAAGATAATAAAATTAATTTACCTTATAAACTAGTAACTCAAGCAAAAATTATAAATAAGGTTTTTTAAGTGTAAATTTAATGCAATAATAATATGTATTTTTATAAATATATATTGCATATTCAATTAGAAATTTTTATTGTTACAATTTCATATAAATTGATTCGTTTATTAAATAATTGAATTTGTTTTTAACTCAGGTTGATGCAAATAAAAAAGCTAGCTCATAAATTAATACGAGCTAGCCTTTAATTTTGAGTTTGATATTTTACTTTAGACCAAGTTTCTTTTTTACTAATGGAGTAATATCATTAGATTTAGGTGAATGATAAATTATGCTTTGGGTACTCAAATCGAAAATATAAGTGAAATTATTTTCTGTTGCTGTATCCGTAATTGCTTTTCTTACTTTTTCGATTACCGGACCAAATAGTTCCTGTTGTTTTTTCTGTAAATCGGCATAGGCTTGTTGTTGAAAAGTTGTTACTCTTTGTTCAAGTTCCTGAATTTCACTAATTCTAACTTCTTTAATACCTTCGGGCATAGTTGCTTGTTTTTCCTGAAAATCTTTTAATTTGGTAGAATATTCTTCTCTCATTTTTAAAAGTTCTGACTCCCAGTTTTTACTTAATTCTTCAATTTTCTTTTCAATTTCTGCTTTCTCGGGCATTAACGAAACAATTTCGTTTGAGTTGATATAACCCAATTTGTCCTGAGCAAAAGCTCCTAAAGGTAATGCACAAAGCATTAATAACGCTAGTTTTTTTAACATGTTGTTTATTTATTTTGTTTTTATTATTTCAGATTATTTTAAAATCGGCTTGCAAAAATATAATTTTATTTTGAATATCCCAATTTTTGTAGTACTAAGTCGCTAATATCTAATTTTGGAGAGGTAAAAATGATGTTCATTGAAGAGCTTTTGTCCAAAACCAAACTGTAATCTTTTTCTTTACTTAATTCTTGAATTGCTGTATAAACTTCATCTTGAATTGGCTTCATTAGGCTTTGACGTTTTTTAAACAACTCACCTTCAGTGCCAAAATAAGTACGTTTCAGTTCTTGAGCAGCTTTTTCTTTTGCTACAATTTCTTCTTCGCGTTTTACTTTCATATCGTCCGATAAAAACACCAATTCTGTTTGGTAGTTTTTATACATTTTCTGAACTTCTTGCATTTGTACTTCAACTTCTGATTGCCATTTTTTTGAAATTTGGTTTAATTGTTCGTTTGCTGTTTCAAATGATGGAATGTTTTTCATAATGTACTCCATATCTACCATCGCAAATTTTTGTGCACTTGCTGTAAATGATATGCTTGCAAATAGACATAACGAAATAATCAGTTTCTTCATATTAATTATTTTTTTGTGGTTATACTTTTTTTTAGTTGAATTATGAATAACAAATTCTTTGCCAAAGTTTTTTGATTAAAAATATGTTTTTAATTTGTATTTTAAATTACAATAAATCAGCAGTTTATAGTTCTTGTCCTAATACAAAGTGAAATTGACTTCCTCCTTTAGTTCCATTAAATCCTTTGTCGAAGCCATATGCCCAGTCAATACCCATCATACCAAACATAGGTAAAAATATGCGTACACCAACACCTGCCGATCGTTTTAAATCAAATGGATTGTATTTTTTATTCAATGAATCAAAACTATTTCCGGCTTCGAGAAATGCCAAGGCATAAATTGTAGCCGATTGTTCTAAGGATAATGGATATCGAATTTCCATTGTAAATTTATTGTACAAATATCCTGAATATGAGCCTGTTGTTGCATCTTGTGGTGTTAATGAACCACTTTCATATCCACGCATCGAAACATAGTCGGTACCATAACTTGTATAAGCCGACATACCATCACCTCCCATATAGAATGTTTCGAAAGGTGATTTTGCATTTTTATTGTAATGTCCTAAGTACGAGAACATGGCTCTTCCCATAATCACTAGTTTATCATCTGATGAGATTGGAGCAAACATTTTTCCGGAAAATGACCATTTGTGATATTCTATCCATTTATATCTTTCCTGACGTTCTTCATCGGTTGTTGCTGCTGTAGAATAATCTTTACCATTAAACGCTGAATAAGGTGGCGTGATTTTTAAACCTAATGAAAAAGATGAACCTCTACGTGTGTAAATTGGATTATCAATAGAATTTCGGCTTAAAACTAAGTTTAAACTTAAATTGTTAAACTTACCATCCGTCATGGGGAACATTGATCTGTACCAACCACTTAACATAAATAACTGATATGATAATTCACCATTGAATGTAAAATAATCATCAGGCCAGTTTAACCTTTGTCCATATCCAACTGAAGCACCCAAGGTACGCATATATTTATCCGGATCCATTTCACTGTCGTAGAGACTGCTATTTCCGTATCCACTATTCCCATATCCACTACTTCCGTATCCACCATATCCACCATATCCACCATAACCGCCATAACCACCATATCCACCATATCCGTAAGAGCTATTTTGCATACTATTCAAATATCTGTTACTGATAGTTGATTGACTTGAATAATATATAGATGTTGAAAGTGAATTTGGACGTTTACCACCTAACCAAGGTTCAAGAAATGATAAGCTAAATGAAGAATATGATTGTCCGTTGGTACGAGCATTTAACGAAAAAGTTTGTCCTTCACCTTGTGGTACAATTCGATATGTTTCGGGCTTAAATAAATTTTGTATTGCAAAATTGCTGAACTTTAAACCAATACTTCCAACAATACCTGTAGCACCCCAACCAGCCGAAAATTCTACCTGATCACTACCTTTTGTTTCAAGTTCATAGGTTACATCTACTGTTCCATCTTCTTGATTTGGTTGAATGTCAGGTTTGAGTTTTTCCTGATCAAAATGTCCCATTTGTGCTAATTCCCTAAGTGAACGCATAATGTCCGATTGACTGTATAATTGACCGGGTTTTGTGCGAAGTTCCCGGCGCACTACATGTTCATAAACGCGTGTGTTTCCTTTTATGCCAATTTCGTTGATTGTTGCAGGTTTACCTTCATATATTCGCATTTCAAAATCTATGGAGTCATTGTCAATTAAAACTTCTACCGGCTCAATATTGGAGAATAAATAACCTCTGTCCTGATAAAGTTTACTAACAGCATCACCTTCATCGGTTTGTATCCTTTTCATTAAATGTTTATGATTATAAACATCCCCTTTTTTAATTCCTAAAACTGCATCCAGATATTCATAAGGGTAAATCGTATTGCCTATCCATTTAATATTACGGAAATAATATCTTTTCCCCTCATCAATTTTTAATATCACGTTAACTGACTTATCATCAACCATTTCAACTGAATCATAAACAATGTATGCATCACGATATCCTATTTCATTATATTTTTCAATAAGTGATATTTTATCTTTTTCAAACTCCTCTTTAACAAACTTCTTAGTCCTGAAGAAATTTCTCCAGTTATTATCGTTTGTTTTTTTCATTGTAAAATTTATCTTATTAAAAGATAGTGCAGAGTTTCCCGATATTTTTAGTTGATTTACTTTGGTTTTAAGTTTTTTATCTACATTGATATCTACTATTACATGTCCGGCTTTATTGGGGTCATTGCGTTGGTAAACATTGGCAACAACATTCAAGAAACCTTTATCTTCCATGTGTTTTTGGATAACTTTTTTTGCCCTGTCCGAAATGTTGGGTGTTATCTGATTGCCTTTAACAATTCCAAGTTTTGTTTCTAAGTCTTCAATTTCGCCTTTTTTAAGTCCGGTAAAGTTGATTTCTGATACCCTGGGACGTTCCTTTAAGGCAATATTTAACCATATATCCTGATCTACAATTTTAGTAGCATAAATTTTCACATCCGAAAACAATCCTTGTTTCCAAAAGCGTTTTACAGCATTCGTAATTGCTTCTCCAGGAACATTAATTTTATCTCCAACTGCTAAACCCGAAAAGCCTACTAATACAAAATCTTCGTAATTATCAGCACCAGTGATAGTTATTGCTGCAATATTATACTTTTGAGCTGAATTTGAATATTCAATTACCGGGATGGAATCTTTTTCGGTCAGGTTTTGTGAAAAAATGCTTTGTCCAAAAATAAATAACAGAGAAAACGTAAATAAAATTTTGTTTTGCATATAGGTTTAATGTTGTATCAAAGTACAAAAATGTAGTGAAAAATTATTTGCCGAAGCGTCTTTCTCGATTTTGAAAATCACAAATAGCTTCGTATAAGCTTTCTTTTCTAAAATCGGGCCAATGTGTGTTTGTAAAATATAATTCTGAATAAGCAATTTGCCACAACAGAAAATTACTAATTCTCAACTCACCACTTGTTCTAATGAGCAAGTCTGGGTCGGGAATTGATCTTGTAGTTAAATAGGATGAAATCAGTTCATCATTAATTTGACTTTGAGTGAGTTTCCCTAGTCCAATATCGGTTGTAATATTTAGTATAGCATTTGTTATTTCCCAACGTGAAGAATAACTCAAAGCTAATACTAATTTTAAACCTGTATTTTGGGCTGTTTGGTCAATACACTTTTTAAGCTTTTTGCCTGCTTCTAAAGGCAATCTGCTCAAATCACCAATTGCCATTAAACTTATATTGTTTTTATTCAATGTTGGTGTTTCTTTTTCAATTGTATCAATTAATAATTCCATTAGTGCATCAACTTCATGCTGAGGGCGACCCCAGTTTTCAGTTGAGAAAGCATACAAAGTTAAGTATTCTATGCCAATTTCAGCAGCAGCTTCTGTAACTTCACGCACAGAGATTACTCCGTTTTGATGCCCATAAATACGGTCATATCCACGCTCTTTTGCCCAGCGACCATTCCCATCCATAATAATTGCAATGTGCTTAGGCAAGCGCGAGATATCAATTTTATCTTTAAAAGTAGACATTAAGGAATTCTTTTACTTTGGTTTGTGGCTTAAATTATCTTGAATTGTTATTACAATCACATTCTTTTCTGAAAATATTATAGGTAATTCCTATGCTTAAAGTTGTATAAAAATCTTTGTTGAAAACACTTGAACTAGTTGTAGGTGTATTCGCAAATAAATTTATTTTATCAAATGGATATACAATTCTAGATGTCAATAAAGCATTAAAATTAAATCTTTCGCCCAGCATAGCTTTAAAACCTATACCAAAAGGAATAGAGTAAAAAGGTTTAAATGAAATTGAATCCGTGTTTTGTAATTGATAAATACCTGTACCAGCACCTATACCAGCAAATAAGAATGTAGTGTACTTTTTACTGAATGGTCTGAAAGGCTTATCTTCATAACTGAAAAAATTAAATTCAGCACAAGCATCCATCGAAATCATTTGATATTTATATGGATCCACAGGAAATTCAATGTTTGAATTATTCACATAAACAGAATCGATTAAAATATTTGAATAATTTATATTTGCGTGAGCAGCAATCCTTGGATTAAATTTTTGCCTAAATATTAAACCATATGCAGGTTGAGCATTTTTAAATAATTGTTTATTATAATCTCCCATGTAAAATGAAGTTCCACCTAATGCACCAATTTCAGAGTAATAAACTTTTGGTTGCGCTTCTAATTCAAGAAATGAAAAGAAAATAATGAAAAAGCTTATGTGTTTTACAATTTTAAAATTCATTTTGTTGATATTTTAATATGAATAAAAAGATAATTAGTTTATGAAACACTTTTTTTAATTGAGAAAATACAATTGCAATAAAATATCTGTGAAAATTTTAAACGAAATTCTTTGTTAAAATTGAATTTCAATTTTAGTTTTTAGAAGAATTTGACAAGAAAATCACAAATATTACACTCAAGTAATTATAAATCAATTAAATAATAAAATAATCTCATGTTTAATTAAAACGTCTTTTTAGTTGTATTATTATAAAGTACTAAACCTTGGAACAAAAGTAATGATTATATTTTAAAAAGGGCAAAATGGCAAAGTAGAGAGGGCTATATTTAACAAAAAATTGCAAAATTAGTGAGATTGTAGCATTATGAACTAAGTAAGTAAAAAATGCTAAACAACAATATCGTGTTTTTGTAATAAATTAAGTGCAATATTTTCCTTTTCGGTCATTATTGCACGTAATTCAGGGGTTTTGTCGTCTTGTCCGCATAAATGCAAGATGCCATGAATCAAAATTCTATGAAGTTCGTGTTTATAATCAATATTTAATTCGACAGAATTACTTTTTACAGTATCAAGACTAATAAAAATATCCCCTGAAATTTGATTATTTAAGGTATAATCAAAAGTAATAATGTCGGTATAATAATCGTGTTTAAGATATTGCTTATTTAGCTCTAAAATTTTTTCGTCAGTTACAAATATATATGCAATATCTCCAATTTTTTTTTTATTCAAACTTATCACTTCTTTTATCCAAAGTTTTATTTTTTGTTTTTCAATATTGGGCATTAATATATTTTCCGATATAAACTGTATCATTATTTTATAAAAACTTATTTTTAATATTGTTCTTTTGCATTGGGGAAATCACCCGACTTTACATCAGATACATAATGTGCTATGGCTTCATTCATAATGCCTTGTAAATTAGCATATCTTCGTAAAAAACGCGGCGAAAAATCTTGCGTAAGGCCTATCATATCATGTAAAACCAACACCTGTCCATCTACACCACCTCCAGCACCAATTCCTATAACAGGTATTGTCAGCTCAAGCGCAACTTGCTCAGCTAGTTTTGCCGGAATTTTTTCTAATACTATGGCAAAACATCCGGCTTCTTCAAGTAAGTGAGCATCTCGAATTAGTTTTTCAGCTTCTTCTTGTTCTTTGGCTCTTACGGTATAAGATCCATATTTATTAATAGATTGCGGCATTAATCCTAAGTGCCCCATAATAGGAATTCCGGCGCTTAAAATTCGTTTCACAGATTCTATAATTTCTTCACCTCCTTCAAGTTTTAAACAATCGCCATGAGTTTCTTTCATTATACGGATAGCTGATGCTAATGCTTCTTTTGAATTGCCCTGGTATGAACCAAATGGCATATCAACCACAACCATGGCTCTTTTAACTCCTCTGACAACCGATTTTGCCATAAAAATCATTTGCTCAAGTGTTATGGGTAGTGTGGTTAAATGTCCACACATAACATTCGATGCTGAATCACCTACCAGAATAATGTCAATGCCGGCATTATCTACAATTGTACCCATAGTGAAATCATAAGCAGTTAACATGCTGATTTTTTCGCCTCGTTTTTTCATTTCTATCAAACGTTGGGTAGTAACTCTTCTTATATTTTCTGCATGTATTGACATAATTTCTACATTAATGATTTTAAGCTTGCAAAGATATGCAATATATTTACATTTTGCAATTTCGTTAAAAGTAAACTGCTAATTTGAAAATAAATTTCAGATAATTAGATATATATGAAAAATCTATTTGACTTGCGATAGCTAAGTTTCAATATTTCGGTTATATTTCATTTTTTAAACTTATCTTTGCAGCCAAATAAATAAGGATTTCTACAAATTTTAGTTTAATAATTTGATTTATCCATTGCGTTTTTTTTATTTTAAGATTGTCGTTATTTTTCCAAATATTTTCAGAATAAATTTTAATTTGGAATTAACTTGTTTCTAATTATGATTGTTTTGTTCTTGATATTTAAATGCTTAGGTGTAATTTGTTTCAAAGTATATAATATTTATGAAAGATATATTTTCTTTTTTGAGAAATACTGATGTTTTTTCTCATATTTCAGGCTTAAAATATGTACCTCGGTGGATAGTATTGTGCTTAGATATGACATTAATAGTTATTTCTTTTATTGTGGGGACATATTTTTCAATGAAATTATCTTCAGGTGGAGCAGATGCAAGTATTCTTGACTTTACTCAAAAATTATTGTTGATAGTTGGATTACAATTTATTTCTTTTTGGCTATTTCATACATATTCAGGTGTATTGCGGTATTCAGGATATGTAGATGCCGCCAAACTTTTATTGTCAGTTTTATCAACTATAATAGTTTTAGTAGTATTAGATTTAATTTCAAGTTATACTATTGGAGCTTTTGTTTATTTACCTTTAGAATTATTTATTTACGGAGTTCTATCATTTCTAATGCTTTTCTTTTTAAGGTTAGCAGCAAAAATTTTATTTGATTATGTTTCTCAAAATTCAGGACATATCACCCCTGTAATGATATATGGAACTAAATCAGCAGGAGTTGGCATTGCTAAAATGTTGCGTTCGGCTCAAGGTGATAAAAAGTATAAACTTGTTGGTTTTATTGATGATGATAAGGATGCCAGTCAAAGGGTAATTATGGGCGTAAAAGTATATCGCCTTGATGAAAAGATGGTAAAGAAGGTAATATCGAAAAAAGCGAAAGCAGTGATTATTTCACCTTTGAAAATGAAAGAAATCAATCCTGAAAAAGATCTTGAGGTTTTTTTAAATAATAATATTGCTATTCTTACCTCACCACCTATGAGTATATGGAATAGCGATATGCCTAATTTAAAACAAATTAAATCAGTTCAAATTGAAGATTTGTTGGAAAGAGCCAAAATTGATATTTCGATAGATAAAATAAAAGATCAATTAACCTCAAAAGTGGTGTTAATTACCGGAGCTGCCGGATCGATTGGAAGTGAAATAGCACGTCAGGTAATTTCATATAAACCGCAGTTGGTTGTACTTCTCGATCAGGCAGAATCACCTATGCATAGTTTACAATTAGAATTTGAAGAGAAATATAAGGATTATAATTTCAGTGTATTTATTGGCGATGTGCGCAATAAGGAGCGTATGGAATACATGATGGATATGTATAGACCCGATTTTATTTTTCATGCTGCAGCTTATAAACATGTTCCATTGATGGAAGATAATCCAGTAGAAAGTATACAAGTTAATGTGTTGGGTACAAAAACAATGGCTGATTTGGCTGTAAAGTACAAAGTTCAAAAATTTGTAATGGTTTCTACTGATAAAGCTGTAAACCCAACGAATATAATGGGGGCTTCAAAACGAATAGCAGAAATTTATGTTCAATCATTATATAAAGGTCTGAAAAAAGATGGAAATGAAACTACAAAATTTATTACAACACGTTTTGGTAATGTTTTAGGTTCAAATGGTTCGGTAATACCACTTTTTAAAGCACAGATTGAGAAAGGTGGACCGCTTACGGTTACTCATCCTGAAATTACGCGCTTTTTTATGACTATACCTGAGGCATGTATGCTTGTGCTCGAAGCAGGAAATATGGGTGAAGGTGGTGAAATATTTATTTTTGACATGGGTAGTCCTGTTAAAATTGTAAATTTAGCCCGCAAAATGATAAAATTGGCCGGTTTCATTCCCGAAGTAGACATTAAAATTGAATACACAGGTTTGCGCCCCGGCGAGAAACTATATGAAGAATTGTTGAACAATAAGGAGATAACTACTGCAACTCATAATCCTAAAATTATGATTGCAAAGGTGCAAGAATATAATTTTCAAACAGTATCATCTCAGATTGATGATTTGATACATTATAGCTTTTTATGTAAGAACTTTCTTACTGTTTCGCAAATGAAAAAGATTGTACCAGAGTTTAGAAGTAAGAACTCGCAATATGAGCGTTTAGATGTATAATTAATTTATTGATGATGACTTCCATAATTACCTTTGTTAACCAATATCCATTTTTGGCTGTAATTTTTTCGTTTCTGGTGGGTTTAAGTTTTATGCCTACAGTAATTGATATTGCCAAGAAGAGAAATTTTGTAGTAAAACCAAATAAAAGGACTTCTCATGAAGGTGCTATACCTAATATTGGAGGTATTAATATTTTCATTTCCTTTTTGTTAACTGTTTTTCTTTTCTCTTTTGGAATAATTAGTCAGTTACAATTTATCATTGTGGGTGTTTTTATAATACTTATTGTGGGGTTTGTAGATGATTTAATTGATTTAAAAGCTACATGGAAACTCATTGGTGAATTAGCATCTGCCTTTTTTCTTATCGTTGTCTCCGACATTCGTTTATCACATTTACATGGTTTTTTAGGAATTAATGAAATACCATTATTCAGCAGTTACATATTATCCTTTTTTGTTTTTATTGTTATAATCAATTCGTTAAATCTTATTGATGGAATTGATGGTTTGGCTTCTGGTCTTGGAATACTTTATTGTCTCTTTTTTGCAATTTATTTTAATGTTACAAATAGTCCAAATTTAGCTGTTTCGGCCTATGCCATGGTTGGGTCTTTAACAGTGTTTTTTATTTATAATGTATTTGGCCGGAAAAGTAAGATATTCATGGGTGATTCTGGCTCTTTGTTGCTGGGTTATATGATAACGCTTTATGTATTTGAGTTTTGCGAAATGAATGCTTTTCATCGTGTGCCACAAGAATATAATCTCACAGCTGCTCCGGCTATTGCTATTAGTTTGCTTGTAGTACCCTTATTCGATACTTTAAGAGTTATTGCTACCCGCATTAAAAAAGGTACTTCACCTTTTAGCCCTGACAAAAATCATATTCATCATTTATTGTTAAGAACAGGACTAAAGCACCGTAGTGTAACTTATGTTTTAATTACTATTACAATTTTGTTTTTTATTATTGCTATTCTTGCAAAGAATTGGAGTAATGGTTCTTTGGTATTACTCGTATTTATATTGGCTTGTATTTTAACTTATATACTTTGGAGAATAGTAGATTTAAAGAATAAAAAGAATAATAAATAATCAATTTCAAAAAATAATCTATCTGTTTATTATAACACACAAATCCTTCAAATAATTAAATGATTTCTATAGAACAACTTACAGTTGAATTTGGAGGCTCTCCGCTTTTTGATGAGATTAGCTTTTTAGTAAATCCAAAAGATCGCATTGCTTTAGTAGGAAAAAATGGAGCAGGCAAAACTACGCTTTTAAAGATTTTTGCCGGAAAACAATCACCCACCAAAGGAAGAATAACAATACCAAAAGACTTAACCATAGGTTATTTGCCTCAGCAAATGATTCATAACCATGGTACTACTGTTTTACAAGAAGCCGAAAAAGCATTTGAACATATCACCGAACTTCAACAGAGTATCGAAAGAATGAATCAGGAGCTGGCTGATAGAACCGATTATGAAAGTAAAGACTACCACGATTTAATTGATAAAATATCTCACTCTAACGAGCATTTGGCAATTATTGGTAATGGAAATTTTTATGCTGAAATTGAAAAAGCTTTATTAGGCTTAGGCTTTTTACGTAGTGATTTCGAACGTCAGTGTTCGGAGTTTAGCGGTGGCTGGCGTATGCGTATCGAATTAGCAAAAATACTTCTTCAACGTCCTGATATTCTGTTGCTTGATGAGCCAACCAACCATTTGGATATAGAATCGATTCAATGGCTCGAAAACTTTTTAATTAGTTCAAGTAGTGCTGTAATTCTGGTTTCGCATGATAGAGCTTTTATCGATTCAGTTACCTCAAGAACAATCGAAATTTCGTTGGGTAAAATTTACGATTATAATGTAAATTACTCTAAATATGTTGAATTACGTAAAGAAAGGCATGATCAACAAGTACGTGCGTATGAAAATCAACAAAAACTAATACAAGATACCGAGGAATTTATTGATCGGTTTCGCTCAAAAGCTACCAAAGCTATTCAAGTGCAATCCCGCATTAAACAACTCAATAAACTTGATAGGCTTGAAGTTGATTTAGAAGATAATTCTAAGCTTAGTCTCAAATTTCCACCAGCAATTCATTCTGGAATTATACCTGTTGAGGTTGAACATTTGTCAAAAGCTTATGGCGATTATTTAGTTCTGGATAATGTTGGACTTATAATCAATAGAGGCGAGAAGGTTGCTTTTGTAGGTAAAAACGGAGAAGGAAAGTCTACGCTCGTAAAATGTATAATGAATGAGATTGAGTATTCTGGTAAACTTAAACTTGGTCATAATGTAAAAATTGGCTATTTTGCTCAGAATCAAGCCTCTTTACTCGATGAGAATCGTACAGTTTTTGAAACTGTCGATTTTGTTGCAGTGGGTGATATCAGAACTAAAATTCGTGATATTTTAGGTGCATTTATGTTTGGTGGAGAAGCATCGGATAAAAAAGTGAAAGTGCTTTCCGGAGGTGAACGTAGCAGGCTGGCAATGATTAGATTATTGCTGGAACCGGTAAATTTATTGATACTTGATGAACCTACCAATCATTTGGATATGCGCTCTAAAGATGTATTAAAAGAAGCAATTAAAGCATTTGATGGTACCGTAATTTTAGTTTCGCACGACAGAGAATTTTTGGATGGTTTAGTGACTAAAGTTTATGAATTTGGAAACAAGAAAATAAGAGAACATTTGGGTGGTATTTATGAGTTTCTACTTCATAAAAAAATGGATAATTTGCGTGAATTAGAAATAAATAATACCATAAAATTAAATTCTGATGCAATAGAAAAACCACAATCTGAAAGCAAACTAAGCTATGAAGCTCGGAAAGAACAAAATAGAAAAATAAGAAAAGCTGAAAAAGAAATTGAAGCTATCGAAAAAGAAATTTCAGATTACGAGGTGGAATTGGAAGTTATGAATAAAAAACTAGAACAACCTGCTTATGCATCTGATTCTGAATTTATTATGCTTTATCAAAAGAAACAACGTGAATTAGAGCATAAAATGTACGAATGGGAAATTATGTGTGAGGAACTGGAAAATTTAAAAATTTAGTTATCAATATTTGATTGAAAAATGATATGCCTACACTTTATTTAATACCAACTTCACTTGGCGAAACGTCGTTTGATAAAATATTACCAGCACACAACAATTTAATTATAAATGATTTAAAATATTTTATTGTTGAAGATATACGTACTGCACGCAGATTTCTCAAAAAGTCAAATCCCCAAATTGTAATTGATGATCTTACTTTTTTTCAACTTAATCAACATACTTCACCCGAAGAAATAAGTACTTTTTTAGCTCCTATGAATCAAGGATACGATATGGGAGTTATTTCTGAAGCAGGTTGTCCGGCTATTGCCGATCCGGGTGCTGATGTAGTTGCAATAGCACAAAAAAATGGATATAAAGTTGTACCCTTAGTTGGACCATCCTCCATACTTTTAGCTCTTATGGCTTCAGGTTTCAATGGTCAGAGTTTCGCGTTTGTCGGTTATTTGCCCATTCAAAGCACCGAGCGTTCAAAAATACTAAAAAAACTCGAAAATAGAGTCTATAACGAAAATCAGTCTCAAATTTTTATTGAAACTCCCTATCGGAATATGAAAATGTTGGAAGAAATTTTTTCAACTTGCCAAGCCAATACCAAACTATGTATTGCTGCCGATATTACCCTCGAAACAGAATTTATTCAAACCAAAACTATCCAAACCTGGAAAAAACATATCCCTGATTTAAATAAACGACCTTGTATTTTTATTTTGTACAAATAAAATGCTCATTTTTAAATGTTTTGTGCATAATATCAAAATGTTTATATATATTTGTGTGCTTATTCGTCTTAATTAATAGTTTGAATAAAATATAGGCTAATAGTTTTGTGCAAATATTCATTACATTGTTATTTTAATGTTGAAAAAATTGGTATTATAAATAAAAAATCATTTATATATGCATAATAAAATTGAACCCAGTCCCTTAACTCTCAAGTCAATTATTGATTACTCAGTTAAAAATTTTGCTGAATATCCATCGGTTTCTTATGTTGAAGGTAAACCAATTACTTATAAAGAATTAGGGAATCAAATTGAGGAACTGGCAAGTTTGCTTTTTTCTTACGGATTGGAAAAAGGAGATAAAGTTGCGCTTTTTTCGCAAAATATGCCTAATTGGGTTGTTGCATATTTTGCAGTCGTTTCTAAAGGTTTGATTATTGTCCCAATTTTGCCCGATTTTACAAAGGAAGAAGTCGAAAACGTGTTGCTTCATTCCGAGTCAAAAGCATTATTTGTAAGCGATAGATTAGCTTCCAAAACTGAAGGTTTGGTTTTACCTGATTTGAAAATTAAAATATCAGTTGATTCACTAACATTAATTTCAGATAATACAAAAGTAAATAAAGCAGTAGATTTTAATAAAATTGAAGTTCATGAAAATGATATAGCTGCTATAATTTATACTTCTGGTACAACAGGAAGATCTAAAGGTGTAGTGCTAACACATAAAAATATTGCATTTGTAGCTATGCAATCTTTTACATTTGAACCTATAAATCATTCGGATGTTTTTTTGTCATTTTTGCCGTTATCACATACTTATGAGAATTCAATTGGTATGTTATATCCAATTATGTATGGGGCTTCTATCTATTATCTTGAAAAACCACCTACAGCGGCTACCTTGTTACCTGCATTAAGTAAAATTAAACCCACCATGATGCTTTCGGTACCATTAATCATGGAAAAACTTTATAAAAATCAAATTCAGGCTAAATTTACAAAATCAAAACTATCCCGCTTAATTTTTAAAACACCATTATTTAGGATATTGATTCATCGAATTGCAGGGAAAAAATTATATCAAACATTTGGAGGTCGATTAAAATTTTTCGGAATTGGTGGTGCTAAACTCGATTCACGTGTCGAAAGATTTTTGAAAGAAGGTAAGTTCCCTTATGCCATTGGTTACGGGCTTACTGAAACAGCTCCATTATTAGCTGGAGCTTCGCCAAGACAAACAAAATTACAGTCGACCGGATATGTAATGCAGGGTGTACAATTGAAAATAAATGAGCCTAACAAGAAAGGGGTAGGGGAGATTTGGGCAAAAGGACCCAACTTGATGGTAGGATATTATAAAAATCCCGAAGCAACAGCCGATGTTATAACAGCTGATGGTTGGTTTAGAACAGGAGATTATGGAAAATTTGACTCTAGAAAAAGACTATTCATTAAAGGTAGAATGAAAAATACCATAGTTGGATCGAGTGGAGAGAACATTTATCCCGAAGATATTGAGTCAATTATAAACAACAATAAATTAGTGGTAGAATCATTGGTTGTTGAAGAGGATGGATTTTTAGTTGCAAAGGTAATACTTGATATTGAGCTGATTGAAAAAAATATAGAGCATTTAAAATCTGCTTTAGACGAGAAAAAAGAAAAGTTTCAAGAATGGAAAAATCATTTCACTAAAGAAATTAATTCCAAACTAAATAAGGTTTCGCAAATTAACAGAGTGGATATTATGGATGAGCCATTTGAGAAAACGGCTTCTCAGAAAATTAAACGCTTTTTATACTCCAATACAAAACAAAAAAAGAAACACTAATCAGTGTTTCTTTTTTTGTGCTTTTGAGCGAAAGACGGGACTCAAACCCGCGACCCTCAGCTTGGAAGGCTAATGCTCTATCAACTGAGCTACTTTCGCAATATTACCCCTATGTCCCCTAATGGGGATTTTTGAAGCCCCCTTTAGGGGGTTGGGGGTTGTGGGCAGTGAAGGATTCGAACCTCCGAAGTCGAAAGACAGCTGAGTTACAGTCAGCCCCAGTTGGCCACTTTGGTAACTACCCCTTTTTTCTAAAGCAGTGCAAAGATAATTCTTTTTTTTATAATTACCAAATTAAATTTGCCATTTTTATAGCTGTAATAGCAGCTTCTATACCTTTATTTCCGTGTATTCCACCTGCTCTGTCCAGTGCTTGTTGTAATGTATTGGTAGTAAGTACTCCAAAGATTACAGGACAATTTTCATTTAAGGCATTTAGTTTCGCAATACCATATGTTACTCCCTGACAAACATAATCAAAATGTGGTGTATCGCCCTGAATAACACAACCCAATACTATTACAGCAGAGTATTTGGTAATTTTTTTGTTCTGTATTTCGCACAAATATTCTTTTGATAATACTTTAGCTGCATAAGTCAATTCAAAGGTACCTGGTACATGCACAACATTGATATTGTTCTGCTTCACTCCGTTTTCAATCAAAGAGTCAATTGCTCCTTGAAGTAATGCATGAGTAATTTCATTATTCCAGTCGGCTACTACTATTGCATATTGTTGTTTAGTAGTAATATCATGAGATGGCATTGTTTCAATGTTGTATTCCGATAGATTTTTATATTGTGTAGCCATTGTTAATTTAATTGCTGTTTTAAAATTTAATTAAAAAAGCTACTTCAAACCGAAGTAGCTTTATATATTTTCTTTTTGTTTTTGAAAACTTTACTGAATTCGAGCAATATATTTATCTATATCAGCAGCTTCTGTGCTTTTAGGATAATTATCTTTAATCTTAGTATAAAGTTCAAGTGCTTTTTCAGGTTTTTTCAACGATTCGTATACAACTCCTGCTTTTTTTAAATAAACGGGACTTAAAACTTTGTTTTCAGTATCTCCGGCTTTTTCAAAATAGTCTAAAGCTTTTGAAGTTTCACCTAATTCAACATAAGCGTCACCGATTAAACCAACTACAGATGTAGAAAAATATGATTCATCGCTTTCGTATTCCGAAAGTAATTTGATAGCATTTTCATATTGTCCTAATTTATAATAACATATACCTGCATAAGCTGTGGCTAAATTAGCAGATGCTGTAATACTGTATTCCGAAATTATTTCATTAAACCCAATAAAATTCTTTCCATCACCATTCAGAGCCACTTTAAAAGAATCAACAGCAAAAAAAGTTTGCGCTTTTCCCATTTCATTTTCAGCTTCTACTTCGCGAGGCTCTAAATAAAAATTACGAAATGCTAAAATTGACAATACAACTAGTACAACAATACCAACTGTGAAAATAATTTGTTTTTGATATTTTTCGATAAATGCTTCGGATGTAGTTAATACATGTTCAACATTTTCCAATTCATCATGTTTGGTTTCTGCTTTTTTCGACATAAGATTACTGTAAGAATTACGTAAGTTTGTTAATTTTGATTTTTTTTTATGAATCGCAAAAGTAGGAAAATTCTTTGAAATATCGAAATTTTGTGCATAGTTTTTTCGTTTTCTTATCTTTCAACTTCTAAAAATGATTTAAATATTAAACATTTAAACTATTCATTTAAAATTTATTCATTTCTTTCAATAAAAAGTTCATTTTTTGTAATAATTATATCTTTTAGTTCGTTATATAAATATGATAGTATCATTACAAATCATTTTCAATCATGAATTCATTATTAATTTTATAAACAATTAAAAATCAGAATGCTATGGATGCTAAGAAATCAGCTCAAGCTAATCTTGAGAACACAAAGAGTTTGTCTCTTATGATGGGATTAATTATGGTTTTATCCTTGTTATTTATTGTATTTGAGTGGTCGAAAAAAGATTTTATTGATCCTGATCTTGTCGCAAGTTCAAATACGATACCTGACGAGGACTTGATACCAATAACAATGCCCGAAGTTTTGCCTCCACCACCTCCACCACCTCCTGTTTTAGTTGAGGAAATAAGGGTAGTTGAAAAAGAAATAATTAGTACTGTACCAATTCTTGGCAATGAAGATGAAGGAAAAAATGAAATTCCGGTTTATGGAAATAAAGTGAATATTCCGGAACCTGAAGTTATTGAAGAATTACATTATTATGTTGAAGAAATGCCAGAGTTTAAAGGTAATGTTTTTGAATTTTTGTCTGAGAACCTTAAATATCCGACTATTGCTCAAGAAATTGGATTACAGGGAAAAGTAACTTGTCAGTTTGTGGTGAATAAAGATGGTTCAATAACCGATGTAGTAGTTGTTAAAGGAGTAGATCCCAGTTTGGATAAAGAAGCTATCAGGGTTATTAAATCAATGCCAAATTGGAAACCAGGCCGTTTAAATGGCAAGCCTGTTAGAGTAAGGTTTACTTTACCAGTTAGGTTTAAATTGATTTAGTATAATTAAAAAAAGACTTTTTAGAAAACCTTGTTAAAGCAACAAGGTTTTTTTAAGGTCTTCATCTTTAATCAAAATTTAATTACATCCTCAAGTTAACCAACCCAAAATACTCACTTTAAGGTGGTTAGGGGGGATGTTAGTTTCTAAAATTCATAAATTTTCATATCTTCTCCTAAAACGGTTTTTTCAAAAATCGCTTTAGCCTCGTTCAATAATCCATTTTTATTTACGTATCTGGCTGAAAAATGACCTATTATAAGCTGTTTTACTTTGGCTTTAAGGGCTATAGTTGCAGCTTGTTGGGCTGTGGAGTGTTGCGTATTTTTTGCTCTTATCAGCTCATCATTCATAAAAGTAGCTTCGTGGTACAAACAATCTACTCCCTCGATAATTGGGATTATTTTTTCATAATATGCCGTATCAGAGCAATATGCAAAACGTTTTGGCTTTTCGGGCATTGTTGTTAATATGTCATTAGCAATTAGTTCTCCGTCTTTTGTTTCAAAATCTTCACCTTGCTTAATTTTGGGTATTCGCCAGGTTGGAATTTCGTAAAAGTCTATCATTTCGCGAATTATGTGTCTGTCACGCGGCTTTTCTTCAAATAAAAAACCACAACTAGGTACACGGTGCTTAAGCGGGATAGTAAAAACCTGAACAGTTCGGTCGTCATAAATCAATACATGCACTCGAGGATTAAATGCGTGAAAAATTATTTTAAACGGTATTTCTTCACAAAAAAACTTGAGTTGTGGTGTTAATATAGTTTTTAATTCTGCAGCTGCATGTATGTGTAAGTCGGCAGTGCGGTTTAACATACCAAAAGTAGAAATCAAACCAATTAAACCAAATACATGGTCGCCATGCAAATGTGAAATAAAGATATGACCTAGACGATTCGTTTTTATGCTCATTTGCCGCATACGAATTTGTGTACCTTCGCCACAATCTATCATAAATTGCTTATCGCGCATTTCTAATATTTGTGAAGTAGGAAAATTGTCTCGTGTTGGCAAAGCCGATCCACATCCAAGTATAGTTAATGTTGTTTTCAAGTTGTTTTTTTGCCTTGTTATGTTATTTTTAATTTTACTATGCGATAACATTAAAATCCTCTTCTTTATCCCCCTTTAGGGCCTGCCAGCGGTAGGCAGGGGCTAGGGGGTAGGTTTATAGTACTGAGAATTATTTTATTACGGTTTTAACACCACTCCCAATTTTTTTCGACCATCAACTTTTACAATTGCAGGATTCTTAAAACGTATATGTCTGATAAATTCAGATTCGTAAATTGCTTCTGTACTATTCAAAAAATCAATATTATATGTTCCGTCTTTAATGTATGGATTTATAGTAAAATAAGCTACTCCCAATGAGGTTAAATTCTGAAAAAAATGTGTGCCCTGGCTTGGATCAACTCGATAATTTGACAATCCGGATTCAACAATAAGTTTGGCATTGCTTATTTGAGGCCATTTTACAGGAATTCCTAAAAAATGATCGCTCGAACCCCAACGTCCGGGTCCTATTAATATAAAATTGCGTTTTTCAGCAACCAATACTCTGTTTAATTTTTCAATTTCGGTGGCTATCAACTGATTTTTTGACGCAC
Organism: Paludibacter jiangxiensis; assembly: GCA_945870155.1. Classification (GTDB taxonomy): domain Bacteria; phylum Bacteroidota; class Bacteroidia; order Bacteroidales; family Paludibacteraceae; genus Paludibacter; species Paludibacter jiangxiensis_A. The sequence goes on along the minus strand of CAMBSB010000006.1, from coordinate 18,580 downwards.
TAAAGGCTTCAGGACGAACATAAATTAAATCATAAATATCGTTTGTAATTCCATGTCCCAGTGCATCTTGGCTTGATATTATAGTGTCTGAAGTGTCTATATTACCTATGTTCTCATGTATCATTTCTTTGCTATCAACAATTGGGCGTATTTGCAATAAATACACCGTATGTTGTTTTTTTAAAGAATAGTCAAGATTTACAGCAAATTCAATTTCTACAGGTCTACCCATTTCATTTTGAGCAATTTGCATAACGTCTTTAAGTATTTGAGCTAAAGGAAAAACATCATGTTTTAATATGTTGGCAAAAGTAATAATTTTTCTTCCTTCGTATATTCCGTCCTGAATGCTTTGGTTTTGATAATCGTAAGTTGAAGCTATATATCTCAAAGTTCCATCATTGGCAGCATCTTGTACTGAAATTTTCAGTAAATTAAAACCATCATCAACTTGTGGAACAAAGCTTGTTTCACTTAAATCCAACGCATTGAAAAATGTTTGAGTCTCCTTTAATGCCAATTCTAAGGTGCTGGTTTGTAGTACATTGTTAGGATGTGCTGGCGAAAATCGCAAGCTCTGACCGCCATCCATTATATATTTACCTAAGCCTAAAGCTATGTTTACAATTCCATCTTCCGATTTTTCGGCATCAATTGGATAGTAGTTTAATGATCGGGCAACACCAGAAAATGATGGATAATAACGATTTTGATATGCATTTCCACAAATCTCTTGTAATACGATGGCCATTTTTTCTTCATCAATCACATTTTTTGTGGCTGTCATATAAGCTTTACTATCTTGAAAAAAAACGGATGCATACACCGCTTTAATAGCTTCGGTTACCATTACCAGCATTTGTGTTTTACTTTCAGAATTATATGGTACCATATAAGTTGAATATATTCCGGCAAATGGTTGATAATGTGAGTCTTCGAGCAAACTTGAAGAACGAACGGCAATTGGAGAATTGATAGCACCTAAAAATGCAAAAAGATCGGCAATTAGCCTTTTTGGCAGTCTTGCTTTCAAAAATTTTTCTAAAATATCTTTGTCATTAGCATCAGATAAAGCAAAAGGATAGAGTTGATTTAGCTCCATAAATTCACTGAAATTATCCGTACACAATACTACAGTTCGGGGTATTGTTATTTGAGTGTTGTTATATGATTCGAAAATATCGTTGCGTTTTATCATGGCATCAATAAACGCTAAACCTCTTCCCTTTCCGCCTAAAGATCCTTCGCCAATACGTGCAAAATTTGAATACTGGTCAAATCTATCTCTTTGAAATACAGCTACAATACCTCTGTTTTTAATTTTTCTGTAGTGTACAATTGCATCGAAAATTATTTCTCTAACTTTTTGTAAATCATTCGCTTCAATGTTTTCGACACTGATATTTTTAAGAAAATCAGCTAAAGGAAACATAGCACGAGACGATAACCAACGAGAAATATTGTTTCGTGACACATGATAATAGAGTGATTCATCACTTATTTTGAAAATTGTATCTTGTAATCCTTTCAAGTTTATAACTTGTGCTTCTTCAATACCCGTTTCTGGATTACGAAACACAAAATCTCCAAAGCCAAAATTTTTTGTAATTTTCTCTCTAAGTTCAAAATTAAATGTCTTTGACATTTTATCTAAAAATGCAGCCTTAACTTCATCAGCCCCTACTTTATTCGAAAGTTCAGTTGATTCTAGAATAAGTGGCATTAATTTATCCTCATTTCTAATTTCTTGACAGAGTTCTATGCCGGCTTTTTTGTTTTTTACTCCATCTTTTGGATAACTTACATCTGAAATTACACCTAAAATGTTGTTTTTGTATTTTTTGTAAATTGAAATAGCTTCTTCGTAATTTCGTGCCAACAGAATTTTTGGTCGCCCACGCATGCGTAACATTTGTTCATGCTCGTTTAATGCTTCTGTCATAAACGACCTCGATTGTGTGAAAATAAATTTATATATTTGTGGCACAATGGAAGAATAAAATCGAATTGAATCTTCGACAAACAGAATTACCTGAACGCCTACAGAATTAACATCCTCTTCTACATTCATTTTATCCTCTATAAGCTTAATAATTGCCATTAATATTTCAGTATTTCCTAACCAACTGAAAACATAATCAATGGCGCTTAAATCTTCATTAGCAATTCGTTGTGATACAGATTTTGAAAAAGGAGTAAGTACGACTATGGGAATTTCAGAGAATTTCTTTTTGACTTTTTTTGCCCATTCAAATGGATTAATACTATCGCCACTTGGCATAGAAATAATCAAATCAAATGACCGTTCGTTTAACAAAGAATTTGCTTCCTCCTCAGTTGAAACAAGCGTAAAACGAGGTGGATAACGTAAATGTAAAGAAGTATATTCGTTAAATATCTGTTCGTCAATGCGACCATCTTCTTCCAAAACAAAAGCATCATATTTACTTGCGTAAAGTAGTACATTGTAAATTCGATGAGTCATCAAATTTGCGAATGTTGTATCTTTGAAATATAGTTTTTTAATGCTGGCAGATTTCATAAATTTAATGTTGTTCAGATTAAGATATTGATATTCATATCAAGTATAATAGAAAAATTATTTTTTGATTTTTTCTTGTTTTATATTGTGAATTGGTTTATGACCAATTTATACTCATTTTTTTGAGATAAACATGAATAATTGCAATAGATTTATTATCTTTAAAAATTATTTCTCAAAAATACATCAAAAAGTTTGATTATAACAAATAAAAGCATTAAACTTGCACTATAATCAAAATGACAGTAAAAATGGGTTTAAATACTGATTATTAGTTCGTTTGAATTGTTTTATTGCTTATTAAATTCGATATAACTATCAAAATGATATAATTGTCATAATAAAATTGATATAAAATTCTATGAATACGCCTTTATAATGTTAATTAATTGAATAATTGACAACAATATCGACAAAATTTTGAATATTATAAAATAAATTTCATTTAAAATCTATATAAGTATTACATTAAATATCTAATAAAATGAATATTGAAAAATTAATCCAACAACTAGAAGCTAAACATCCGGGTGAAAATGAGTATTTACAAGCAGTAAAAGAGGTCCTCGTAACTATTGAGGATGTATACAATGATCATCCTGAGTTCGAAAAAGTAAAAATTGCCGAACGTCTGGTGGAACCGGACAGAATTTTCACATTTAAAGTGCCATGGGTGGACGATAAAGGTGATGTTCAGGTAAATTTAGGTTACAGAGTTCAATTCAACAATGCCATCGGACCTTATAAAGGCGGATTAAGGTTTCACCCCTCAGTTAATCTTTCGATTTTAAAATTCCTGGGATTTGAACAAATTTTCAAAAATGCACTTACAACACTTCCAATGGGCGGTGGAAAAGGTGGATCAGATTTTAATCCACGTGGGAAATCGGATGCTGAAGTTATGCGATTTTGTCAAGCTTTTATGCTTGAACTTTGGCAACATATTGGCCCTGAGACAGATATTCCTGCCGGTGATATTGGTGTGGGTGGACGAGAAATTGCATATTTATATGGAATGTATCGTAAATTGGCACGCGAAAATACAGGTGTACTTACGGGCAAAAATCTTGAATTTGGCGGTTCGTTAATACGTCCTGAAGCAACTGGATTTGGTGGATTGTACTTCGTAAAACAAATGTTGGAAACTGCCGGCACAAGTATTCAAGGTAAAACGATAGCTTTGTCAGGATTTGGGAATGTTGCTTGGGGTGCTGCTATAAAAGCAACAGAAATGGGTGCTAAAGTTGTAACGATTTCAGGTCCTGATGGTTATATTTATGATGAAGCCGGAATTTCAGGTGAAAAAATTGAGTATTTGCTTGAACTTCGTGCCACCTGTAATGACATAGTTTCGCCTTATGCTGAAAAATATGGAGCTGTTTTTGTTCCAAATACGCGTCCTTGGGAAGTAAAAGTGGATATTGCATTGCCATGTGCCACTCAAAACGAGCTGAACGAAGAAGATGCTAAAAAATTGATAGCCAATGGAGTAATCTGTGTAGGCGAAATTTCGAATATGGGATGTACGCCCGAAGCAATTGAACTTTTGATAGAACATAAAATTATGTACGGTCCGGGCAAGGCAGTGAATGCAGGTGGAGTTGCTACTTCGGGACTTGAAATGACACAAAATGCCATGCATATTTCGTGGACAGCCGCCGAAGTTGATGCCAAATTGCACCAGATTATGAGTGAAATTCATGCACAATGTGTAAAATATGGCCGTCAATCGGATGGATATATCAATTATATGAAAGGGGCTAACATTGCCGGTTTCCTTAAAGTTGCCAAATCAATGTTAGCACAAGGAATTATTTAGTTCTAAATTTAAATTAAAAACACACATTTTTTTAACCTGTATTTTGCAATTCTGTTCATTTTTTTAAAGAAAAATCCCTAAATCATTATGATTCAGGGATTTTTTGTTGTATTAATTTTCAACTATCAATTGTTAACTGTAAATTCATTTCTCAATAAACTGTAAACATTCAAATCAAGAAAACCACATTTATGAAGCTCACCTTCACGTTCAATGCCTTCATATTTAAAACCTAATCTTACAGCTACTTGTTGACTTTTTAAATTTTCAGTGGCAACTTTTATTTGTATCCTATTCATTTCCAATTTATTGAAAGCTATATCAATCAATTTTTTGCACGAACGGGTAACTATTCCTTTGTGTTGGTAACTTTCTGATAACCAGTAGCCAATTTCTACTTTTTTATTGTCATAATCCGGATCTTTTAATCCAACAAGTCCCACAAATTTATCTTCAAAGTAAATAGCAAAAGTAAAATCCTTCGTTTCTGAAATTTCTAAACTTTCGATAAAGTTTTGTGTGTCTGTAATTTCCAAAGTATATTCAACAAATGGTAGCCATTTGCCTAAATATTCTCTTTCAGCATCAATTATATTAAAGATAGGAGCAACTTCTTGCTGACTTAATTCTTTTAATAAAATCTGATTATCAACAATATAAGAATTATCGGGCATATTTTTTTTATTTAGAACAAAGAACAAAGATCAAAGAACAAAGATTAAATAGCCAAGATTTTAAGATCAAAGATCAAAGAACAAAGACAAAAGATTAAATTACAGCAATTTAAACATCAAATTTTAAAATCTTCAAACCCTCAAATCTTCAAACCCTCAAATCATTAAATCAAAACTTGACAAACTCGGAACTAAATCATCCCGAACACGAAACCTGAAACACTAAACGAAAAAACTATTATATTCTGGTTTTTTCTTTCAATTTAAAATCTCTACCCAGGTATTTTTCACGCACAACAGGATTGTCGGCTAATTCTTGTGAAGTACCTTTAAACAGAATTTTACCTTCAAAAAGTAAATAGGCTCTATCAGTTATGGTTAAAGTTTCATCCACATTGTGGTCAGTTATAAGAATTCCAATATTCTTGTCCTTTAATTTCCAAACTATATCCTGAATGTCCTGAACTGCAATAGGATCGACACCGGCAAATGGTTCATCAAGCATAATAAAACGTGGTTCGATGGCCAAACAACGAGCTATTTCAGTGCGTCTGCGTTCTCCACCTGATAATCTATCGCCAATGTTTTTACGAACATTTTCAAGGTTAAACTCCGAAATCAGGGTTTCGAGTTTTTCTTTTTGATATTCTTTACTAAACTTTGTCATTTCCAAAACTGCAATAATATTATCTTCGACAGTCATTTTCCGAAAAACCGAAGACTCCTGAGCCAGGTAACCTATACCGCTTTGAGCACGTTTATAAACGGGATATTTTGTAATATCCACATCGTTTAAAAATATTTTCCCCGAATTAGGCGTTACCAGTCCGGTAGTCATATAAAATGTTGTTGTTTTTCCGGCACCGTTTGGCCCTAGTAAACCTACAATTTCGCCTTGTTTTACATTAATTGATACATCATTAACTACAGTACGTTTGCCATATTTCTTAAAAAGATGCTCCGTACGAAGTATCATTCCTTCATTTTCCATATTCTTCAATTTGATTCGCAAAAGTACATTTTTTATTATGAATTTCAAAACTGTTTAAAATTTTCATTTACCTATGATTTATCTCAATTATATCAATATTTCTGCTATTGAATTTTTGTTTCTATCTTTGCGAAAACAAACGATTTTAATGATACTAATTATTTTTGTGAACCAAAAATTAAGTGTTTGTTTTATTGTATTTTACATTGAATAATTTACTTTTATATTTTTAAAATCAAGCTTTTGATTTAATTTTAATCATTTTAAAAATGGATTTGCAGGGTTAATTCTAATTAAAAATAACTCTAAAATTATAATGATTACAATAAACTTAGGTCTTTAGGAGTTATTTTGTAAATTATTCAAACAAAAATTTATTATGAAAGCTACAAACAAAAATTTATTCTTGCTAATTTTGGGTTTTATTTTCTTATTAATTTTACCATCCTGTACTGAAGACCCTATTACAAATTCAGTTAAAACTCCCGGTTCATTAGTAGTCTCTGCTACAACAAGTACTTACAACGGTCAATATGCACCATCGCACGTGTTGGCTATTTGGATTGAAAGCAGTACAGGAACTTTTGTGAAATCACTACAGGTAAATGCTGCTTCTCGAAAACAATATCTAACTAATTGGTATAAATCAAATTCTTCGGGAAATACGACAGATGCCATAACTGGAGCAACTTTATCCAAACATGGGACTAGTAATTGTACTTGGAATGGTAAGGATAAAAGTGGAAATGATGTTGGCGATGGTATTTATAAATTGTGCATTGAATTTACTGAAAACAATGGAACTGGCAAGTTTGTAAGTTTTACATTTAACAAGGGTACAGTAGTTGATATGCAAACACCTGCTGCAAAATCAGGTATTTCAATTGGATCGCTAAAATGGACGCCAAATTGATTTTTAATTTTTAAATCAAAATATTTCTCATAAATTCCACATTAATTATTAGATTGTTAGGTGGAGTTTTTTTATAAAACGTGTAATATGAAAAAACTAAATGATGTACTTTTCTCCATGTTAAGTAGCGTGGTATTGTTAACAATATTTGCCATAGGTATTGCTTATGCTACATTTATAGAAAGTAACGAAAGTACAGAAATGGCCAGAGAATTGGTTTATAATGCATTTTGGTTCGAAGCTTTACTTTTTTTACTTATTATAAATTTAATTGGAAGTATAGTAAGATACGAAATATTGAATATTCGAAAGTTTAGTATTTTGCTTTTTCATATTGCATTTATAATAATTTTAGTTGGTGCAGGTATTACACGATATTTTGGTTCAGAAGGAATTATGCATATACGCGAAGGTGAAACCAGCAATGAAATTTCTTCACAAATAAGTTCTGTGAAAATTATGGCCGAATTAAATGGTCAGAAAGTTGAAAAAAACGAGGAAGTAAAATTTGGTCAAACCGAATCAAATGAATTTTCACAAAAACTTGAAATTGCAGGGAAAACTTTAACTGTCGAAACTGAACTATTTCTTCCTAACGCAATAGAAAGCCTGGAGGCTGATGAGCAAGGTAAACCTGGGTTCATTATTTTTGTGATGAATGAGAATAACCAAGGTCAGGAAATCATACTTATGGATGGCGAAAGTAGTGAAAGCAATAATTTAATTTTTGCATTTTCCGACTCCACTGTCAAAGCTGATATAAATTTCACTATGGATGGTGAACAGCTTTTAATGCAAGCCAATACTCCTGTGGTAAAAATGTCGATGATGCAGGGTACCGAATCTATTATACCAATAGGTACTTTTACTCCAGCCGAAGTAAAAACAATTTACAAAAGTGAGCATCTCGTTTTTGTACTTAAAAAATTCTTACCAAACTCCGTAAAGAGTTTAACTCAGTCAATGCCTGATTTAAACAAGATGAGTGTTACGATTCAACCAAAAAATGCCCTGATTTTTAATGTGAGTGATGGAAGTATTTCAAAAAAGCTAAATTTGTTGGTTGACGAAAACGAAAGTTCAAATATTGGAACTTGTTTGCTTAATGACATTAAAGTAAGTGTTGTTTATGGTAATTTACCTCAAAAACTACCTTTTAGTATAACATTGCGCGATTTCCAACTCGATCGTTATCCTGGATCAAATAGCCCATCGTCCTATGCAAGTGAAATTACTTTAACAGATAACGAAACTAAAAAAGTGACTCCATTTCGTATTTACATGAATAATATTCTTAATTATCGTGGTTATCGTTTCTTTCAATCGTCGTATGACAATGATGAACAAGGAACTATATTGTCGGTTAATAAAGATTATTGGGGTACTATGATTACTTACTTTGGATATCTTTTAATGCTAATTGGTATGGTTCTAACATTATTTAATAAAAACAGCCGTTTCTATACTGTAATAAAACTAAGCAATGAAATGCAAAAGAAACGCAAATTAGCCAAAATGTTGGTTTTGGTTGGTTTGTTGGCCGGTTCGGTTTCAATTTCTGCTGCTACGAATACTAGCAAAGAAGCTCATATTAAGGCATTAAGCAGCTTGTTAATTCAAGATGGTGCTCAAGGTAGAGTTGAGCCTATTAGTACTTATGCCTCCGATTTGATTCGCAAAATATCAAAGAAAACGACTTATAAAAGTCAGTCATCTTTGGAAGTTTTATTAGGGATGTGTACCAACCCGGAATACTGGCAAAATGAGCCAATTATTAAAATCGCACACGAAGGATTGGCAAAAGAATTGGGAGCTGAAAAAGATTTTGTATCATTCACTCAACTTTTCGACATGAATAATGAAGGCTTGTATAGGCTTGCCGATAAAGTTGATGCTATCTATCAAAAGGATCCTTCGATGCGTAATCAATACGAAAAAGAAATTATTAATGTTGACGAAAGAGTTAATATTGTTAATGCTATTTTTAATGGAAATATGCTCACAATTTTTCCTGTTAGTGGACATGATACCGACAAGTGGATTTCTGCTGTAGATTTCACACAACAATCGGCATCCAATGAAGTTATGCCCGAAATGGATGGCAGCGCGAGTAATCCAATGTCAGGAAAAACAGGAATGACTGTAAATTCCGATGATAAATGCCCCGTAACCGGTAAAAGTGGAAAAGCAGGAAAGCTTGATGCTGCATCAAATAAAATGATGGCTGAAACTGAATCGAAATCCGGAATGATGAATAATAATATGTCTGCAATGGAAAATGGCATGATGAGTGGATTAAGTGCAGCCATGTCAGAACCAAAAGCGATTAATCCGGAAAATTTGATTAATAGCTACTTTTCAGCTGTTGTTCAGGCAGAAAAAACCGGAAACTGGACTGATGCAAATAATGTTTTACTCAGTTTGAAAAATTACCAACAAATTAATGGCGGTAGCCAGCTTCCTGATAAAAACCGAGTAAAATTAGAGGTGATTTATAACAATTTAAGTATATTTCTCACCTTAGCCATTTTGTATGGTTTGATAGGAATTATACTAATTTCCTTGCATGTTTTCAATATTTTAAAATTCAACCCGAAAATTGATAAATACCTGGATAAGAGTATTTATCCACTGGCATTTATGTTTTTGGTTTATACGGCTGGTTTGGCACTTCGGTGGTATATTTCTGGTCATGCCCCGTGGAGCAATGGCTATGAAGCCATGATTTTTGTAGGTTGGGGAACAGCTTTAGCCGGATTAGTATTTGCAGGTCAAAATCCTATTACACTTGCCATTACATCATTACTGGCAGCTATAGCCTTGTCAGTTGCCGGAATGAGTTGGATGAATCCTGAAATAACAAATCTTGTTCCGGTGTTAAAATCTTATTGGCTCGTTGTTCATGTTGCTGTAATTACTTCCAGCTATGGTTTTTTAGCAACTGCTGCCATGTTGTCGTTTTTTAACTTGTGTTTGATGATAGCTCGTACAACAAAAAACGCCTTGAAAATTAATGATAACATTCAGGAATTTAGCTATATAATTGAACTTTCGCTTATAATTGGTCTGTTTATGCTCACAGTGGGTACTTTTCTTGGTGGTGTTTGGGCCAACGAATCGTGGGGACGATACTGGGGCTGGGACTCCAAAGAAACTTGGGCCTTAGTAAGTATTTTAGTTTATTCAATTATTTTGCACTTACGTAAGATTCCTAAAACCAATAATTTATTGGTTTTTAATACGGCAGCTATGATTGCATTTAGCTCAGTTATTATGACATTTTTAGGTGTTAATTATTATCTTTCAGGAATGCATTCTTATGGCCAGGGAACACCTCCGCCCATTCCGACAGTATTGTATTTAATCATTATAGGCATTATTTTGCTGATTTATTTTGCATATAAAAACGAACAAAAAATAAATAAGCTTTAAATTATAGAGATTATAATTTTAAAAGTTATACTTCTGATTTTAAAATGATTGCAATTTTTTATAAACTTTTTTTAAATTAATTCTAATTTAGAATCATTACAAATTGCAGTTGATTTTTGATTTTAAGTAATTAAATTAAAGTAAATGACTACTTTTGTGTAAAACTATAAAATTGTATCTAGTTTTTAAAGTGTTATTGATAACAATTTTCGACAAAATTTCTCTTAAAAATTATGACTAAAGGCCTGCATAGAACTTCAATTGTACTTTATTTTATAATTATTTTGGCTAGTATGGTTTTATTAGCCTATTACGGTCAGTCTTATTATCGACTTCCTATATCAGAACGACCATTTCATCCAAATTATGAATTATTTAAACCAAGTGGTTTGCTTGGTCACGGATTGGGTATTATTGGTACTTTAATTATTCTGATTGGCTTATTTGGGTATATGGCACGTAAAAGAATGAAGATTTTTGCTCGTGTTGGTGTATTAAAGTATTGGCTCGAATTTCATATTTTTCTTTGCACTTTAGGTACTGTATTTGTGCTTTTTCATACGACTTTTAAATTTGGAGGTATTATTTCTGTTGGATTTTGGAGTTTAACTATAGTTTGGGTAAGTGGCGTTATTGGACGATTTCTATATTTGCAAATTCCACATACAATTGAAGGCAGAGAGTTGACTTTGAATGAATTAAAACAAAGAAGAGATACTTTGAATGAAGAGTTACAAAATAAATACAATATTAATTTTGCGGAAATAAAAACAAGCAGATTTTCGCAAATTAAATTAAAACTCCTTTCAAATCATATTTTAAATGAAGAATTTTCGAAAATTAAAAGATTGATACGGAAAGAAAAAATATTAACCACACGAATAAACAATTTAGATAGAGTAAAGAGATTGTTTAATTATTGGCATGTAGCACATTTACCTTTTGCACTTATAATGTTGATAATTATGTTGATACATGTTGGAGTCGTTTTGTATTTTGGCTATAAATGGATATTTTAAGAACATGGAAGTTTTAATTGAAGAAATATTAATATACGGATTTGTTGCAATATTAACAATAGTTGTACTTATTATTTATATTCGCAAACAAAGGATTGAATCTAAAAATGTTACAGAAAAAATTGCTCAAGCGAAAGCAGATGGAATTTATGAACCTGTATCACTTTATCCTGTTGTTGATCCCAATAGATGTATTAAAAGTGGGGCTTGTATAAAAGCATGTCCCGAACATGATATTCTTGGAATTAGAAATGGGCGAGCCACCATAATTAATGCATCACAATGTATAGGACATGGAGCGTGTTTCAGAGCTTGTCCGGTTGATGCAATTTCATTGTGGATAGGTACTGAAAAGCGCGGAGTTGATTTGCCTCATATTTTGCCAAATTTTGAAACAAATGTTTCCGGAATATTTATTGCGGGTGAACTCGGTGGTATGGGTTTGATTAGAAACGCGGTAACTCAAGGGCGCGAAGCTATGGAGAATATTGCAAAATCAATTAAAAAAGATTTTGACACTCAATATGATGTTATTGTGGTTGGCGCCGGTCCTGCCGGAATTTCTGCTACTTTGGCTGCAAAAAAAGCCAGCTTAAATGTTCTGACTCTTGAGCAGGATAGTCTGGGAGGTTCAGTATACACTTATCCAAGGTCAAAAATTGTAATGACTCATCCTATGGATTTGCCTCTTTATGGAAAAGTAAAAATGAAAGAAACTTCAAAAGATGAATTGCTAACTATTTGGACTTCAATACTTAAGAAACATAATATAACTATCAAAGAAAAATCAAAAGTCGAAAAGATAAGTAAGGTAGGAGAGATGTTTCAAGTTGAAACCTTGCAAGGTGAGGTTTTTACAACACAAACTATATTATTAGCTTTAGGTCGTAGAGGAACTCCTCGCAAATTAAATATTTTCGGAGAAATGAGCCAGAAAGTTGCTTATCGACTTCTTGATTCAGAATTAATTAAAAACCAAAAAATTATAGTTGTTGGTGGTGGAGATGCAGCTGTAGAATCAGCCTTACTTTTAGCCAACGAAAACAATGTTACATTATCATTCAGAGGTGAAAAATTCAATAGATTGAAACCCCGAAATGCGGAATTGATAAATAACGCAATTATTGCAGGGAAAATTGATGTGATTTTTAATTCAAATCTAACTTCTATACAAAATGATTTTGTTAGATATACATTAAATGGTGATTCTCAAGAAATTAAAATTGAGAATGACTTAGTGTATATATTTGCTGGAGGTGAGTTGCCAACTGCTTTTTTAAAGAAAACGGGTATTCATGTTAGCACAAAATTTGGTGATGTTGTAATGAAACATTGAGTTTAGTGAAGAAGGAAAAAAGGAAACAAGTTAAGACGTAAATGAGTAGACAAGAGAAGAAGTAGATATTAAGTTTCAAATCCGTTAAATTTTCAGCTTTTTAAAGAATTATCTAACAAACTATTAGACATTCAAAAAAATGAATTTAAATAAAATAATTTCATTATTCGTATTATGTATATTTTTCGGGACTTATGCTAACGCACAAATCTCTCCCGGTGAATTATGTAAAGCCCACGAACACTTAGAAGGTGCAAGCAATTGTACTCAATGTCATGCTTTTGCCAATAAAGTAACACGTGAAAAATGCTTAGACTGTCACAAAGAAATTCAAGCAAATATTAATGCCAATAAGGGTTACCATGCTTCGTCCGAAGTAAAAGGAAAGAACTGTGCCGCTTGCCACAATGATCATCACGGTAAAAACTTTCAGGTAATAAAATTCAACAAAAAAACTTTTGACCACGCTAAAGCAGGATTTGTTTTGAAGGGTAAACACGCGAAACAGGAATGTAAAGCTTGTCATAAACCAGAATTTATTAAAGATCCAAAATATAAAAAGAAACTTACAACCTACCTCGGTTTAAATCAAACCTGTTTATCGTGCCACGACGATTATCATCAAGGAAAACTCTCATCCAAATGTACTGAATGTCATAATTTTGATTCATGGAAAAATGCAGAAAGATTTGATCACAGTAAAACCAAATTTCCTTTATTGGGCAAGCATATAAAAGTAGCTTGTGTCGATTGTCATAAAGTGGAAATAATTAACGGAAAGAAAGCTCAAAAGTTCACGGGGTTAAATTTTACAAATTGTACTCCTTGTCATAAAGATGTACATGACAATAAGCTTGGTCAAAACTGCAAAAAATGTCATACTGAAGAATCATTTCATTTTAATAAAAGTATGAAAGCTTTTGATCATGACAAAACAGACTTTAAACTCGTAGGAAAACATAAATTAGTTGATTGTAAACAATGTCATAAAGGAGAGCTGACAGCGCCAATTAAACATAATCAATGTCAGTCTTGTCACAAAGATTATCACAAGGGTGATTTTACAAAAAAAGGCGTCACTCCCGATTGTGATCAATGCCACACGAATGATGGTTTTATACCTAGTACTTTTACCATCGAAAAACACAATAAAACAAAGTTTAAATTAGAAGATGCTCATTTAGCTTCATCGTGTATGGCATGTCATAAAAAAGACAATAAAAACTGGTCATTCAAAAACATGGGCACCAAATGTGTGGATTGTCATAAAAACGAACACAAAGGTTTTATTCAAGAAAAGTTTTATCCAAATGAAGAATGTACTGCATGTCATAATGCCAAAAACTGGAAAGAAATTAAATTCGACCATAATAAAACTGGCTTTAAACTTGAAGGAGAACATGCTAAAACTGCTTGTGGTGAATGTCATTACGGTAAAAATGAGCTTGGTGTGAGAACTCAAAAATTTCAAAATCTTTCGCAAGAATGCTCTTCGTGCCACAAAGATTCACACGTGGGTCAGTTTGAAGTAAATGGAAAAACAGACTGTACCCGATGTCATGGATTTGATAAATGGGAAAATTCAAAATACGACCACAATACTTCACGTTTCAAAATTGATGGTAAACACATTGGAGTTAAATGTGAAGAATGCCATAAACCGGTTATGAACGAAAAAGGGAAATACATTGAGTATAAGTTTGATGATATTTCGTGTGCCCGTTGTCATAAATAATTTATCAAGCAAGAATAAATTGAAAAAAATGAAAAGACATAATTTATCATTTATAATTTTACTTTCAAGCTTACTTGTTTTCGTTGCATGCAATGATGATAGCTTATTTACCTCCAAAGTTTCGGTTTCTGGTGGTTACACTATTGTAAGTAAAATTAGACCCGGTGGACTGGAAATGGCTTTAGGATTGAGAATGCGATTAATTACCAAATTGAAGATTAATGACACAATCGATAGCCGGGATTTTAAAACTATGCGCGATGAAATGCCAAATCTTCAGGTACTTGATTTGAGTAATGCGGTAATTGCATCGTATAACGGATACGAAGGTACAGGTTTTAACAGTGTTTACAGATATAGTGCCAATTCAATTCCCGAGTTTGCCTTTTACAATCAGAAAACCTCGGTCGGAAAGGCTGGTTTACAAACGATAATTCTGCCCAATTCTATCCGCTCTATCAGAGATTATGCTTTTAATAGTACCGGCATTAGTGGTGAATTAATTATTCCAGCTTCAGTTAAAGATACAATCGGGAAATCAGCTTTTTCGTTTTGTGAAAATTTAACCGGAATAGCAATTTCGGGCGCTAAACTTATTGGTGAGTCTGCTTTTCAGGGCTGTGTGAACTTAACCGGAAATTTGGTTTTTCCCGATTCGGTTATCACAATACATCCTTGGGCATTTGCAAATTGTGAGAAAATTTCAACTATAGAAATACCTGAATCACTCACAGAAATTGGTTTGTCTGCATTTAATGCTTGTGGTGGATTATTCAATGTAAGTACAACAAATTTAAATTTCTCATCAGCTGATGGAGTGCTTTTCAATGCTGATAAATCTACATTAATTCAGTTTCCAAAAAGTAAATCAGGAGTTTATAATGTACCTGCTACAGTAAGTTCAATAGGGCCTTGGGCGTTTGCTAACAACGATAAACTGACCGGAATACAGTTACCACCAACTACTTCTGTTATTGAGGATTATGCGTTTTATAATTGTGTTTCACTTTCAGGTAATTTTCCTATTTCGTCATCCATGTGGTATATTGGGCAACAGGTTTTTGAAGGATGCTTGGGTATTTCCGGTTTCACTGTTGCAGCGGATAATATGATTTTCACCTATACAAATGGCGTTTTAAATGATATAAGTCAGTTTACTTTAAAACGCTGTATTCCTTCAAAATCAGGTTCATTTATTGTAGATGCTAATATACTGTTTATCGACAATTCGGCTTTTAGTAATTGTGTTAAGCTGAATTCAATTTCTTTTCCGGAAAGCTTACTTGATATCAGCAAACGAGCATTTTTCAACTGCTCAGGATTAACAAATATATATGTTAAAAATCCAGTTCCTATCGATTTGATAAGTGCATTATCCGCTTTCGAAGGGGTAGATAAAGCAAATTGTACCTTACATGTACCGCTTGGAACTAAAACTGCTTATTCAAATGCGATAGGTTGGAAAGATTTTGTAAACATTGTTGAAAATTAGTATTTTATTGATTTAATAGTGCAAAATGAGTAATTATAACAACATGCATAAAATTATATTCATATTTTTATTATTGAGCGTATTGGTCAGCGCAAAAGAAAAATCGCCCCATGGTGATAAACTTAAGGTTGACTGTGCGGTTTGTCATGTTACCGAAAATTGGAATAAAATAAAAACCGGTTTTGATCATAACAATACAAAATTTCCACTTAAAGGACAGCATAAAAGTATTGATTGCAGAAAATGTCATATTTCCCTGGACTTCAAGAATGTACCAAGTAAATGTAATGAATGTCATATAGATGTGCATCAAGGCACTGTAGGAAAAGATTGCGAAAGATGTCATAACACCAATTCGTGGATTGTTACACGCGTAAAATCTTTACATCAAGAAACAGGATTTCCGTTAAGAGGTTCTCACGAAACTGCTGACTGTAATAGGTGTCATACCTCAGCATCCAAACTCCGATTTGATAACATCAGAACAGATTGTTATGCCTGTCACAAACAAAAGTATTTTGAAACAGCAGGTAAACCATTCGATCACAAAGCTTTAGGTTTCGATACCGATTGTGCCCGATGTCATAATATGACAGGAATGAATTGGAATTCGATAGGTAAAGGTTTCGACCATAATTATTTCCCACTTACAGGTGGCCATAATA
Source organism: Paludibacter jiangxiensis (assembly GCA_945870155.1). Lineage (GTDB taxonomy): Bacteria > Bacteroidota > Bacteroidia > Bacteroidales > Paludibacteraceae > Paludibacter > Paludibacter jiangxiensis_A. Next base: position 1,962 of record CAMBSB010000006.1, on the reverse strand, counting down.
TTGATTGTAACGAATGTCATGAAGATGGAGATTATCGTAAAAAGCTTTCTTCGGATTGTACTACTTGTCATAGCGGGAAGAAATCTCAGGCAATCAATGTGTTACCTGCTCATGCAAATACTTTTGCCCGATTCAGTTGCACCGAATGTCATACCAATATAAATTGGAATACCGTTAAATATAAGCAACACGATAGCCATTTTGGTATTTATTCGGGCAAACACAATGGCGCTTGGACACGATGTGTTGATTGCCACAGTAACACCATGGATTATAAACCAAACTGTACGAGTTGCCATGAACATAACAAGTCCAGAACCGACCAACAGCATAGAGGCAAAGATGATTATGTTTATCTTTCATCGGCTTGTGTTTCTTGTCATCCCGATGGCAAGAAAGGAGATGATTGATAATTGAATTTTTCTTGTAAAAACACATTTTTTTATTAACGAAGCAATGAAGAAATTCTTAATAAGCTCACTATTTATTTTTTTAGTATCCAACCTTTTAGCTCAAGGTATAGTCGAAACAAAATATGGTAGTGTTTCATTTATTAGTTCACAAAATATTTATGTTCAGTTTGTAAACACTGATGGAATTAGAATTGGTGATACCTTGTTTGTGCTTAAAGACAAGGTTTTAAAACCAGCTATAGTTGTGAACAACTTATCTTCTATATCGTGTGTTGGGAGTCCAATAAATGCTATACAATTGCCAATCTCAACACAAATTACAGCAGTAATTAAAGTTATTTTGCCTGTTGAAGTAATTACCGAAAAATTGAATGAATCAGTAGCAGTTAATGACTTAGTACAAAAAACATCCAGATCAAAGGATTCTACCAAGCTAAATCGAGAAAGATTTGATGGGCGAATATCTGTATCATCCTATTCAAACTTTGCATCTAATCCGCTAAGTCTCTCTACACCGAATTATCGTTTGAGATATAATTTGTCATTAAATGCCGAAAATATAGCCAAATCAAATTTTTCGTTCGATAATTATATGTCTTTCACCCATACTTTCAATAGTCCATTGGCATTACAAGATTTAAAAATTTACAATCTTGCATTAAGCTACTCAGGTAAATCTTCAGCTTGGAATATTGGAAGAAAAATTAACGCTAACACATCGAATATCGGTGCAGTGGATGGGTTTCAATTTGAAAAAAGATTTAAAAACATAAGTCTTGGAGCTTTGGCCGGTTTTCGCCCTAACGATACAACTTACGGTTTAGATTTTAAATTATTGCAATATGGCGCATTTATAAGTCATAACTTCCAACGCGAAAGCTTATATTCACAAACATCCATAGGGTATTTTAATCAGACAAATAATTTTAAAACTGATAGACGATATCTCTATCTTCAACACGCTAATTCAATCCTTAAAAACCTTGATGTATTTGCTTCTGCGGAAATTGATTTATATAATGGTGTAGGAAGCAGCTTTAATCTAACAAGTGCCTATATGTTGTTGAATTATCATCCATTCAGCAAGTTAACTCTTTCATTGTCATACGATGCCCGCAAGAATATTTATTTTTACGAAACATACAAAAACAGAATTGACAGCACACTTGAAAAAGAAACCCGTCAGGGCTTACGCTTCAGGTTTAATTATCGACCGTTTAAGTTTGTTAGTTGGGGTGGAAATGCAGGATATCGCATTCATACACCCACTTCAGATGAGTCCATGAACGCCATCAGCTATCTCACATTTTCAAAATTGCCCTGGATAAATAGTTCGTTGACATTAACCGGAACGGCATTGAGTACCGCCAATATGTCCGGTTTTATCTATGGTGCTTCAATGTCGAAAGAATTTTTTGATGGCAAATTAGCCGCCGATATTGAATACAGAAAAGCACTTATTTTTGCCCAAGACATTGCAGAAATTAGTTTATCGTGGCGTATTTCTAAAAAACTTTTACTCACTACTAATTATGAATTATCTTTCGAG
>CAMBSB010000005.1 GCA_945870155.1 Paludibacter jiangxiensis | reverse complement strand
TCAAAAATTTTGCATAATCACTTGCTAATAAGTGCATAGGCTGTTCATCTTCTTCAATAATGGGAAAGCGACCTATTTCTTCGTAAAAACAATTGTCGTTGCTATCATCATTTACCATACTTACTTCGCCCACCAATACTTTGCCTTTGCCGGCTTCGCCGTAAAAACGATGATAATTGCCCTGTTCTAAACAAACACTTTCGCCGGGAGTTAATATTAGTTTGCCACCTGCAGGAACAATGTGTTTTACGCCATCAACTTTCACAACCACATCAGTTGTATCCAGTTTATCGTCTTTCGTAGCATTGTAAAGTTCAATTACCAAGTTTCCACCACCTCGGTTGATAATATCTTCCATTTTTGCCCAATGAAAGTGCATAGGTGTTTCTTGCTCTTCTTCCACAATCATTATTTTTTCGGCATAGGGTTTTCTGTCCACTTTGAACTTGCCATTGCGAATAGTAAAAAGGAACAAACCACGTTTGTAAAAATCGCCCGAACCAAAGTCAGTAATATCCCAACCGAGCATATTGTTGATAATTTCAGAAGTATTTTCGCGGTTTTTTTTCCAGTCTTCTACAGTCCAATTTGCCCACGGTGGAAGTATAAATTGTTTTTCGGACATAAAGGCTTTGGCATTAGCCAAAATTTGATTGATTTCGCTTCGTTTCATTGTATTTGTTGTTATAAAGTTTTTTTAATATTTCGTTTTTAAATGGTTGTTTTCTTTCCAAATCTTACTTATAGCGAGTGCCGCAGGTTTTAAATTACCATCGTAATCCATAATTGAAGTATTAACCATACATGGATAACTGTCGTGTCCCATCCAAATAATAAATCCACCACAACGGGGGAAACGGTCTTTGCAGGATTTAAGAGCAATAGAAAGCCCATCGGATTGTCGCTTTTGACTCCAATCTACATATTCGTCAAGCGATGTAGTTCCTTGTCCGTTGTGGTCACGTTTAAAATCTTCCCATTCAACCCACCAGTTTACGTTACGCCAAATCGGGTTTTCGATACTTGCCGGCAGTGCATTAAACTCACCTCGGTATTTATTAATCATTGCTGCCGACATTGCTCCTGGAACTCCCACTTCGGAATGAAACAAAGCATCATCCTTTGCCCAAAAGTCTTTTACTGCATTCATGGTTTTGTCGGTAGCAGTGAAAGGCAACTGCCATGGGCCATGCACATCCCAGTTATTACCAGTTCCAAATTTATCTAGCTCAGCATATATAGTTGGACCAGATGGCGTTCCATCTACCCATTTACGATCGGAATCCAATAAATTCACCAATTGTTTCATTTCCGAAATCATAGGATGTTTGTAGGTAATGGGTGCCGTATTTTCTTTGTTATATAGTTCATTTCCACCACACCAAAGCAGAAAACTAGCATGAGGTTGCAGCCTGTTTACATATCTCTTCACAATTTGAGTCATATCCAAAATTGCCTCAGGACTATCAGGTGGAGTATTGTCAACCCCCGACGAGCTCATTGGAAAATCCTGCCAAACAAGGATACCCATTTCGTCGCACAAATCGTAAAGCCAATCCTTTTCGGGAAAACCACCACCCCAAACACGAATAATATTGACACCCAACTGTTTGTAAGTTGACAATCGCGATCGGTAATCTTCTTCATTCAAATCGGCAAAGTTGGGACGAATCGGTGTCCAATTTATACCTTGTAAAAAGATAGGTTGATTATTGATGCTACAAATCCAAGGCTCGGCTTCAGGCTTCGCTCCTTCGCAAGGCAGCCATTCGGTATTTTTGAATCCCACTTTTCGAGTAATTTTTTGAATGGCATTTTTCTCCTTGTCAAACAAAGTAAGTTGTAATTTATACAAGACCTGATTGCCAAAACCATTAGGCCACCAACGTTTGATTTTCAATGCATTCCACGATTTTTGGAAAGTACAATTTTTTGCAGGCAATGTTTCGGTCATCACAATTTTTCCGGCAAGGTCTGACAATTCAATTTTTATAATGCCTTTTTGAGCTTCTGCATTTAAATCTAACTTTATTTTCAATTCACCTTTATCTGTCAATTTATCGGCAGAAGTTATAAGTTGCAAGCTCTCAATTTCAGGTTGATTACTTTCAAAAACGGATAAATATACATTTTCGAAAAAACCAACTTGAACAATTCGTGGAATCCAGTCCCAGCCGTAGTTAAAGCGCGGTTTCCATTCCGTAATTTTGGAAGTCCATCCAATTTGAGCCAGATTTTGAGGCTGGCTTGTAAACACAAAAGCGATAGTGTTATTATTCGGTTTTAAAAAGGGTTTAATATCAAATGAATAAGGCAAAAAAGCATTTTCAAATTGTCCGGCTTCTTTACCGTTTACCATCAATATTCCACGATAATCAATGCCATCGCAATCAAGCATAAAGGCTTCATTTTCCTTTGCAAGCCATTCGTCAGGTATTCGTGCCACAATTATCCAATGACGGTTATCAACCCATTCGCAAGCTGTGTTGTTAAGTCCAATACTCCAATCGGGAATAATGTTGGCACTTCTCAAAGCATTATGAACTGAGCCAGGCATGGTAAATTGCACATCTACTATCTCAGCCCAATTTCCGGAGAATTGATTAAAATCGAAATTCAATCGCCACGAATCTGGTCGATAACCCCAAAGTTTCCAATCCAATGTGGAGGCATCAAACGTTTTTACTTGTATTCGTTCCGATTTTAACTGACAAACTACATTCGTTGAGCTAAAAGTAAAAACAGCTAGCAGCATCAAAAAAATATAGTTTTTGATTTTTATATGATTCATTTTCGAAGTATGATTTCTAATTATTTGTAATCAATTTTTGAAGGTGGTAAATCATTCAAATTGCTTCCCCATAGCTTATTAGGTTTACTTCCCATTTCAAACTCCAATACTCCACCTGCTTTGAGTTGCTCATGTGTGAACCATGACTTTTCTAAAACTTGTCCATTCAATTTAGCATTTTGTATATAGATATTTTCTTTTGAGTTGCCTTTGGTAATTACGCTGAATGTATTGCCATTGCTCAGTTTAATGGTCGCTTTGTCGAATATGGGGCTACCAATACTGTAAACCGGCAAGCCCGGAGTAACCTGAAAAAAGCCCAACATAGAAAATACCACAAACGATGTCATGCCACCACCATCTTCGTCGCCCGGATACCCAAAAACAGTATCAGGGAAATAGGTTTCGAGCAACATTCTGATGCGTTTCTGAGTTTTCCAAGGTGAGCCGGTGTAATTGTAAATGTATGGAATATGAAAACTGGGCTCATTTCCCATTACAAACTGACCTACCAATCCGGTGGCATCGGGCTGGGTGTACCAAAATTTCCATTTGGGCAATCCTAACTCTTCCCTGAAAAGCTGATCCAATTTTTCTTCAGCCATCACTCGTCCACCCATGAGTTCAATCAATCCTTCAAGGTCGTGTTTTACATCCCAGTTGTAGGTATATGCGTTGTTCTCGGTGAAATATTCACGTCCTGCAAAACGCGGATCAAACGGCTCAATCCAATTCCCATCCTTGTCTTTGGGCCACATAAAACCTTTGTCGGCTCGAAAAACATTTTTGTAATTGGCTGCACGTTTCAAAAACAATTGTTGATCATCCGTATTCTTTAATTCGGCAGCCAAACGGGCAATACACCAGTCGGAATAGCTGTTGGCAGTGGTTACCGACACACATTGACGTTTTTCCCACACGGTATCAACTGTCGCAACCGTTTCCTTTTCGCCTTTCCGTAAACCAGGCATATAGCCGTGTAGGTTAAAAAAATCATCAATCTCTGTTTTTGGTCCATTTCGCCAGGGAATAAGTGTTTCGTCGAGGGAGTTTTTACGCAATCCTTCGTAAGCCGTCGTTAAATCAAAATTTCGCAATCCCTTAAACCAAGCATCGGCCATCCAAACGGCTGCAAAATTGCCAGTCATGGCCGGAAAATCACCAAATATCATTGCAAACGATGGCATCGATCCACACTGCTTGTACATTTCTACATACGAACAGATTTTTTGTTGTTCCATGGCCGGATTCAATATCATGTGTAATGGTTCCAAGGCGATATGCGTATCCCACATCCAATTATCTACAAAAAAAGGCTGATCTGAATTATGGACTTTATGGTCGTATCCACTGTAATATTTGCCATATTCATTAATGTCAATCATACGTTCGTAGCATCGATATAAGGAGGTATAAAACACACGCTTTTGTACTTCAGTACCACCTGAAACATTGATTTGCGAAAGCTTATTGACCCAAACTGATTTAGCATAAGCCTTAAAGGACTCAAAATTCCAGGTTGTAATTTCGTTGGATAAATTTTGTTTGGCTTGTTCAACGCTGATAAAAGATATGCCGTAGCGGAATTGCACAGTTCGGGGTTGATTGCCAAAACCCACAAGTACATGTTGCTTATTTGTTTTGTTTTTGTACTGAACCTCTGTAATGTCACAATCGGTTTGCGCATAGAAATAGGCTTTCATGTCATTAAAATCTTCTGTTCCACTAATTTCATTTTTAGAAGTTACATTAAAATTACCCTCCGAATTGAAAATTCCAAACCGTAGAAAATGATTCTCGGAATTGCAAAATTGAATTCTAAAAATGCCACTTCGAGCTTGTGGTGTAAATTCCAGTTTATTTTCGGAGTATTCAAAAGTAGTGTTGTAGTAATATGGTTTTATGGTTTCGGAACGATATTCTAGTTTTTTATCCCAAATACTTGAATTCACAAGTCCATTAACTGGTAAAAATGCAAACACGCGTGCAAATCGGTACGAAGCCTGCGTTAAAGGAAAATTATGGGTTTGATTATCTAATTGGTCGCGTCGGATTGGAAAAACACGTATCATACTGTTGGGCAAGTGGATAGTAGTAGGTGCCGGTTCGAGCACCACACCAGCACTTCCAATAGTAGGATCTACGTATTGCAAATTAGAAATTGGCTTTTTAGCAATTACAATATTTACGAAGCAAATTAACAGGAAAAATACATTTATAATTCTCATAAATAGATAGTTATAGTCATTTCAAATAAGAAATTCAAGCATAGGGACACCCTAATCGACCCAAAAAAGTCAATTGAAAAAATCATCTAAAAAATACGATTGAAATTCAGAATGCTGCCTTATAACAATTTATAAGGCAGCATGATAAATGGATTATATGGCAATTTTAACTGCCGTTTCGTAGTTATATTTCGATTCGGCAACGTCAGCCAATGCACCAATGCGGAAATAATATTCATTACCTAAGTTCACAACTTTCTGCATGTTTGCAATTTTAAGCTCAAGCGTATAAACTGTTGTTATATTACCTTTATTACCAATGGCTTGTTTTGTCTGGCCATTATTTGCCAATGTTGATCCTACCGAACTTGTAAAATCGGCAAATAAACCTATTTCTTTAATATTGGAACCTACAACATTGTCAATTTTAAAAGTAGCAACTATTTTTGTTCCATCAGTGCTTTTTACAATTTTAGGATCGATAATTCGTAAATACGGAAGCGTCGTAAAATTATGAACTGTTTTTCCGGAAATGCTAATTTCTTCTTTGTCAGTTGTTTGAAAGTTCCCCCGAACTGCCTGAATGCTGTATTTACCCGCAAACATGGTTAAGTTTGCATACGTACCATCAACATGAAACCGCATCGATTGTGTTTGTGGATTTTCAAATCCCTGTTCAACAAAATCAATAACAGAACCACTAAATAAATCCTGTTGTATGGGCTTATTTGTGCCAGCGTCAATAATTACACCGGTTAATTGTGCATTGGGAGCCTGATAATTATCGAGTTCACACGAACCTAAAATCAAGGTGAGCAAAACAAGACTTATTATATTTAGTTTATTCATTTTTCTTATAATTTTAAATGTTAATATTGCGGATTTTGAATCAATCCATTGGATCCAACTCCCAGAATTGGTTTATAATACCAAACCGATGGGAATGTTTGTGGATTGGTGTTCATCACTTTTTCTCTTACAAAAATATATTTCATAGTTCTTGTATCGAAAACCGGAACCAACGAGTGTTTAAATCGGTTGTTAAATTCGGTATGATAGTCTCGTCGGCGTATCAAATCCCAGTAACGAAGATTTTCGAAAGCCAATTCTACTTTACGTTCACGCAATACGTTTTCCAATGTTAAAGGCAAAATACTCGAAAATGCGGCACGACGGCGAATATCGTTAAGCGATTTTGCTGCCAATGTAGCATCGCCCGATGAACTTTCGAGTACGGCTTCGGCATGATTTAACATCACTTCAGCCAATCTGAAATCAATCCAATCGGTGGTTGATTGATTCCAAAATCCTTGCAATTTCAGATTTTGATTCATAAATTTTTTCAACCCAAAACCTGTGCGTATGTGGTTACCATCCGAAATGTAGAATCCCGAAAAAGAAACTACTGATGGTCCACCACCTAATGGATAATAAGTTGTACCACGAACACTTACACCAGCATTGTTGTTAGATGGTTGATAAATAATCGTTCCATCAGGTTTTATTAAACCACCTTGCATAATAATCTGAATACCTTTCCAAGTGGAGCCTGGTAATATAACCGAAGCATGTAAACGAGCATCTTTATCGGCAAAAATATCGGTTGGTTTACTAAACTGCAGATATGTTTTAGTCGATTTATATCCTTGATAATCCAAACTTCCGTCGGTGGTTGTAACAATGGGCGCACTTTGTCCTGGATTCGAATAATTTTCGTACATATCAACCATGTCGAGTGTTACATTCAGTCGTCCACCAAGCGGCCAAGCATCGGTTGTTTGAATAGGCGCACCCCATTGATCTTGATTTGTGCCAAGATTAGTGCCAGAGAGTGTATAACCCTTTAAGAAAATTACCTCATTCAAAGCCTTGTTCGGATCTTCGAACAAAGTGCGATAATTCTCAGCTGCTTCGGTTGGTGTAGCTGGTGTTGGATTGTACAAGCTGTATTTGCCCGACTTCAGAATGGCTTCGGAAGCAACAATACACTGCGTATAATACGCTTTAGCATCTTCTGCACTCAGGCCTACTAATTTAGCGTCAACTGCGGGTCCTGATAGTGGAGCACTTTCCCAGTATTTTGCCACCGACGCAGCATGCAGTGCCATACGCGATTTCAGTGCCAGCGCTGACCATTTTGACGCTCTTCGGCGCGTACCATCATCGTCGCCAAGTAATACGGCTGCCGTATCGGCACAAGCTAATGCAAAATCCCATGTTTGTTTTTCGGTGCTGCGAGGCACATTCAATGCTTCAAGTCCATCGGATGGTCCGGCATTTTTGGTGATTATTGGAACTCCACCATAACGTTTTACCAATGCAAAATAAAGATATGCTCTCAAGAATAAGGCTTCTCCTTTCAACTTTTCTTTGGCAGTCTTTTCCAACGCTAATGTAGGAATTACTTCTACAAGCATGTTTATGTCGCGGTTTAGTTTATAGGCTGGCACCCAATAATCGTAATTTCCAGGAGCACCGGGTTCGGAACCAGGATACCAACCCTTGAGAGTCTCAACCTGCGAACCTAATGCTTCTTCGGTAATATGATATGGATAACAACATCCATTATTTGCATCTTTGGGCCCCCCATCAGTATTATTGGTGTTAAAACCTTTATCGGGAGTGAAGCCAAAATCTTCGATAGGAGCCTGACTGTATAAATTTGCCATAAATACTTTCACTCCTTCAGGGCTCCCAAAAATAGCATCGGAAGTTACCTTATCGGTCGGTTGTAAATTCAGAAACGAATCGTTGCAACCTACTATGCTCAACATAGTAACGAATAATATTCCTATTTTATATGCTTTCATTATTTCTTTAAAATTAAAAATTAATATTTACACCAAGATTAATCGCTCTATTTTGTGGATAATTCCAACCAGCGCTTACAAATCCAGAAACTGACTCAGGATCAAATTGTTTTACAATTGGATCGGATGCCAAAGTAAATACATTTGTCATATTGCAATAAAGTCGAAGTTTGTCAATCATAATCTTTCGCAAAAAAGCTTGATTCACGGTATAGCCTAATTCAATATTCTTCAAGCGCACATAATCAGCTGAACGACGCCAAGCACTACTTTCGAGAATATTAGAACCCGAAAATCCATCGTCGTGGAATCGAATAGTAGGCCATGCTCCTTGCTCCCATGTGCTTGTAGCTGGATTGTTGGGGTCGGACATACGCCAACTGTCTAAAAAATATGCTGGAATGTTTGAACCTGCCCAGCCAACTAATCCATAATTTAACCAATACCGAACTGTATTACCGGCAGCACCTTGAAACAAGAAGTTAAAGTCAAAGCCTTTATAAGTTCCTCCTATTGTAAAGCCAAAGTTGGTAGTAGGTGTTGTATTATGAAAAAGAGGTTTTTGATCATTTCCATCAATTACGCCATCGCCATTATTATCAGCATATTTAAAATCGCCTGGCAGGCCTCTTCCATTTCCAATAGCACCACCTTGAATAGGCGAAGTTTGTAAATCGGCAACCGATTGAAATTGTCCAATATTATCAAATCCCCATAACATATCCGACCATCGATTTCCCCAACTACCTACATATTGCTGCATACTACTCTGAAAAGGTGCACTTTCAACATAAATATTTTTTGTACGAGCAAAGTTCATATTGCCACCAATATTGTAATTAAAATCACCTATTTTATCTCTGAAAAGAAATGAAATTTCAAGTCCTTTTACTTGGTCACTATTGAGATTTTCCTGTGGGAATGTACCTCCAAATGTATTTGGAATAGTTAAATTGCGATATGCTAATAAACCTGTGCGGTCGCGTTGATACACATCGGCTGTGAATGTGAGTTTTTCGTCGAATAATCCTATATCAACTCCAATATCTTTAATGTTTGATACCATCCAAGTCAGGTTGTCATTGACCATAGTTGGCGTTGCTGCACCATAGGTAAGTACACCATCGCTAAATTCGTAATTACCACCACCGCTGGTAGAAAATCCTTGAACAAACTGAAATGGATTGCCTACATCCTGACCAATTTTACCAATCGAAGCTCTCAATTTTAAATTTGACAACCACGAAACATTATTTTTAAGAAAACGTTCTTCTGAAACTCGCCATCCACCCGACAAAACGGGGAAAAACCCCCAACGTACAGCTGGTGCATATCGGTACGAACCATCATATCTACCTGCAAATTCTAATAAATATTTACCTTGATAATCGTAGTTAAACCTACCTAAATAGGACATTGAGCGAACTTGCCATTCGTTCCCACTTGGTGTAACATGCGTTTTGCTTGCTTGCGAAATTTGGTCGTTGGTGTAAAATGAATATTCCATCTGTAAGTTTTGAAACCGACCTCCTTGATCACGCGATTCAAAAACCACTGTTCCGGCAATATTATGTTTTTCAGCGATAGTAGTTTTGTAGCTTGCTTGTGCCTGCAAAGTAAGGTAATGTGAATAGTTCCAGTCGTTTCCAATTATCGAAGGATCATTAAATGCAGTAGGTACATAAGTCTCATTTGCTGCATTATAATCGTACATTAAGTATTTCTTGAACAATGTTTTAATCATTGCAATTCGATAGTCATACGAAGCCATTCCTTTTATTTCGAGTCCTTTTATAAAAGGAACTTTGTATGTAAAATCTGCTGTGGTTTGCACCGCTGAATTACTTACATTGTTGTAGCCCACGAAGTTTGGATCCTGCAATGCTATTGGATTAAAACCACCACCATCATTTATTCGCTGATAATACAAAGGGTTGTTGTTGGCATAAACTGTGCGAATTGGCAAAGCATTTACAGCACCACGCCACACATTAAATACGGCTGGTAAATAGTTTGTACCCGAGCTGAAATCATCGGTATTTCCTGGTAAATTGGTAGGATTACCAGATGTTTGCATAGTCCAAACTGTAGGTTCGGTTTTGTTATCAATAAAACCACCAATGTTGACATTGGCAGTGAGGCTTTCGGTGAGTTTGGCATTAACATTCGAACGAAAATTAAACCGATTATATTTTAAAGCATTGTTTTTAAGAATACTACCTTCATCAACAATTCCTCCATTCAAATAAAACGAAACTTTATCGCTTCCGCCGGATGCTGATAAGTTATTTTCGTGGCGGACAGCCCATTTATTAAACGAAACATCCAACCAGTTTGTACCTTCGTAACCGGGAGCACCTGTTTGCCATTTTTCCAATTCATCTGCTGAATAAGGCGCTGGCAATCCCTCATTAATTTTTCCTTCGTTCACAGAAGTTACATATTCGGCAGCATTCATCATACGTACTCCCGAAACAGGCGTAGAATATCCTGTAGTAGAGGTGAAATTAAATTTTGTTTTACCGGTATGCCCTTTTTTGGTGGTAACAATTATTACTCCGTTAGCAGCATTTAAACCATAAATAGCAGCTGAGGCATCTTTTAAAATAGAAATGTTTTCGATGTCTTCGGCATTTAGTCTCTGAAAATCTTTGCCATCGCCTCGTGCAATGCCATCAATAACATACAGTGGCGCACCAAAACCACGTATATTGATTTGATTTTCGAAGCTGCCAGGCTCAGCCGACGACTGTCGGATATTTAAACCAGCAACCTTTCCTTGCAGTTTTTGGGCTACACTGGTGGATGTTGTGTTTAATATGTCTTTCGAATCGATGTTGGTGATTGCCCCAGTAAGTGTTTTCTTGGATTGAGTACCGTAACCCACCACAATTACTTCGCTTATTCCAAATGATTCTTCTTCGAGATAGATACTAAAATTCAACTTCTTTCCGACAGCTATTTCCTGCGATTTCATACCAATAAATGATACATTCAATATTTTAGCATCGTCGTCAACTTCGAGCATAAATTTACCTGCAGCATCGGTCATGGTACCAACTTTAGTCCCTTGAACAATTACATTGACTCCTGGCAACGATTGTCCCTTATTGTCGAATACTGAGCCCGAAATGATTCTTTTGGGTGTCTTTTGATCTTTGGATGCCGGCTTTATAGCTTGCTTTTTAAGAATGACAGATTTATGAACAATTTCATACCCAACATTTGTACCCTGAAGACATTTATCGAGTGCATTCTGAAGGGTTGAATTTTCAATCTCTACATTTTTTATAACTATATCCTTGATGTCATCAGGACTATAAATAAATGTAAAATCGGTTTGTTTTTGTAGCGCATTGATTAGTTCACTTAGCGAAACATTTCGCATAGATAATTTGAGAGGTGCATTTTGAGCTTGTAATTGTATGGTCGAAACTTGAATTAGACCAATAAAAATAATAGTTAGAAATTTTAGATTTCGGATCGTTTTGGGCACAAAAAACGGATACGAAAAAGCATTCTTTCGTCTTTTTTTCATAAAATTTGAATGTGTTGTGATTAATAATAGTATTTAATTTGCAGTGGTTGTGCGCATCAACTACTGCTCTTTTTTTTATTTTTTGGAGAAAGTTACATCTTTACCATTTACTGAAACTTTTATCTTTCCGGTTTTATTAATAATATCAAGTATAGGTTCTATGCTATCGTATTTATTTAGTCCGCCTTCAAATCGGATATTTTTTAACGACTCATCGTCAAATCGATAGTTGAAATCGTACCAACGCGAAAGTGTTTTCATAATCTCTTCCAATCGTTCGTTTTTGAAAAAATATTTTCCACTTGTCCACTGAGCAATATTCCGAGCATCAACCTGTTGGATCTCAACCGTGTGTGAGTTTGTACTGTAAACTGCCTGCTGGTCGGGATTTAGTATTCCTAAAGTGGATTTATCACTTTCCAAATTCAATTGTACTTTTCCTTCAACCAGTGTTGTGTATACCATTGGTTCATTATTGTATGCTTTTATGTTAAACGATGTTCCAAGTACTCTTACCTGCATGCCTCTAATGCTAACTATAAAAGGTTTAGTTTTATCTTTTGTAACCTCAAAATAGGCTTCACCTTCGAGTTTGAGCTCACGTGTGTTTCCCGAAAAATTAACAGGAAATACCAATTTGCTCATTGAATTTAAATGCACCCGCGAACCATCGGCAAGTACCAACGAATACTCGCCACCGCGTGGAACTATGATCGTATTGAACATTTGCTTTTGAGCCTTACTATTTGCCTGCTCATTATAAATCAATTTATTGCCACTCTTATTTATTACAGTTCCATCATTTTCAACCATACTTTTAATCGAGTCATTCGTCAAATTCACACTGCTGCCGTCAGCCATCACTAAAATAGCTTGTTTGGTTCCAGGAACAATTTGCGCTATTGGTGCAACTGATTTTTCAGTAATATCAGCTATATACCAATAAGTGGCTGCAACAATGGTGAGTGGTATAAAAATGGCAGCTGCATACCGAAGTAAAACGGGTAAAATCCGACGATTTGGAACTTGCGAAACCTGTTCGGCAACTTTTTTCCAACCCGCTTCCACATCAATTTCTTTATAGGCTGCATTTCGTTTTGCATAATTATTTTTACTTACAATTCGACTATATATTTGCTTGTTAGTTTCAGAACTATTCAGCCAATTATTTAAAATTTCTTTTTCTTCGTCACTTATTTGCTTGCTCATGTCAAGGGCTATGAGCTTTGCTATTTCGAAATCTATTTTTTCCTTGTTCATATTTATGTTGTATTACTAAACCAATATAATTCAATCCGTTTTCAATTATAAAAAAACTAATCCTATAATTGTAAAACATCTGAGTATAAAAAGTGGGTGAATTGAGCTAAAAAATTTCTGAATTATCTGAGCAGGTGGCTGAGCAGAAACAAAATAAAAAAGTGGTCTTTCAATTGGATACGTAATTCTTTATACGCATTTTTTTTGAGGGTCTTTACGGTATTGATTGAAATATTCAATGCATCGGCAATTTCCTGGTTTTTTTTGCCTTCTAAACTGAGCCAAATAATGTTGCGACTTTGAGGCGCTAATGTATTAACCGACTGATAAAGTGTATTATAAGTTTCCTCTTCCAGTACCAATTCGTAAAAGCATTCATCAGTTGCTATGCTCGATTTCAACAAAAAATCTCGAGTATTGATTTGCTTGATGTGGTTCAAACATTTATTTTTGGCTACTGTATAAATATATCCTTTCGCAGCATTTATGTCAGTAAAATCCTCACGCTTAGCCCAATACTCAATAAATGCTTCTTGTGCTATGTCTTCGGCTTGTTGGGGGTCGTTCAAATATTTGCGGGCAAACAAACACACTGATGGATAAAAACGTTCAAAAAACTTTTTAAAGTCTTTTAAATCATTTATCTGCTGCAGCTCAGTATTGAATTCTGTTAATTCCATTTCTTTTTGAAGACCACAAAAGTAATTGTTTTATTGAATTATTCAAATCTATTTTTAAAATATTGCAATAAACATTTTAAAATAATACTCTTAAAAAATATTATTATTTTACTTTTTAGTAGTGCATTTATCTACCAAATAAACAATTGATTGATAGGGAATTCCACTGTGTGTATTAAGTCCGATTTCGCAGGTTCGACTATTGCTATAGCCCACTTTTGACTGCGCTTTCCGAATTTGAGGTTTTAGTTTTCGTAATCCGTAGGTATTCAGCTCGGGCACAATAAACCCTTTGTCACCTGCAAAACCGCAACAACCTACTTCCTCCGGAACGAGGACATTCGTGCTGCATAACTTCGCCACTTTTACCAATGTTGGCATGAGTCCCATTTTTATGGTAGTGCAGGTGGCGTGAATAGTAATTGACTCATCTGTAGGATGAAAGTTGAGTTTATCTAACAAAAACTGATCGATAAATTCAACAGGTTCGTACAAATCGAGTTTTTGCATGGTATGCCGCATTCGGTTGAGACACGGACTTTGGTCGCACAACACCGGATAGCGTCCGTTTTCAGTTGCCCGATAGAGTTCCGCTTCCAATTCAGCCGCTTTTTGGTCGGCAATTTCAGGCATGCCCTTGCTTTCCCAAATGGTGCCGCAACACAAATTTTGCATGCTTTCGGGGAAAATAACCTCGTAACCTGCTTTATTCAAAAATGCAACCATTTTGTGTACCAAAGGTGTTTGGTCAGGGTCGTTTGCACTTGCGCCCATCATTTGATTGAGGCAACTTGGGAAATAAACTACTTTTAGCGGATTATCCGTTTTGGGTTGTTTTGCAATTTTTTTGGCTCGTTTGGGTAACGCAGGAGTCCACAACGGTATGGCATTTCCACTTACCGACCGCAACGTTCCGGTTATGCCCGCCATTGCTTTGTTTCCAATCACATTTCGTGCTGCATCCGCCACCCAAAGTGTCGATTTTAATCCACCGGCAATGGTGCCAAAGTTGGTTGCTGTCCACGCTCCGATTTTCTGCGCAAAAGGATTTTTTTTCAGGTTTTGTTCGCGTACAAAATGAATATAATCGCCTACATTAATATCAACAGGACATGAAGTGGAACAAAGTCCATCGCCTGCACAAGTTTGTTCGCCTGCATACACAAATCCATTTTCAAGATTTTTCAGTCGCTGCGGATTTTCGCCGGTTAGTTGGAGGCGTTTTATTTCACGCTGAATAACAATACGTTGACGGGATGAAAGTGTAAAACCATGACTAACGCAATTCACTTCACAAAAGCCACATTCTATACATTTATCAATCAGCGGATGTGTTTCGGGAAGCGGTTTCATGTTTTTTAAATGGCATTCAGGGTCATCGTTAAAAATCACTCCCGGATTAAAAAGTCCTTTCGGATCAAAAAGTTGCTTTACATCACACATTAACTGAAATGCCTTTTCGCCCCATTCTCTTTTTACAAAAGGCGCCATATTTCGTCCGGTTCCATGTTCCGCTTTTAACGACCCCTGATATTTGTCTACTACCAAATCGACCACTTCGCTCATTAGTTTTTCGTACTGAGCAATTTCTTCGGGCGTGTCAAACGACTGATTCAGAATAAAATGAAAATTGCCTTCGAGCGCATGACCATAAATAACTGCTTCGGGATAATTGTTTCGAATCAGAATTTCGCGTACATCGGCAGTAGCATTCGGTATATCATCCACCTGAAAAGCAAAGTCCTCAATCAGGCAGGTTTTTCCCACGGGACGTGTACTTCCCACGGTAGGAAAAATACCCGAACGCATAGTCCAGTAGGCAGTGTATTCTGCTTCAACTTTGGTGAATTTTACGGGATAAAGCGTGTTGAATTTTGAAAGAACAGACGTGATTTCCAGTATATTGTCATCGAGTTCTTTTTCGGTATTAGTTTCTGTTTTTATCAACAGTACCGAACCATCTTTTGGCAAGAGTTTAAGTTCCGGAATGGCGTTTGGCTTATCTTCCACCGAGCGTATGGCGAGTCTGTCAAACAATTCAACGGCTGTAACCGGACTTTTTTTAAGTTGAATTACCGCCTCGCAAGCCGTTCGCATATCGGGGAAATACAACATGGCACTGGCTTTATGCGGATAATCAACAGCCGTTTTCATGGTAACTTCGGCCAAAAACGCCAGCGTGCCTTCGGAGCCAACGATCAGGTTGGTAATAATTTGAAATGGGTCGTCGAAATCGACAAAAGGATTGATAGACAGACCCGTTACATTTTTAATGGCATATTTTCGTTTTATCAATGCCATCAATTCCGCATCGGCTCTTACGCTATCGCGCAGTTCGCAAATTCGCTCAACAAATGCCGGATGTGTTTCTGAAAAATGCTTTTTACTCTGTTCATCTCCCGTATCGACCAGTGTGCCATCGGCAAAAATTAATCGTGCCGACAATACCATTTTGTAACTGTTTTGATGGGTGCCACAGCTCATTCCGGAGGCATTGTTTTGCACAATTCCGCCCACCATAGCCGATTTGATTGATGCAGGGTCGGGTGGAAATTTTTTACCGAATGGTTTCAAAATTTCATTTACACGTTGCCCTACAATGCCCGGTTGCAAACTAATGGCGTTTCCATTATCCAGCACCTTGTATTTTTCCCAGTTTTTACCGGCAATAACGAGAATGGAGTTGCTGATTGCCTGCCCCGAAAGGCTTGTTCCGGCAGCTCTGAAGGTGATGGGTAGATTGTATTTGTCGGCAATTTGTATAATCTTTATTATTTCAATAATATTGGCCGAATGAATAACCACTTGTGGAATAAGGCGATAGAAACCCGCATCAGTTCCCCACGCCAAAAGGCGCATATCGTCGGTAAAAATGCGGTTTTTAGGAATATATTGTTCAATATCAGAAAGAAAATGGTTCATAGAAAAAACGTATTATATGTATCAACAATTTAATTTTAACGTGATGCGTTGTTTTACTTCGAATCTTGAATTTGGATATGTTTCTTTAATCTTTTCCCTTTTAATACTTTATTCAAAAACTCGACTATTACTTGTGTTTCTTTACTGAAATAATAAAAGTTGTAATCATGATTTCCGCCTTTAAAAGTGATTAACTCAGCATTTCTACCCATTTTTAGCATGTAATCGTAAATAGATTTTGATCCAAAAAACATGAGCCAACCTGTAGCATTACACGGACAATAACGATGTGCAGCTGTGGCATAAGGCACTGTTTTGTCGGCATCGCCATGAAAAAGCAAGGTTGGAAGTGCATTTTGTTTTGTAATTAAATTCAAATCCATAATAGCTCCTGCACCCGACACAATGCCGGCATATCGGAAAGTGGGAGATAAGCTCGTTTTAAACAAACTCATTTGTGGCCGATTCCAATAAGCAGCGTGCAAAACCGACTCGGCACCGGCACTTGCACCGGCAATAAAAATTTTGGTAGTATCAATATTCAACTCAGCGGCATGCTGAATAAAATATTGCGTAGCAGCCCATACATCCGTTGCTCCGTAGCGTATTGCCTTCACTTTTTCGCTCACAATACCATTGCAACCAAAATCTTTGTCTTTCATGTAGAGTGTATATGTAATTGATGCACAGGCAAATCCATTTTTCGATAGATAAATTCCAAAATCAGTTCCCGCATTACGGCTGCCACCCGAGAAACCACCTCCATGCACAAAAATCACCAAAGGCGTTTTGCTTGTAGTATTCGTTGGGCGAAAAAAGTTCAAATCCAACGAATCGGTTTCGTTTTTCAGATAATTGATTGTTGTGTAATTCTGTGCACTCAGGTTGAAAATGCAACAACTGAGTATAAATGCAAAAAATAATCCTGTTCTTTTCATTTTTAAAATTAGAATTAATAGCCTTTTATTTTTTCAATACTTTGATTGTTTGTATCTGTCCTTCGTTGTCCTTCAATTCTACAAAATACAAACCGCTTTCGCCCTGTAAATTTAGATTAATTTTGCTGATATTTCGGTAATTGACACTAGAAACCGCAGCGCCCAACAAATTACGAACAGTCACAGTTATATCGCTGAATTCTTTGTTTAAATGAATTACTGTTTGACCAAGAGTTGGATTTGGAAAAATTGAAATATTGGCATCCAATTTGGTATCCTTTAGAGCAGTTGTCAAACTCGATTTGAACATCCAAACTTCTCGTCCTCCTACAGCAGTGAGTGTCGTCGCGTTGTTACTTATCGTAGCATCGAATGAAAACACACCGGTGGCAAATACATTTCCATCGCCTGTGGCCCCTAAGCCTCCTGTCCAATCCCAACCCAATCCACCAATTTGTTTTGCCCATTTAAAATTTCCCGTATTATCAAGTTTGGCTACAAATGCATCACTATTTCCGGATGAAGTGAAGGATACATTACTTACACCGGCATCAAAATTGACTGTTTTTGCAAATTTCCCACCGATAAACACATTACCCAAAGCATCAACTGAAATTTGTTCTACCTTGTCTTGTCCGGCACCGCCAAATTGTTTTGCCCATTCACAGTTTCCGGCGGCATCGTATTTTGCCAAAAATCCGTCGTTATTTCCGGTAGTGGACAATATTTTCTTATTCGAAGGGTTCATATTAAAATCTACTGTGCCCAGAAAATCACCCGAAATATAAATACTATTTGTGGCTGGTTCTATTTCCAAACTTCCAAATACATCGTAGCTTGTTCCGCCAAAGCTCTTCGACCATACATAATTTCCATTGACATCCCATTTAATAAAAAACAAATCGGTAGTACCCTCAGGAGCAGTGTGGTATGTAGTAGTGTTACTTGGGTCAGGATAAATTTTATTTAAATAATGACCACCCAAATAGAGATTTCCATTGGTGTCAGTTTTAATGCCATAGCAATATCTGTCGCCGGTACCTTGCAGTTGTTTTGCCCAAACGTAATTGCCTGCTGCATCTAATTTTACAATATATTGCGATTCGTTTGAAGTGTTGGAAAGTAAATCAGTGGTAGTTGGGTCGGGATTAAAATCGGTCTGAATACCCCAACTTCCGGCAGCAACACATGAGATAAACACATTACTTGTCTCATCTACCGAAATTTCAAGTATATCCTGATTAATATCCCCTCTAAATTGTTTTACCCACACAAATTTTCCATCATTGTCTAATTTGCATACAAAAGCATCCTGAAAGGCATCGTAAGTACCTGTCTTATTAACTAAATTACCAGTTGTAGGGTCTGTAATCTGTATCGCCGGTGTTATTGCTTCAGGCGTGAGGTTGGCAACAGCCACAGGGTCCGGATTAAAATCAGTTATCCCCGAAAAGTTTCCTCCGAAATAGATATTTCCGCTTTTGTCGAGCACCATCGTACCTGCATAAACTGTACCTCCGTTTTTTGAATTTGCAGAAAAAGATTTTACCCACAAGAAATTTCCATTGGCATCGTATTTACTTACTGCTACCGAAGGCATCAAAGACGTAGGCGTTACATTTGCAGTTTTATATGCATGTGGGTCAAAATCGCATAGCACCCTGAATTGTGTGAGCACAAATAGATTGCCATTGCCATCTACGGCAGTAGCATAAGGTTGATCATCGTCCTCACCACCATAGCTTTTTGCCCATTCGGTAGTGGCTGCAGGCAATATTTGAAGTAAAACAAAAGTGAAAACAATGCTTGCTGCGAAAGATTTTAGATTTTTTTTCATGATTATAAATATTTGAATTGATTACTTTTGAATGATTTTAATCGTTTGATTTCGTTTTCCTTTAAATTTTAAAATATATACGCCTTTGCCGTTCTTCCTCATAGCTAAAGTCAAATTTTTAGCAGTTGAAAAATCGTAACTTTCTAATTTTTGACCAGCAATATTGTAAATATCAACCGATTGAAAATCGGGAAAATCGTTTAATTCAAAAAAATCGGTTGGTAATTTATTGGCATCGGAAGATGAAGATGACGAATTATCATTATTTTGCATCACATTGATAGTCATTGAAGTACCTATAGCATACACTGTAAGTTTGTAGGCTCGCTCACTTATACCTGCGGGTAATGCTTGTGCTGTGAGCGTATAAGTTGTAGCGCCTGTTGCATCGTCGAAAGTACTCGAAGAGCTTAGCCATGCGGGCAATTCTTCGTTTATCCACCAATCGGAAGGTGGTGCGTAAGTAGTTACTTTGAAGGTTTTGCTGCCTCCTGCTGCTGGTGCCGTAAACACAGTATCGCTCGGTACTAAATAGCTGTAAGTTGCGCCTAAGTTGAACAATAATGAGGTGGAATAACCAATAAAATCGCGAATATTATATAATTGTCGCTTGCCCGATTGGTAGTTATTGTAATAAATGTAGGCATTCGATTCGCCATTGCGCATCAATCCTTGCGAATAAACACCTAATTTGATACCGGTTTTATTGAAGCCATACATTTCAATTAACAGAGCATCTTTTATTTCCAAAAAATCGTTTGTTACCAATAAATCCAAATCCGGGTCGTAGGTTACAAAATTCTTAAAAGGCATTGTATAATAACCATTTGCAACTTTTATAACATCCTCGGCAGTACAAGTAGCAGTGGCTAGAATGGTATTAAAATCGCCTTTTTCATCTACTTTGCGAATTTTCAATTTGAATTGAGTACCTTTTGGAGCGCTAAATGCACCCAAACTTATCCAGAGTTTATCCAACAAGTAGGTGCTCGCTGGCTTTTCAAAATAATTAGCCACTCCGTCAATTTTTTTCTGGGGTCCGGTACCAAAAACATATTCGTTATCGGCGAAGGTATATGCAGCTATGCCGTACGCTAAATCGTAATTGCCGGCACCCAAAGTTCCCCAATCAAAGGTATTGGAGCCGCCCGACATAAAATAAGCACCGTTAGTTGAACTGCCCCATTTATAGCTAGATGTAAAACCACCCACTGAGGCTTTTAGTTCCGGAATGCCATAAAATCCTGCCGGATAAACCACACTGGGCTCAATTTCGGTTGTACTGAAAGTAGCTGTTGGCTTTTGCTGGTCTTCGAACGTCCAAACAAATGATTGTGAATCGTGATTCGAATTGTTTTTCCAACGACTTTTTTGATAAGGCGCACCTAGCATTAAATCGACAGTTGCATTGGCGTAATCGGGCGTAATTCCAAGCATGAAATAACCTTGTGGCCGACCATAATTGGCGTTTGGTTTCAACAATCGAACTCCAATATTGTCGAGGCCCATCGAATCGCCACCTTTACCACTGTATCGAAATGCAAGTTGAATTTTTTTACCTACATAATTTGCCAACGATAAATGGAAAGAGCTCCAACCGCCTTGGTAATCAAAAATGGTGGTGTCATTGTATTGATTTGCATAATTGTGCGCATCCCACACTTTTGTCCAATTTGCGCCATTGTCTTCGCTTATAAGCACTTGCATGGTTGTAGTTGCCCGTGCAAAATTAAAACGCACAGTACCATCCAAATTATACGCATCCATATCAAAATACATGTAAAATGGTGCGTAGTACAAATCGAAGGCTAAAAAATCGGATTGCACAGGCGTAATGGTGGGCGATACCATCCATTCGTCACGCATTTTACCTGTATCATCGAAATTCACCCAAGCTATGGCATTTCCATCCGTTGCCGAAGTGCCCACATCGCGACAAAACCATCGCATATTGGGCGAGCCTTTCACGTATTTACTTCCGGTTTTATTCAGTTGCGTCCAGTAAGCAGGCATCCAGTTTTCGGTACTGTCGTCGTACAATTCCCAACTTTCGAAAAAAGTAGTATCTTTTGATGCTTGCTGTTGCACAAATTGTTTCGATGCGTAGTTTCTATAAATCCGTTGCTGGTCATGAAACACAAAATTTCGACGCACCGACCCGTCATTGGCTATTAAATTCTCCAACGACGCATCGCCTTTGGAAATTTCCAATTGCACTTGGTGATTGGCAAAAAGCTTCGATTTAGTAACCAAACCGGCATCGATAGTCTGTATGGGCTGAGTCGCTTTCGTTACAACAGGAGCATGCGTAGCACTAGCTTTTCGAAGCATAATGGCACCACGCCCAACTTGCTGTGCCGATAGCGCCGAAATACCAAAAACGAGTACAATATATAAATGCAAATTCTTTTTCATGAGTATTTATCTTTAAAAAAACTGAACTAATGAATTACAAGTGACAGTAAACCAAAGTGTTTCATCGGTTTTACTCACAAACTTTAAGCTTCGGGGATTAATGCTTTGCTCGGTTGATAGGGTGAAACTTTGTGAGAAAATATCAACCATTTCTTTGTAACCACCAATGAGCTGAGATGGAAAACTACCACCCGAATTATCATAAAACCTCATTCCATTTTCATCGCCGGATTCATTGTACAGCATCGATATAGTATTTAAATCAGGCGTAGAACTCAGATAAACTTCACCGTTCAGTTGCGTAAACATACGGATAACTGACAGTTGCAACGCAAAAAGTTGGGTAGTAGGTTTATAGCTGAAATTAAGGGCAACTTCTTTCACTTTCAAAGTGGGCGATGTACTTGCAAAGCGTTCGTTGCACGATTTTACCAAAAGATTGTATGCCTGATTTACTTTTGGACTTGACTTATCGGCATCGTATTTCCAAACTTTTGGAGAAGTTATGAGGAAGTTGGATAAATTACCCACATCAATGGAAGTTGTAAGCTTTATTTCCGCATTTTCGCGACTAACCAACGCGGATTTATCGGCCGACAAATCGAAAATCTGACTTTTTTTACCGTCAAATTCTACGGGCGAATGAAATCGAATACCGCTGCGTGTAACAATAAAAGGTGCTGAAAAAGAGCTCGATAACCCGGAATTTTCTTTTAAAATCTGAAACACATGCGAAGCTCCTTCCGAAAAAATGTATTTATCAGTCAATTGAAGCGATAAGTCGGGAGCATCGTTGGCAAAAAGCAAGGTATTCATATCTTCCAACGCTGTCCGGTAGTTGCTCCAGCTTATTGTAGTTGGTATTTTGGTGAGTAAAATGGTAGTTGCCCGCTTTTTTCCTTGCAGCACAATGGTATCAGCCGACGATTGCATAATTATAAATTCATAATCGCCCTCTAAGCCATAACCATCAGGATTTACGGGATTTGAAAATGTGTGCAGCACTTTGTTGTAAGTGTTAAATGTGAGTACAGGGCCATTATCGCCAATTGTTTTATACACCGAACTGTCCATCAAAACACGGTTTTTTGTCAAATCGTTTTTAGCCGAAAATACAGCCTCGCCATTGCTTTTAAATTTTACAAACAAAGTATAGCCCGGACTGTCGGAAGTAGCAAAATACTCCATTGCCCAGCCATTTTCGGCACTTTGGAGTAAAGCAGTATTGGTTTTCAAAGCTTCGTTCAGCCGCACCATTGGCGAATCCGGAAAAATATCGGCTTCCTGCTTTTGGCACGAAAATGCAGCTATCAAGCTGAATAATAGAAATATATAATTGTGAATACGCATATTTTTTAAAAGAATATGTTGAAAAATCTATTTTGTAATTTCACGTATAAATAAATGTATTTTTGAATTCGACCCCCAACCCCCAATTGGGGGCTTCAGACGCAGTATGTATTTAAATTTTTAAATCATTTTTGGTGTTAATGTCTTAGCCCCCATTTGGGGGTTGGGGGTCATTGCATTACAAAATTTTGATGGTTTTCTCCCTTTCTATAATTTCATTCCTGAGTTTCACAATATCAATATTCCACGAATTTTTCAACCATTTACTTGCCATTTCTAATTTTCGAAGAATAAGTGTTCTGCCATCAATGCCATCGTCGGGCAGTTCAATGCCTTTAGCATTCAAGCCGTTTTTCGAAGCCATTGTCAGAATATCGTTCCAATCATCATCGCTTTTTACCAAATAATTGGCAATTATTTCTACAAAATCTTCGCGCACCTGACCACTGGCATAAGGCGACACAAAACCCATCGAAGCTGCTTCGGAATCAGTTTTGTTTTGCCAACCAAGCGGATTGTATTTTCCAATCGAAAAATTGCCAAACTCCGTAGGATAATTGCGTTTTTGGTGTAAAATATGCGCAAATTCGTGATGCATAGTTTTGAAGTAATATTCGTTGAGCATATCTATGTTGTTAGCATCCAACTCATTGCAACGATAAATCGTAACTTTTATGCCACCTTCGGCAGTTCCCAAAACAATGGTGCCCGAAACCGGATTGTAAGCCGGCGAACCAATCAAATGTATAATGCGCGGACCGTTTTCTTTTAAAAAATCGGGACCGGCAACAGCGTTATATGCATCGAACCAGAGGTATTTTATGAGTTTTGCCATTTCCTCCGCTTTGGCAGTACTTACCGGCACTAAATTGTAGTTCATATCGGCTCCCACATCCTCCAGTTTATAACGAAAATCGAGGTTGTAAGTATCCAAATACGATGTGCGCAACCAAGCATCAAAGGCGTAAGTAGATGCATTTTCGTCCAAACTATCCGAGGTGTCGAAGGTGCTCGGATTTAGCATTTCTTCTTGCAAACAAGAATAAAATGCCAACAAAAACAATCCTCCCAATGCCAGAGCAATTAAATTT
The DNA here is from genome assembly GCA_945870155.1 of Paludibacter jiangxiensis. GTDB lineage: Bacteria > Bacteroidota > Bacteroidia > Bacteroidales > Paludibacteraceae > Paludibacter > Paludibacter jiangxiensis_A. Next base: position 58,500 of record CAMBSB010000005.1, on the reverse strand, counting down.
TCTTTCATCCTAATTAGTTAGTTTTCAATGAGTTTTGATATTGTATTATCTTTCGTTGCGTCAGCCGCTACAGGATTGGGCTTCATGCCCGCACTAATTACTTCTTGTGGCAACTGAATGGCACGGCGCGGGTCATCGTAGGTGAGCGTTTCGGTTCTGCTACGACCAATGGTGTGTTGTATTTCAATGCCATAGCGTTTTAAATCGAACCAACGGTAACCATCAAAAATGGTTTCGATGCGGCGGAAATGCAAAACGCATTGGATGAACGGCTCTTGTACCGGAGTTACGACAAATGCCGAACTCATTTTGGTTGTATTTAAAGTGTTAACATATAGCTTGTTGGATGGTACATAATAATTCCGAATTATAGCTTCGGTCAATTCAATTGGTGCTAAACGCGATTTATTCCAGGTTTGCAAATCGGCAACAGTTTCGGCAGTTCGGTTTAAATAAATCAGGGCCTCGGCCCGACAAAGCAAGGTTTCCTCGGCCGTAAATTCAGCCCTCACAACATGCGCATACCCGATGCCTGCAATTTTATCGGTGTATTCAAACATCTCCATGCATTTCGGGAAAAATACGCCATAATCCTGCTGTCCGCGAATGTAGAGTTTTCCTTCGTAACAAGGCAAACGGTCAGTCCATGTGGGTCCCGGGCCATAAGTAGTAGCAATCAACGCGTCGCCATTGTGTCCGTAGCGCGTACCAAATATCCTGAAAAACAATGATTTTGTATTGACAATTAACAGATTACAGTTTAATTGCTGCTCCACATAACTGTAGCCAATGGACAAAATATTGTCGTAACTCGGTGTCCAATCGCGCAACATCGTTGCCGGAGTTTCCGTTAAAACAGCATCGGCATATTCCACCACTTTCGTATAATTGCGTTTGTAAAGGTAAAAACGTGCTGCAAAAGCGGCAGCAGCTTTTTGGGTAAAATGTTGCTTTGGAACTGCATAACTGGCATCCGAAAGTAAACTGTAACCGGCTTCGATATCCGCTTCAATCTTGGCATACACCGAAGCTACAGATTCGCGGGTGTAATTACCATGCACCACTGTTTCGGGTTCGGTGATGTACGGAATTCCCAAATCGAGTGCACTGGCAGTTTCGTCTTTGTACGCTTGCGAAAAAATATTTACCAACACAAAATGACTATACGCTCTGCAAAGCAATGCCTCACCACGTTGTGCTTTCAAGTTGATTGTTTTGTTCGTTTTTTCTAATTCGTCGATAGCCACTATCGCATGATTGGCAGCAGCAATAGCCGAATAAGAGCTTGACCAAAGAAACGATGGACTGTCCTGCTGTGTGGAAGCAGTAGCCGGTTCCCACGCAAAAAGCTGGTCGTCGAGCCGACTGAAACTTGCCAAATCGAAAAAATCGCCTTGTGCATTCGGGGCATTATTATCCACAAAATTGTCGGAACTCAACTCGGCAATATGCGCATAATTAGCCGACGGATAAGCCGACACAAGCAATTGCGAAATCTTCTTTTCGGTATTTATCTGCGTACGATTATCGGGCAGCGTACTTAAAAAATCGCTGCAGGAAGACAGCAATACTAAAAAAAGAAGCCCCCAAGCCCCCTGAAGGGGGATGTGAGATAGTTTTGATGTTGAATATTTATTTTTAGTCATAATTTTTACACTCTATTTTTTTTACTCTCAACTCCCCCTTTAGGGGGCTGGGGGGCTTTTAGATTCCCATCCTCAACGTCAACGTAAATTGCCTTGGCATAGGCGTTGATACACCACCACTATTGAAAAACTCAGGGTCCTGACCATTTAATTTTTTGTCGGCATAGAGCAAAAACAAGTTGGTAGCCTGTAACTTAAATTGCAACGAACTCAGTTTGATTTTTTCAATCATTTTTTTTGGAATATCGTAGGCCAACGAAATTTCTTTCAAACGCACAAAGCCGCCATCAACCACTCGTTCGGTCGAAAAATTATAGGCATTGTAGGCGTATGACAACTGAGGTTCGTTCCACAACTGCCGCTTGGAGGCAATCACCGGAATAGTTGTTGCCTTTTCGTCGCCCGGCAGCATCCAACGGTTTTTAAATTCTCTGGGCAACGACGATAAATCGGAATATTGCGCTGAAAAAACAGGGTCTAAGCGCACTTTATTGCCAAACGAGTAGGTGATAAACACATTCAATTTCAGGCCTTTCCACCCGAAATTATTTCCAAAACTTCCGGTAATGGTTGGGTCGGTTGGTCCTTCGTATTTCAAAAATCCGAGTTTTTCGAATTCCTGAAAGTTAATGCCGGTAACTGTTTTTTCGCCATCCTGATTCGTAAAAGTGGGCAAGCCAAGCGCATTTATTCCTGCAAACGGAATGGAGAAAAGTGCACGCACGGGATACCCTTTTTGTGCATAACCAGCCCCCGAAACTAATTCAATGACATTGGAACGGGAATCTAACTCGGTAATTTCGTTGCTTGTTTTCGAAAAAATCAAATCGGTACTCCACGTAAAGTTTTTATTTTCAAGATTTTTGGTAGAAATTGTAAATTCCACACCTGCCGACTTCATGGAGGCCACATTGGCATATTTCGCTATTTCGCCACCCACGCCCTGCGTATAAACCAAACCTATCAGGTCGAAATTGCTGCGGGTATAATAATCAACCGCCACATTCATCCTGTTTTTTAGCAATCCAATATCGGTTCCAATATTAAATTCGTGCTTTTTCTCATACGTTAACTCGCTGTTTTCCAATCCATCAATGTAAATTCCCGATTCGGTATTGGCAGCAGTTGCGCCCCAGGTATTGTAACTTTTAAAAACGGCTTGTGAATTTGTAACGAAACTTGGTCCGCGGTCGGCAGTAAGCGAGTACGACGCTTTGAGCATAAGGTGCGATACTGTTGGGCTAAAAATTCCCTTAAACCATTTTTCGTCGCTGGCTTTCCAAGCACCCGACACATTCCATGTTGGCAACCAACGTGCCGAAGGCGATTTACCCAATTTATTCGAGCCTTCGTAACGTGCTGTTCCATTGAGTGTATAAATACCTTTGTACGAATAAGTTGCGGAGCTGAAAAATGCCACATTGCGTGTGTATGTCCAGTCGTTGGAGTAATATTGTGTATTTTCTTCGCGTCCTTGTTTAAATACATTATAATCATAAAATGGCGTTCCACCGTTATCGTATTGGTAGCCCCAACCCCTAAACCACGTTCGGTTACGGTCAATAGCACTGTTTTCGGCACCGGCAAAAAGGCTGAGAATATGAATGTCGTTAATGGCTTGGTTGTAGTTAATGGTAGCCCTGAAATCGATGCCACGCATGGCGTAGGAAGTTTTGTTGTAAATACCACCTTCGGGCAAAATACTTTCAGGCAATGCACCATCCACATCGGGATTGGTGTAAAGTAGCGGATTTTTTTCACGAATCGTTGCATCTTCGGGATAAATTCCTGCCCGATAAGCATTTGCCTGATTCGATTGGTCTTTGATATGATGTTCTTGCGACGACGATTGGTATTTGATGGCTGCCAATGCGTTGGCTTCCAAGCCGGGAATAATTTTCCAGGTCAGGTCGCTCTGAAACTTTAAATCGGTTACATTCAGGTCGATATAATTGTTTTTCAACTCATGAAAAATATTAAAATCGGCATAATTTCGGCGATAAAAAACGCTTGGGTCTAAGGTACGCGAAGTGTTCAACGCATAACTGTAGGGATTAATATCAAACTCGCGTTTCACCTGTCCACTTACCACATCAATTTCCTGACTCAATGTGCCGGGTGCTCGTTGCTTGCGGTACGAGCCATTGGTTAACATATTCAGAGTCAGAGTTTTAGTTAACATAAACGAACCGTTTACATTGGCAGTGTATCGTTCCACAGCACTTGCTTTTGTCCAACCCTGATCGTCGAAAACCGAGAGCGATGTGTAAAATTTAGCTTTCTCCGAACCCGACGACATACTCACAGCATGATTTTGTGTGATATTTTGATTAAATAATCGGCTAAACCAGTCTGTGTTACGCAATTCGGCTTCGCGCAAATAAGCATTGCGGGCTCCCACCGAATTTCTCAGTCCGTAGCCACCATTTTCGAATTGGTTAATGAGTTGGTACATTTTTCCATACACTCCCGTGTTGGCCGCACCGGCAAGGGTCGCAAATTCCAACCAGCCTTTGCCTTCCATTTCCTGATAAATGCCCATTTGCTGCTGGGAATTGGAAATATTAAAATCACTGTACGACGGAATCATACGCGCTGTAAATTCACCGGTATAGTTGAGTTTGCTAATGCCAGCTTTTCCTTTTTTGGTGGTAATTACAATCACACCCGCCATAGCACGCGCACCATAAATGGAAGTTGCTGAGCCGTCTTTCAGAATTTGAAAACTCTCAATATCGTCGGCATTGATGCCCGCAATGGCCGATGAAATAAGCGTTTCGGCATTACCCGACGATAAATCGTCGCTCGACACATCGATAGCATCTTCCTGCACCACACCATCCACCACCCAAAGCGGTTTCGAATTGCCATAAATGGAAGTGGCGCCACGCACCCTTATTTTGGGTGCAGTACCAAAAGTGCCCGACACGTTTTGCACCGAAACACCTGCTGAACGCCCTTCCAGCGCACGACTCACATCCGTTACACCATCCATTTTCGTTTTCGTAGCATCCAATTTATCGGTAGCACCCGTAAAAATGCGTTTATCCACTTTCATCATGCCGGTTACCACCACTTCGTCCAATTGCTTGGCGTCCGATTCCAACACAATCTTCATATCTGCTCGCCCATCAAGCTCTTGCGACTTCATGCCAATATACGAAACAATGATTTTAGTGGACGATTGCGGTAAGTTAATGCTGAATTTTCCTTCGAAGTTGGTTACAGTACCCAATTGCCTGTTTGCTTTCGATACAATGGTTGCACCGATAATTGTTTCGCCTTTTTCGTCGAACACAATTCCCGAAACACGAATGGTTTGAGCATGTAGCCCTGAAAAAACAAGTAGAAATAAAAAGAAGGTGTGTAGAAATTTATTCATGAGCATTATCTGTAGCTTGCAAATTTAAAGCAAAAGGCATCCCCGAAAAATGCACGGAATGCGTCTTGTTTTGCACAAAATGACACAAAATGGATATTACAACAACAAGCTAAATACACGTGGTAAATAGCTTGTTGTCAAATTAAAAGGATAGTATTTGAAATTATCCTAATGTTGGCTGGATTGGATTGGTATTAAAATACTCCGGACGTAGTGCATTGTTGGTTTCATCCGGACCAATTGGTGGAGCCGATTGCAATGCTAACGAAATATCGTTATCCAATTCTATACAAACTATTTCAGGATTATTGTATGTTCTTTTGATTTTCATAATGTTTAATTTTTAATTGCCCCAACTCTTAAATGTATTACCCCCAACCCCTAAAGGGGAGTGTTGATTAGCCCCTAATGGTTTTTTTCTTTAAGCCACTTTAGTGGTTTGAGTCAGTATTTTCCCTATTTTATGATTACTCTTGCTGAATTATTACCCACCATCACCACATAAATACCTGCAGCGAGTTTGATGTTTGATGTTTGAGAGTTTGAAGTTATTGCTCCGTTCTCCATTAACTGTCCTACAGCATTGTAAATGGCATAATCGCTTTTTTCTGCTGCAATAATCGTAATTTGATTGGCTGCATTAACAAATACTTGTACGTGCAGCTTTTCGGTGTTTTTAATACCTGTTGCAGTGCCTGGCGCACGGAAAAGCAAGCTAAAACGATTGGTGGAAGCTGTGGTAACAGGTGCACTGAAATGATAGGTTGTTTCGGGTGTTAGCTCGGTTTCGATTGTTGGATAATTCTTATCTAACAAAATTAAACGGGTACCAATTTCGAAATTCGAAAATTCGTTTGCCGAAATGCTGAAATCGCCGGCTGAACCGGTACTAAAACCAATTGGAATTTCGGTATCGTATTTTACAGTATTCATGCCATTGATAACTAATTTCTTAGCATCGGCAACTGTATAAATATCGGCGATATCGGTAGCATTATTCATCATTTTAGGCGAATCGTAACTATCGTAATTGTCGGAAGCATTAGCATCGAATACCAGCAAAGCCTCATCTGCTCTTGTACCGTTTGATACTTGCAAGCGTACTTTTTTACGTTCTACATTGTTGGCGGCAGGTGCTTTAAGCGGATTGCCGGTTTCGTGCGAACGCATATCGTCGGTAAATTCGATGGTTGTAGTTTGTTTTGCCAATACCCAGAAACCTTGCATTGGTGGTATTATGCCGGTAGTTCCGTCTGGTACTGCATCTCCGGTAAATGCATTGTAGGTTTTGAATGACCAGCCAGTACTGTTACCATTTCCAACTTTAGTTCGATACCATATACTTGGTTCAATTTTTGCCACATTGGCATCGGTAAATGCTTTTGTCCAATTCAAATGCGATGGGTATGGATTACCAATAAGGTTATATCCTTTGCCCGAAGTGGCAGCCGATGTATAAGTTAAACTAACAGGAATAGTACCCGTATTCAACGTACCACCACTTTGAGTTGTAAATGTAATAGGAGCATCCCCTGTGCCGGGTAATGCAATATAACCTTTACCCGCAGTTAATCCAGCACCAACACTTACTGCTATCCAACCAAGGTTCGAAAGCGTTTCATTCCGACCATAATAGGTATAGCCCGCAGGTGCAACCGCATTGCTTACAGGACTCGACACATAATAATTACGTGTGTAGGTTAAGTATTGCTCTACATTGGTTGTGCCGGTTACCACAAGAGCACCTGTTCCTACGGGTTTGTAAGTAGAAGTGCCTGAAGCATCGCTTTTCAATGTGAAACTGGTCAGTGTAAGTGTCTGTCCGGTTGGAATAGTTAGCTTTGCTCCACTGTTTACAGTTATGGAACGAACAGTTTTAGTAGCATCAATTACTAATTCACCTGAACTAACAGTAATATTCGTATTTGCCAATTCAGGGTCGGTTAAAACTATATCACTAATATTTCCACCTGTATAAACAGTTTCTGTTGTAATGTTAAACGCTGTAGCTGCCGAACTTGCTTGCGCATAATTTCCATGAGCTGCAACTGTTGCAGTAACAGAGTAAGTACCCAACTCGGTAGGCCGAGTAGGACTTGCTGTGTAGATTGTAGTTCCTGTTCCTACATAACTAAAGGTGTAAGCCGAACCTGTACCCGTATTGGTAGCTGCTGTAGGTCCTTGTGGACTGCCATTATAGGTATATGTGCCAATGGGTGTTACGGTTACGGTTGGCGTGAGTAAAACCGTACCGCTTACAGTTACTGTACGTGTGGTTGCATTGGTTGCAGTTAACGTGATTGTTCCGGTTTTTGCACCGACAGAAAGGCTAGCAGCCATGCGCGTGTAAATGATTGTACCAGCAGCAATAGCTCCAAAGCCATCATTTGCTACAGCCATTGGTGTAGATTGGAAGGTTGTACCATCGGTAGAAACCTCGAAACCAGCAGATGGCGTAATCGTTACATCTGAAGTCAAACCACTACATGTGATTCTTATGGTATTACTTGAAGCAGAAGGACCGTTACCTGCATAGGTAAATGGTGTAGGAATTGTAGAAACAACAGCAGTAGATGTATTCAAACCAAATATTACGGCACCACCAGTAACAGAACCAGAAACTGTAAGAAGTCTATTTGCAGCACCAGTTGACGACAATGTAACACTACCACCACTATAAGTATCAGTCAATAAACCTGATTTAAGGCGAGTATAAAGATTGCCACTAATATTTGAGTTAGACATTGTATAAGTTACAAAGTCTGCAAAAGTGATATTATCTTTTGAAACCTCAAAATTAGTTGGAGCTGTAGCTGTTACATCACCTTGCAAATACAAACCAGAAACATAGGTAGTTGAGCCCTGACTTGCAGATGGGCCAGCACCAACGACATACGTGAAACCAGATGCAGCAACTCTATTATCTAAGCCAACCCCATTACCAACCTGTACAACTGGAGTAGCTACATTACCCGAACAAGCCACTGTTGCATCAGATGTACCTGCAGTGGCAACAGTAATATTTTCGCTATACGAAGCTGTTGCCAAACTACCTTTCAAACGCACATAAATTATAGTTGAAGAAACACTTCCACTCGATGGCGACAAGGTAATTGGATTAGTTGCTGCGAAAGCACCACCCGAAGTAGTTGAAATTTCGTAGTTAGTTGAAGGTGTGATTGTGATATCACCTGCCAAGTTAGAACCACCAACAGTAAATGTTTTCTCAGTAGATGGAGTAGCAGAACCTGCTAATGCAAAGAACGAAGATAATGAGGTAGGGGTAATCGTTACCGTTGGAGGAGTAACTGTGCCTGAACAAGAAACACTTTGAGCTGTAGCACCGGTAGATGACAATGCAACATTTTCGGCAGTATAAGAACCACTATTTAAGCCTGCTTTTAATCGAACATAAACAGGAACAGCCGATAAAGTACCTGAACCAAAAGGAATAGAAGCACTTGCGCCAAAACCTGAACCTGAAGTGGTTGAAACCTCATAATTCGTTGGTGCTGCAATAGCGACATTGGCTGTCAAGTTAGTACCTGAAACAGTAAATGACTGCTGAGCAGAAGGACCTTGCGCATAAATGTAGTTGAAACCAGTCAACGAACCTGTAGAGGCTGTAAAGGCTGGCGAACCACCTGCACTCACTGTACCCGTTAAGGCAATGGTTTGGTTTGATAGATTTGCAGAAGACAAAGTAATGTCTCCAGTATAAGATGCAGCTGTTAAACCTGCAACCAAGCGAACATAAACTGTTTGACTTGCAACTACTCCCAAAGTAGGAGAAAGATTTAAACTGCTTGCATAAGTCGTTCCATCAGATGAAACTTCGTAGTTGGCAGGTGCAGCAACTGTTAAATTGTTAAACAAATCAGCACCGCTTACAGTGAAAGTTGATGCCGTAGAAGGTCCAGAACCTTCATTATAAGCAAAACCAGATAAAGTCGTAACTGATTTTGTAATAGTAGCTGCATTGTAGTAACCTGCAGTGCCTGAAGCAGCATAATACCAAGAGTCATTTGCATCCAAACTCGTAACTGCAGGTAATGTACCATTCGTCAAAGCTGGTGAAGTTGCAATTGTGCCAGGAATTCCAAACAACGAATTTGCTGTAGAAGAAAGATTAATATTCCCACTTCCTGTAGCTGCGGTTGGCACGGTATTATTTGAGGTTTGTCCGCAACTTTTAAATACTGAATTGTTAATTGTCGTGGTCATTCCAGATGTCAAATTCAATATTTTCCTTGATCCAGTTCCACAATTATTAAAAGTAACGTTATTAATTGCTAATGTACTGCTACTTCCACCACTTATGGTAATCATGTTAGCACCAGTATATGCATAATTTGAAAGATATGTATTTTTAAAGCTATTATTAGCAAATGAAGTTGTTTTTCCAGCACTAGTTACTAGCATCCCATAACCTATGATACGGGAATTTGTAACTTTTACTGAGCTATAAATACCATTTGAATTAGTTGCAGCTACTGTACCGAAAACAGTAGATGCCGTTGTTAATGTTAAATTACGAATGACGCAATTATTTACTGTAAGGTCAATATCCCCAGCTGAAGTCACATTAGAATTAAAAAAACCAGTAGCTATTGCCCCGCCATTAAAATCGATACCATCAAACGTAACTGATTTCAATGATGTAGCAGTAAATTTAAAAAACTGCGAAGCACTACCACTAAATGTAACAGTTGGTCTTACTGTTAAACTCGGATCGGCCTTTACAGTAAAGCCTTTTGCCACACTCAAAACCGATGAGCTAGCATAAGTGTACGTATCACCCGTAAGGACGATTACTTCGCCATCAGTTGCAGCACTGATAATTGACCGAAGGTCACCATTGCCATAACTTGCACCCTTCGCCCCAATCCCCACCATCAGAGCCATTATTAAAACGTAAATTGATTTCTTCATATTTTTTTGATATTTAATGATTTACAAATTTTGTTGTTGCAAAATATAGAATTTTGAATGTTGCAAAAATAGAGTAGAAAGGATGCGACTTCAATACACAAAGTGACAAATTCTTTGCACAAAATGCTACAAGGGTTATAGTTATCGCTACAAGGCATATCGGTGCGCGTTTTCGAATGTATCATTTAGTGCAAACTAATGCTCATTTAGTATATTTTTACAGGCAGGGTATCGGCTTACTTTTGTATAATTCAAATTTCGTCGTGAATTTTGAACCACATAAGACACTTAAGAAAGAAATAGTATAAAAAATTCTTATGTGAACTAATTAAAACCGTAAGGTTTCTTTTTACAAAAAAAAAATTATTTCTTATGTGCCTTATGTGGTATAATATTAATTTATAGCACAACAAAAGTTTACCTTTGCAATAAAAAGTAAAAAATCATGCTTTCACGAAAAACAAATAATTCAAAATTGTCAAAAGTATCCCCCATTCCGTGGATAGTGGTGGGGTTGCTGTTTATATTAACAGCGCTCAGCTTCTTAGACAGGCAGGTATTGTCCATTTCCATTCTCGAGATAAAGAAAGACATTCACATTTCCGATTCGGATTACAGTTGGATAACGGGTGGATTTATTGTGGGTTATGCGCTTATGTTTACGCTGGGTGGCGTATTTATCGACCGCTTCGGCACCAAATTAGGACTAGCACTCTCACTGGCAATATGGACAGTGGCTTCGGGTTTACATAGCATTGCAGGTTCGGTTACCGAATTTGCCATTTTCAGGTTTATACTTGGTGTGGGCGAAGGTGCCTGCTTCCCCGGAGTGATAAAAGCCGTTATTGAATGGATTCCCGAGAAAAAACGGTCGTTGGCCACGGGCATTGCCATTGGTGGCTCTGCCATTGGGGCTGTTGTAGCTCCGTTGTTAGCTATATCTCTACTCGATACTGTTGGATGGCGAATGGTATTTCTTGCTACTGCTGCTTTAGGTGTGCCGTGGCTGGTCTTCTGGATCTACTTTAACAACAAAAAGCATTCGGAATTGAAAGTAATTCCCAACTTTAATATTAAACAAAAAATTGCTTATTCGGCAAGTCATAAATACTCATTTTCTACCATTTTGAAACACAAAACGGTGTGGGTTTTTATTTCAATGCGCATCTTATTCGACCCGATTTTTTATTTCCTCATGTTTTGGATTCCGAAATATATGAGCGAAAGCAGGGGACTATCAACCGATTTGATAGGCAAACTATTTTGGATTCCGTTTTTGGTGCTCGGACTTTCGAATATATTGGGTGGATATATTTCGGATAAAATTTATAGTAAAACAGGGAGTTTAAACAAAGCCCGAAAGTGGGTAATGTCAGTAGCAGCAGCGCTTACTTTGTCGGTTTTGTTAATTCAATTTGTAGGCTCGGCTTACGTATTTATTGCACTTGTTTCGGTTTTCTTTTTCGCACATGGCCTTTGGATTACCAATTATTCAACCGCAGTAGGCGATGTATTTGGCAGTAAAACCACGTCGACAATTATAGGACTTACAGGTACGTTTGGCGCCATTGCAGCTTTTGGCGTAAACCACCTTGTTGGCTATGTAGTTACCAACTACTCGTACGAGCCGCTATGGATTTGGGCAGGATTGATGTATCCGATAGCAATGGTCATTTTTCTGGTATTTCTACCAAAAATAAAGCGGTCGGGGAGTCTTTCTTGAGAACAAAGAATAAAGAGCAAAGAGCAAAGTACAAGAATAACAATCAATAACGCACGAAGTGCCAAATAACGCGAAGCAAATAACGCACGAACCTGCCTGCGGTAGGCAGGGTGCCAATAACACGAAACACGAAACAAAAAAATATAATATCATGAGATTAGTTGAAAGGGTTGATTATGCAGCGGTTAGCGACAATAGACGTACAAAAGTAGGCGTAATTGGTGTTGGGCATCATACCTATTGGGCTCAATTTCCGGGCTTATTGGAGGAGATGTACAAAAAGCAGGAGGTTTTTATTCAAAAAATTCCTGAATTTGTGGATGTTGTTGATTTTGGGTTGGTCGACAATGCCGAAAAAGCCTATCAGGCTGTAGATGCATTAACAGCAGCAAATATCGATTTACTGTTCTGCGACATGGTAACGTATGCTACATCAGGTACTTTTGCAGTCATTATGCGTTCACTGAAAATTCCTATTGTGTTGGTGGCACTGCAACCTTTGCAAGGATTGGATTATGCCAAAGCAAATACCTACATGCAATTAATGAACGATGATGTTTGCTCTATACCCGAATTTACGGGTGTTGCGGCTCGGTTGGGCGTTCGCATTCCGGATACCATTATCGGAACGTTATACAACGACCCCGAAGTGGATAAACAAATAACCGAATACTGTACCATTGCACGTGTGTTGCACGACTTAAAACGCGCACATTTCGGTCATATCGGACACTCGCTCAATGCCATGCTCGATATGCATTTCGACCCAACGATGTTTACAACCCATTTTGGTTGCCATATAAAAGCCTGTGAAGCAAATGAATTAGTTACGTCCTACGCTGAAGTTACCGACACCGAAATTGAGCGTGCAAAATCACAAATACTCTCGTTCTTCGATACGCCCGACCCAGTTGCCGACCCTATTTCGATGAAACTGACCGAGGCCGATTTATATACCGCAGCACGTGTGTATGTGGCGCTCGAAAACTTTATAACAAACAGTAATTTGAGTGGTTTGGCTTATTATTACGATGGCCTTGAAGGTAGTTTGGAACGACAAGTAATGACTAATCTTATCGTTGGAAATTCATTACTAACGGCTAAAAATATCCCAATGTGTGGCGAGTCGGATGTGAAAACATTGGTAGCCTTATTTATTATGGACCGTATGGGTATTGGTGGTAGTTTTGCCGAACTTCATCCGATTGATTTCGATGGCGATTTTATTTTGGTGGGTCATGATGGACCTCACAATGTTTCGATTGCCGATGGGAAACCCGTAATTCGCAGTCTGAAAAAATACCACGGGAAACCTGGCTCGGGTGCCGGCGTAGAATTTAAAATTAAAACAGGGCCAATTACCATGTTGAGTATTAACTCTACTTACAATGGTAAATTCAAATTTATAATTGCCGAAGGCGAGTCGGTAGAAGGGCCGATACCTGCCACAGGAAATACCAACACCCGTGGAAAGTTTCAACCCAATGTGCGTACTTTTCTAACAAAATGGATGAAAGAAGCGCCCACACACCATTTCTCGTTGGGAATCGGACATCATGCTTCCACCATTGTTAAAATTGCAGAATATCTTGGCATAGAAGCTGTTGTAGTATAAATGCCACAACAAAAAAGCAATGCCCCAAACTTTCTATTTCTGGAAATGTTTGGGGCGTTTTTTTATAAATCGCAGTTAATGTCTTAATTCTTTTGTCTTTAATCTTTGTTCCTTGTACTTTTATCTCCCCTAAACCGTATGTATCTTCCGAAAATCTACCGGCGACATATTTGTTTTTTCCTTAAAAACGCGTGAAAAATAAAATGCCGATTCGAATCCTAAATAGTATGATATTTCTTTCACCGTTTTGTTGGAAGAGGTAAGCATAATTTCAGCCTGTTTAATGCGTAGTTGCAGGTGGTATTGAATGGGGGGCATGCCAGTATATTTCGTAAACATTTTACGGAAATACGAATAGCCCATATTGAGCTCTTCGGCAAGTAGTTTTGCATCCACATCTTCGTTTATACGTTTGTTCAGAATGTAGCGCGCTTCCCGTATTTTTACTTCAATTTCCTTTCCCTCAAATTCTTTGTATCTTATTTGGGCAATAATTTGATTAATATATGCAATAAGTAATCCGATGCAAATTTGATGATAGCCGGGTTTTTCGCTCAATGTCATACTAAGAATTTTGTCGAATGTTTCGAGCACTTCTCCATTTATCGAAATGTTTTGAATCGGATTATCGGGTGAAAAATAAGGCGATTTGAAAAGTATTTTTGCCATATCGCCGTTTAGGCCAATATAATGCGACTTCCATCCCGTACTTCGAAGTGGACGATAGCGATGCCATTCGCCTGGAAACAATACAAAAACACTTCCAGGAGTAATCCGATACACCTTATGCCGGTTCTGAAATACGCCAGAACCTTCAGTAATGTACACAATTTGATATTCCTGCAGCACGCGTCGCTGGTCGGTATTAAACCAATAATCGGACGGATGACCCTGGTTTGGAGGCAAAATCTTACCCTGTCCGATATTCGACATACCTACAACAGTCATAAATAAATTCAATTCACAATCTTCTTCTGTGAGTGTCGTATATTTGAATTTTGTAGTTTTCATATCTATTTCTTAAGTTGCAACTCTGAAATGAAAACGTAAAGATAAGAATAATTGTTCTGATAAAAAATAATTTTTGTCTGCATAGCAATTAAATATATTTTTTGAGTAGTCAACTAAATTAAAATTACGAACTATACAACTTAAAAAGTCAATTACAAATAATTTTAATAATAAAATCAGACACATCTAATCCATTGGTTTTGTCATTGGAAATAGCGATGTCATCTAAAAGTTTAGAAATAAATATATTACAACAGAATAGTCTTTGTATTTCAGCCGCTTTAGTATTCCATTTTTCATAAGCTCCTAAATCTGGGTAAAGTATCACAGTCCTATTTTTAAGTGCTTTGCATTTATCACTATGTTGCGGCGTGTTGTTTTATTCTCACCATTGCCATAGAATTTGCCAAATTCACTAGTTTTGGCAACCCAACACCACTTTTCTTTTCATTATTCCCGAACCTATATTGGTTAAATGGATTATATTTTTTACTTTTGACGCTGGAAATAATTATCACGTACAGACGCCATGTATCTGAATTGTAGAGACGCAATGCATTGCGTCTCTACCTAACAAATAAACAAAACATTATTATCGATTAAAAACCGTATTTTTCAACATAATATTTAAATAGCATTCTGCTATTGTTCGCGATGCCGAAACCTGAGAAATTTCAATAGGCGAACCAAAGAAAGAATAAGTCAGCAAAATGCTCACGCCAAATGGTGTGGGCTTTTGACTTATTTTCTTTGGTGGGCTTCTCAGGGCCTCGGCATCGAATAAGGCTTAGTCCACACTTTTTTGTGGATAAAAGCCTGAGGGCAATAAAGCATTGTGCTTTAACCCCCAAAAAACCAATGGCAAATTCACTGAAAACTCACATTGAAAATCTCCTCAAAACCGATGAGCGATTAATTGACGAAAATAATGAACTAAGAGGTAGTTTGATTCGTGAATTGGCAAATAAATTAGACGAAAAACTGATTGAATTATTACTCACCGACGAAAAAGCCCGTAACACTTTCTTCCTTCGCATCAAAGATATGTTTGTATTCAAACACAACGACTTCAAGTTTTTTCTGGACGAAAACAAAATTGACAATTCATATACCCAATACGAAAACCGGATAGGGTTGGCTGTTGGCAGCAAAATGCTGAACGAAAATCAGGATGTAGTCCTAAATTTTCCGTATAAAGACTGCGTATTGGAAGGCGGACAAAGTACCGAAGAAGGCATGGATACTTATTTTGAATTTAACCAAGAAAAGGCAGAATACGACGAGAAACAAGCCAAGCGAAAGGAAATATTTTTCAACGAAGTGTTAGCGCGCGATGAAATTGACCGCCTTTTCGAACCTAAAGCATTCACCAACATTAAGAAATATACACAAAAAGGAGTAGAAATCCCAACTAAATTTATTCGTAATGAAAATGGAGTTATAAAAGACAATCTGATTATCAAGGGGAATAATCTGTTGGCTTTGCATAGTTTGAAAAATGAGTTTAAAGGACAGGTAAAATTAATTGGTATTGACCCACCTTATAATACTGGAAGTGACAGCTTTATTTATAATGATTCGTTTAATCATTCAACATGGTTAACTTTCATGAAGAATAGAGTTTTAGCAGCAAAAGCATTAATGTGTCCATCGGCAATTTTTTATACTCAGTGTAGTTTTCACCAATTTGCTTACCTAAAAGTACTACTAAATGATATTTTCGAAAAACATCTTTGTGATTTTGTAATACAAGTAAGACATCCCGACAGAGCACTTACTGGTGATAAAGAGTTTAATGATGTTATTGAATACATTTTAATTTATTCAAACGATATTAACAAGAAAATGCCATTCAAAGAGGAGCTTAAAACTATTGATGATTACACCTTAGAAGTAAATATTAATGCCGATGCCGTTCCTGAAAAAATACAGTTTGATAATAAACTTGTCGAAGTATATACTCCTGATAAATATAAGGTTGAAATAGTTGAACCTAATAAAGATGCCTTAAAAAAGATAAGTATTCGAGGGTCAATTAGAGAAAAAAATAGTAGTGGAAGATTTTTCGTTAAACATTTAGAGGGTTTAGTAGGATATCCACCTGAAACTTTATTTAAGGTACCAGATATGGGAGATGATGCAATTAACCATAGATATTTTTATTCTGCACCAAAAGGCAATAAAAATGGAGGGTATTTTCAAGGTATGCCAACTAGTTCTGATAGTACTAGAAAACAATACCCAAACTTTTATAACTTTGAGAAAGAATACAATAACGTATCAAAACAAGGTGGAGTTGAATTTAGAAATGGCAAGAAGCCAGAGGAACTATTAATGTTTTTAATTGAACTTTTTTCAAACAAAAATGAAATGGTATTAGACTTTCATTTAGGAAGTGGAACTACAGCCGCAGTTTGTCATAAAATAGGCAGACAATATATTGGTGTAGAGCAAATGCAAAATCAGATTGATTTGTCTTTAAAACGATTAAATAATGTTATTCAAAAGGACGGAACAGGCATATCCACAACTGTTAATTGGAAAGGTGGTGGTTCATTTGTTTATCTGGAATTAGCCAAAAACAACGAACAAGCCAAAGAATTGATTTTGGAATGTGAGAGTTACGAGGAATTGCTACGTTTGTTTGATGTGCTGTTCGAAGAGTTTTTCCTGCACTATAATGTTCGAATCAAGGAATTTAAGGAAAAAGTTTGTAAAGAAGAAAACTTTATTAAACTACCGTTATTGAAACAGAAAGAAATGTTTTGTAAGATGCTCGATTTGAACCAAATGTATGTGAATGTGAGTGAAATGGAAGACAAACGTTATAAGCTTTCAGCGTCAGACATATCGCTAACCAAAGACTTTTACCAAATTAAAGACTAAATTATGGCAGAGCAATATATGTTTGAATCGCTCAAGTCGAGGGCGTATGATTTAGATATTCCAAGAATAAAACCTGCAGACTATCAATATATTATAGAGAATATTAAATATCCGTTATTCGATTGGCAACGTGCGAGTATTGAGCATTTTCTTACATTCCAGAAAATAAAAGAAGCCGAGCAAAAAACAGAAGCAACACATTTGATGTTCAACATGGCTACCGGAACCGGAAAAACGCTGGTAATGGCTTCGCTCGTGTTGTATTACTACAAACAAGGATATCGTAATTTTATCTTTTTTGTAAATCAAAACACCTTGGTTGGTAAAACCGAAAGTAACCTTATCGACCCCACACACAACAAATATCAATACAATCAAACAATTGTAATTGATGATAAAACTGTAAACATAAGGAAGGTAGAAACATTTTCGAATCAAAATGATGATGTGGAAATTATATTTACAACCATACATAAATTACATAATGCAGTATATCTTGTAAAGGAAAATGCCATTTTTTTGGATGACCTTTTGAAACGTGATTTGGTTTTGCTCGGCGATGAAGCCCATAATCTGAACGCAACCACCAAAAAATCAAAAGGCGTTCAAACGCAATTGGAATTATTTACCGAACTTAAAGATGGTGCAAGCGAAGAGGATATCGAACGAAGTTGGGAAAATACGGTGATAAACCGCATCTTAAAACGCGATGGAGTTGATAGTGAAATTGAAAACAGAAATGTATTGTTGGAATTTACAGCTACTGTTCCAACCAATACCGAAGTTGTAAAGAAATATCAGGATAAAATTATCTACAAATTCGATTTAAAAGATTTTTTGAAAGCAGGTTATACCAAAGAAATAAATTTGGTAACTTCGTCGTTCGATAAGAAAAAACGGGTACTTCAGGCACTTTTGTTTAACTGGTATCGGCAGCACATAGCTACTTCGAATGGCATTGATTTAAAGCCTGTTATTCTTTTTAGAAGCAAATATGTTGACCAAACGAAAGATGAAAACTCACAAAAAGATTACGAACTTTTTCAGGATATTATCCGGAATTTAGGCGTTGATGATTTTTCGTTTTTACATGAGTTTGATGAAAAATCATTATTTAGTGTAACCGAAACCTACCTAAAAGGACAGAGCCGAATTATTGACATTAAGCGTTATATTGATGATAAGCAAATTGCATTGAATGAGGTGATTGAATACCTGAAATATGCTTTTTGTGAGCGTAATTGCATTATAACTAATTCGAAAACCGGAACAAAAACGAAAGAAAAAACAGACCAGGAAACGGAGCGACTGTTGAATAATTTGGAAGATAAATCCAATCACATTACAGCCATTTTTACCGTAAAAAGATTAACCGAAGGCTGGGATGTGTTGAATTTGTTCGATATTGTTCGGATGTACCAGGGGCGAGACGAAGGAAAAGATGATAAAGGAGATAGAAAAGCCGGTCAATCAACGGTTTCGGAAGTTCAGTTAATTGGTCGTGGTGTTCGATATTATCCATTTAAATACGAGGATAAAATTCCAAATAAACGTAAGTTCGACAAGGATTTGACAAATGATTTGAGAGTGTTGGAAGAGTTTTATTTTCACAGCGATAATGATGAAAAATACATAAACGAATTAAAGAATGAGCTTAAAAGACAAGAGCTTTTGCCTGATAAAGAAAAAGTACAATTGACATTTGATTTTAAGGCTGAATATCATCCAAATTTATCAGAAAGTCCATTCTCGCAATTGGAGCTTTTTGGCAATGAGCGTATCGAAAATCCTAATCGGCGGAAGCAAAAGTTAGAAAAAGATAACTTTGATTTTGAATATAATGTTCAAGTTTTTGTTTTGAAGGAAACCAAAGTAATTGTAGATGAGGTTAATGACGAAACTCGCTATTTGAGTGAAAGTGAAGAGAAAAGAACATTGAAATTGACTCTTAATTCATTTCAAAAACACATTATCCGAAAAGCAATTAATATTCATGCTAAAAAGGATAAATCAATTTTTAGATTTGAAAAACTAAAAGATGAACTGAGTATTGAGTCAATAGATGACATTGTAAATAATGAATTTTTGGGTGATTTTCCAATAAAAGTTATTGTTCCCGGACATATTATGGAAGTAGCTAAAATTGAGCCATTAGCACAACTAAATATTTTGATTCGTTTTTTCGAAAAAATTGAAGTCGTTTTAAAAGAATATTCAAATCCTTACATTGGAACTGAATTCAAAAAAACAAAATTCAATTCGTATTTCACAGAACCAAAAACAATCTCAGTGGTTGAAGAAACAAAAATTACGGGTTATGCAAATGAGTTAGTCAAAAAAGATTGGTATGTGTTGGATAATTTTTATGGTACAAGCGAAGAAGTAAGTTTGATGAAATTTATTGAAAATACAATTGTAAACTTCAAAGAAAAGTTTGATCAAGTGTATTTATTGCGCAACGAAGAGGTGTATAAAATATATGATTTCAAACAAGGCAGGGGTTTCATGCCCGATTTTATATTGTTTTTAAGGCAAAATTCAGAACAGCTTTATTATCAGGTATTTATTGAGCCAAAAGGAAGTCAGTTTAAGGATGCCTCAGGAGGTTTTGTTGATGGAAAAGAAGGTTGGAAAGAAGTGTTCTTAAAGGAAATTAGCGAAAAATATTCTCAAAACTCATTACTTAAAGCCGAAAACAAAGATTATAGATTGGTTGGATTACCGCTGTATAATGCTGCAGTTTCAAATCAGTTTAAAATGAAAATTTCAGAAACATTTGGGGTTCAGGTTTAGCTGTTTATTCCCATTTAAAACCAACTTCATCCCGACTGCTGAAAATGAAAGACTGACACGAGGAGTGTGGGTCTTTTTTGGTTGTATATCTAACATATGTCTAACCTAATTGTATTATATTAGCAATTGTTTTAGCAAAACAACACTTGGTTACTGTGTTGCGGTTGCGGCAGACAACAAAGCATTTTAAGTAAACTGTTGTAGCGATTTTTTAGCGCAACTAACCTGAATTTATTGAGGGTTGAAAATTTATTTAAGTTGCGGTGTATTTCTTCTGAAATATTTATTGTAAGTGAGTTTAGTTGAATTATTTCTGTTTCTTTGGTCTATTAATACAACTTTTTGACTTATATATCAACCTCCTAAACCGTTTTTTTGTTGTAATTTTGTGTTTTGGTTTTTAAAATAGCAAATACAAATTTTATAATGAAAAAACTAAGCATCTTATCTTACACAGGTCTTACAATTTTGCCTTTCACTTTATCGGCAGGCAATGCTAAAGAGAAGAAACAAACAAAACCCAATATTGTAATAATTTATGCCGACGATATTGGCTACGGTGACCTAAGTTGCTATGGTTATTCGAAAGTACAAACGCCCAATGTCGATAAATTGGCTGCCGAAGGGGTGCGTTTTACAAATTCGCATTGCGGAGCTGCTACCAGCACACCATCGCGCTATGCATTACTCACCGGCGAATATGCGTGGCGCAAAGAAGGAACTGGAATTGCTGCGGGGGATGCTGCTATGATTATTAAACCGGAACAACACACCATACCACGCATGATGCAAGCTATGGGTTACAAAACCGGTGCAGTTGGAAAGTGGCATTTGGGTTTGGGTAGCGAAACAAGCAAACAGAACTGGAATGGACTGATAACTCCCGGATTAAAGGAACTTGGTTTTGATTATTCGTATATTTTGGCTGCAACTGGTGATAGAACGCCTTGTGTTTTTATGGAAAACGGACGTGTGGTGAATCTCGATCCCAACGATCCTATTGCAGTAAGTTATATTAAAAACTTTGATGGTGAACCTACCGGAAAAGACAATCCTGAATTACTCCGCATGCATCCAAGTCATGGTCATAATCAGGCTATTGTAAATGGTATTTCACGCATTGGATTTATGAAAGGTGGCAAGTCTGCTTTGTGGGTGGATGAAAATATTGCCGACAGCATTACGGTTAAAGCTTTACAATTTATCGAAAACAACAAAAATCAACCGTTTTTCCTTTATTTCGGGACACAAGATGTTCATGTTCCGCGCGTACCGCATCCTCGCTTTGTAGGTAAAAGTGGCTTGGGGCCGCGTGGCGATGCACTTGTGGAATTCGACTGGACAGTAGGTCAGGTAATGGCAAAACTCAAAGAGCTTAATTTGGATGATAATACATTGGTAATTTTATCCAGCGATAATGGTCCTGTTGTTGATGATGGCTATCAGGATCAGGCGGTAAAATTGCTTGGCGACCACAAACCTTGGGGGCCATTCCGTGGTGGAAAATACAGTAGTTTTGAAGCAGGCACACATGTTCCACAGATTGTGCGCTGGACAGGAAAAGTTAAACCAAGCGTTTCGCCAGCTTTAGTAACTCAACTCGATTGGTATGCTTCGTTTGCATCATTAGCTGGCTATCAGTTTAAACATGGCGAAGCTCCCGACAGTCAGAACGGTTTAAAAACCATGCTCGGCAAAAACAAGAAAAACAGAAGCTATGTAGTTAAACAAAACATTAACAACTCCTTGTCGATTATAGTCGGCGATTGGAAATATATTGAGCCAAGCAAAGGTGCCAAAATGAATAAAGATACAAACATTGAACTAGGCAACTTAAATGCAGAGCAATTATATAACTTGAAATTGGATCCTGGCGAAAAAACCAATGTGGCTGCCACAAATCCGAAAAAAGTAGCGGAGCTCAAAAGCAAACTAGATGCTGTGAAAGGGAAATAATTGATAAATTTTATTAAATGATGAATTGATAACCATCTCGTTGAATAAATTCACTTAAAGTTGTTGGTCTTTTGCCTGTTATTTTCTCGTAAAAGCATGAAATTTTTGGTGGTTTTTGAAATCGTGGTAAAAAATGTAGCATTATCATCACTATAATCAATCCTTTGTTAAGTCCTTCGTTTTTCTTTATTGTGTAAAATTTAAAAGGTGAAACATTTTGAAAAGTGATATTTGAATTTAGTGTTTTGTTTATTAGGTTTACAACTGTAAAGAAATCAAGATTTTCATAACCGGTTAGTTCGATGGATTGATTCTTAAAATCTGAAAAACCTAAGAGTAAAATGGCTAAAGTCTCTCCAATATTTTCTACATCAATCCAATTGAATATGCCTTTACCGGCAGGTAAAATGATTTTGTTTTTTGTTCGTATATCTTGAATTAAAGTTGTGGTCAAGTTTTGCATAAAGTAGCTTGGTCGCAGAAAAATATATTCACAACCCGACTCAATAATCAATTTCTCAATTTTATTATGTGGAATTATTTTGCTTTTTTCAGCTCCCTGAACGGATAGGAAGACAAGTTTGGAAATACCATTATTTTTAATTGAATTAATCAGTGGTCTGAAGTATTTATCAACATCCGAAATGTGTGGAGGTCGCAGCAAAAAAATGCTATCAATTCCGGTTAAAGCCTTTTCATAAGTATCTTGATCTTCAAAATCAAAATTTACAAATTTTAATTTGGGAAATTTCAGGAAATTTCTTTCAGCTTTAGTAATATCACGTACACCTGCAATGATTTCATTATCACTGTTTAAGTCCATTAAAAACCGAATCACTTCACTGCCAACATTTCCGGTTGCTCCTGTTATAAGTATACGTTTCATTTAGATTGTATTTCTGTATAAAAAAATTTATTTTGTCACTTCATCAATCAGATAAAATATCGATTTAAAGTTAATTCCGCTGTGCGTTTCCATGCCTATTTCGCAAGTGCGACTGGTGGAATAGCCTTCTTTGCAATTTGTGGGAATTTGCCCTTTCAGTTCTTTTAGTCCATGTTCGTTTAATTCGGGAACGGTAAAACCCCTATCGCCAGCAAAACCACAACAATTACTTTCGACCAATACTACTTTTTTGGCACATAAATTTGACAGAGCCAACAATTTATCAGTCATATTAATTTTCTTGACTGAGCATACCGGGAAAACGGTTACGAGCTCTTTTTTATGTGTTACCTTGAGACGTGGCATGACATAATCGAGCATAAACTCAATGGGGTCGATTATTGTAAGATTTGAATTAAAATGCTCTTTCGACGAATTGAAACAGGGACTCATATCGTAAAGCACAGGTAATTTTCCATTTTCGGAAACCTTCATCAATGCTGCTTCCAATTCATCTGATTTTGCTTTGCCTTGCTCTGTAAAACCTTTGCTTGTAAAAGGCATTCCACAGCATAAATTTTCAACATTATCGGGAAAAACAACAGTAAATCCGGCTCGTTGTAATAGTTCAACTGTTTTATCGACCAAAGCTACTTCGTTGGGGTCGTACAGTTTCGATTTTCCCATGCTGCGGTTGATGCACGAAGGAAAATACACCACTTTGTTATCGGCAACACTTTTACATTTTGGAGTTTTTGGAGCTCCTGAAGGCATAGAAGGTGTCCACAAAGGAATGGCTCCTCCCGATAATTTACGAGCTGTACCAGCAATAGCACTCATGGCATTATCGCCAATCACTTTTTGGAAAAATGCCACCGTGTCCAACGAAAAACGCATAGTAGAAGTTACATTGTCCATATTTTTAGCAAGTGTACTTGCTATTTTGCTGCCTGTTTTGCTAATATTTTTTGCCCGCCATTCTTTTACAAACAAGCCTGTGTTTATTTTTACAGGACAAGATAATGAGCATAAACCATCAACAGCACAAGTATCATCAATCAGGTATTGAGCATCTTTAATTAGCAATGCCAATTCTTTTGGATTTGTTCTCGATTTTTCCAAACTGCTTATTTCGCGAGCAAGAACAATGCGTTGCCGAGGCGAAAGTGTTAGTCCTTCGGCCACGCAGTTTGGCTCACAAAAACCACATTCCATACATTTATCAACTATCTCGCTAACAGCAGGTAATGGTTTCAGATTTTTAAGGTGGATATTTGAATCTGTATTGATAAGCACACCCGGATTAATTATGTTTTGTGGGTCGAAAATTGTTTTAATCCGTTTCATTATTTCGTAAGCCTTTTGTCCCCATTCTTTTTCCACAAAAGGAGCCATATTTCGGCCTGTGCCATGTTCAGCTTTAAGCGATCCATTGTATTTATCAACGACCAATAGGGCTAAATCAGCCATCAGATCAGCATAGCGTTTTACTTCTTTCTCAATCGAAAAATCTTGAGAGAAAACAAAATGCAGGTTACCTTCGAGCGCATGTCCAAAAAGATAAGCATCATTATATTCGTATTTTTTAAACAATTTCTTTAAATCAACAGTTGCATTTGCCAAACTTTCTAGAGGAAAAGCCACATCTTCAATAATAACTGTGGTGCCGGTTTTACGTAAACTTCCAACTGTTGGCAATAGACCTTTGCGAGCTTTCCAATTGTAATCGTATTCTTTTTGAACGGAGGTAAATTCGTAAGGAAAAATAGTAGGAATTGATTGAATCGTTTTTCGGATTTCTGTCTGTTTCTCGCTCAGTTTATCAATATTATTATCGCGACATTCAACCAACAGGACACATGCACTTTCGGGCAAAGTTTTAAAATATTCAGGTGATTCAGGATCATCCTCAACTGATCGAATGGAGTCTCTATCAAGCAGTTCTACAGCTGCGACAGGTGCCGATTTAAGCAAAAAAGTAGCATCACAAGCATCTTTTATTGTGTTGAAAATCATCAACGTGCACGATTTATACTTTTCGTCGACTATAGTTTTTAGCGTAACATTTGAAATAAAGCCCAATGTTCCCTCAGATCCAACCATAAGGTGTTTAATGATGTCAATTGGGTCATCAAAATCGATCAATGCATTGATGCTATAGCCGGTTGTATTCTTAATTTTATATTTCGCTTTTATTTGTTGGTAAAGAGCTGTGTCAAGTTTTATTTCGTTGCGTAAATTTATGATTTCAGATATTATTTCCGGATGTTTGTCTTTAAATTGAGCAATACTATTTTCATCGGCCGTGTTGAGCATTACTCCATCGTAAAATATTATTTTAATATTTGAAATGGTGCGGTAGGAATTTTGGGCAGTACCACAACACATTCCACTTGCATTATTGGCAACAATTCCACCAATCATAGCACTCGCAATTGATGCCGGATCCGGACCAATTTTCAAACCCATAGGAGCTAAAAGTGAGTTTGCTTTTGATCCAATGATTCCCGGGTCTAAAGAAATTAGCGAATTGTTATTGAAAATTGTATGGTTTTTCCAACCGTGTGTTGCCACTATTAGTACCGAATCTGAAATAGCCTGACCTGATAAACTGGTGCCTGCAGCTCTAAAAGTTACAGCAATATTGAACGCGTTTGCTTGTTTAAGTATTTCCGCAACTTCAGTTTCGTTATGCGATAATACAACCAGCTCGGGTATCAATCTGTAGAAACTGGCATCTGTGCCATAGGCCAACCGTTTAGCTTTGTTGGTAATAATTCGATTCGAATCTATTGTTTCCGATAATTTGGCAATCAGTTTTTGATATTTCAATTCCATAGTATATTCTGCGTGTAAAATATGTCAAATGTCAATTTTTAATTCTAAAAACAAGGCTACTTTATAAAAAATGCCAGCAATTATTCAACAAATTAATTAACGACACAAAAGTAACTAAATATATTTATTATTTGGGTGTTAATTTACATCCTTTTATATCCCAAATCAATATTTTAGGGGGGAATTAAAACATCACGAATGTGAATACAAATTCAGTATTTTTGATAATGTGTTCTGTAAATTAATTTTGTATCTTTGTATACTTTAATAAATTTCAATCTATAAAATATTATTATGAATACAAAAATCTTTTTTATTAGCATTTTTCTTTTTTCAGCAATTTTTTTAAATGCAAAAATTAAAGTTGCCTCGGTTCTGGGAGATAACATGGTGTTGCAGCGCAATACAGAAGTTAAACTGTGGGGAACTGCAGATCCAAATCAAAAACTAACCATAATTACTAGTTGGAACAAAGCCAAAATTTCGACTGTTGCTTCTGAAAGTGGCCAATGGTTGGTAAAAGCAAAAACAACTGATGCTGGTGGACCCTTCATTATTTCAATTGTTTCAGGTAAAGAAAAAGTACAGCTTCAAAATATTCTTTTGGGGGAGGTTTGGCTGTGTTCAGGACAATCTAATATGGAAATGCCGATGTTGGGTTTTAATGATCAGCCAATTAACAGTTCCAACGAAGTATTAGCAGAAGCCAACAATTGTCAATTGCGACTTTTTACAGTTAAACGATTGTCAATAAAAACACCTCAGGATACCTGTGTAGGTAATTGGGAAATGGCCACAGCTCAAACGGTTGGTAAGTTTAGTGCCGTAGGTTATCATTTTGCAAGTCGATTACAAAAAGCGCTAAAAGTACCCGTAGGTGTAATTAATTCGAGTTGGGGTGGTTCGCGTATAGAAGCTTGGATAAATGCCGAAAATATGCAAAAGTTTCCTGAATCACTTAAGAGCACTACCCAGGAAAAAACTGCTCCTAATCATCGTGCAAGTTATTTGTATAACGGCATGATTCATCCTATTAAAAACTATTCTATAAAAGGAGCTATTTGGTATCAGGGCGAATCAAATAGGGCTGAATATCAGTATTATGCAGGTTTAATGAAAACTATGGTTGAAGAATGGAAAAGCGATTTTGAACTAAAGGAATTGCCGTTTTATTTTGTTCAAATTGCACCTTATTGGTACAATAACAGTAAGGATATATTATCGGGTAAGTTTTACGATGAACAATATAAGGCAAGTTTGAATATACCTCGTGCCGGTATGGTTGCCACGGTCGATTTTGGTGAAGAACTTTGTATTCACCCAGCCGAAAAGAAAGCTGTTGGACAACGTTTGTCCTATTGGGCATTGTCCGAAACCTATGGCGTAAATGGAATTGCTTACAAGAATCCGGTTTATAAAGCTGTTGTGGTGAAAGATTCATCTTTGGTAGTTTCGTTTGATAATTTGGTTAATGGTCTCACATCGTTTGGTAAAGAAATTACTAATTTTGAAATTGCAGGCGAAGATCAAAAATTCTATTCAGCAACAGCTAAAATCAAGTCAAAACAAGTAATACTTACAGCCACTGAAGTTAAAAAACCTATAGCTGCGCGTTACTGTTATATTAATTATCCTGTGGGCAAAGGCTTTCTGTATAATACTGCAGGTTTACCCATTTTGCCTTTCCGGACGGATAAATGGTAATGCTTTCATTGATTTCAAGCATTAAGAACTTGCTTCGACAGATTATGGAATGAAATTTTTTTTGTAATTTATCGAAATAAAATATTGGCGTAAATATTTGTTAATCAATTGTTTGCAAACAAAAAACATTTCATATATTTAAATTAAAAAAAAGGCTTACATTTTGTGTAAGCCTTTTTTAATCAATAAATTTAAATGTTTATTTATAACCATCTTCATGTACACTTTTAACCGATCGACCTGAAGGATCATTCATGTTTTTAAATGCAGCATCCCATTCTAAAGCTATAGGTGTGCTACAAGCCACAGATGGCACTGAAGGTACACATAATGAAGCAGCATCCGATGGGAAGAAGTCGGTAAATATGGTACGATAATAATACTCTTCTTTATTCATTGGAGGATTGATAGGAAAAGCTTCGTTTACCTGAGCCATTTGCTCATCAGTTACCATTTCGTTAGTCAAAGCGCGCAATGAATCAATCCAATTATAACCAACGCCATCAGAGAATTGTTCTTTTTGACGCCAAGTAACACTTTCAGGTAAATAATCTTCAAATGCTTTGCGTAATATCCATTTTTCCATTTTTCCATTGCCAGCCATTTTGTCTTTTGGATTCAGACGCATAGCAATGTCCATAAATTCCTTATCTAAAAATGGCACACGACCTTCTACACCCCACGAAGCCAATGATTTGTTGGCGCGCAAGCAATCGTACATGTGTAGTTTTTGAAGTTTACGAACTGTTTCTTTGTGAAATTCTTCGGCATTGGGAGCTTTGTGGAAGTAAAGATAACCACCAAAAATTTCATCAGCACCTTCGCCCGAAAGAACCATTTTTACGCCCATAGATTTTATTACACGTGATAATAAATACATGGGTGTGCTAGCACGAATGGTTGTAACATCATAAGTTTCAACATGATAGATAACATCGCGTACAGCATCCAAGCCTTCTTGTACTGTGAAATGTATTTCGTGATGAATGGTACCAATATGATCGGCCACTTTACGTGCAGCTGCCAAATCGGGAGAGCCAATTAAGCCTACAGCAAATGAGTGGAGTTGAGGCCACCATGCACCTTCAGTATTGCCCGATTCTATTCGTTTAGCTGCATATTTTTTTGCAACAGCAGAAATAATCGAAGAGTCCAAACCTCCAGAAAGTAAAACTCCATAAGGTACATCAGTCATCAACTGACGTTCAACAGCAGCTTCTAAAGCTACGCGTAAAACATCAATGTCTGATACATTGTCTTTTACTTCATCAAAACTTTCCCAATTGCGGCTGTACCACTTTGTTGGTTTTCCATCGGGGCTGTAATAATACTGACCCGGTAGAAATTCCTCAATTTTCGAACAGAAACCTTCTAATGATTTTAATTCAGAACCAACAAAATAACTTCCTTTATCGTCCCAACCTTGATACAATGGAATTATGCCTATGTGGTCGCGACCTATCATAAAAATGTCTTTTTCAATATCGTATAAGGCAAATGCAAAAATTCCATTCAAATCTTCCATGAAGTTTGGTCCTTTTTCTCGATATAAAGCAAGAATTACTTCACAATCTGATTTTGTAAGGAATTCATATTTACCTTCAAATTGTTTGCGTATTTCCTGATGATTATAGATTTCGCCATTTACAGCTAAAACTAATTTTCCATCTTTACTGAAAAGAGGCTGCTTTCCTGATTCCGGGTCAACTATTGATAATCTTTCGTGAGCCAAAATAGCTTTGTCGTTCGAAAAAATCCCTGACCAATCCGGACCGCGGTGACGAATTTTTTTCGACATTTTAAGTACCTGCGGGCGTAATTCTACCACAGATTGTTTTATATCAAATGCACATACAATTCCACACATAGTTTTTTGTTTTTAAGAGTTTCGTGTTCAGTGTTTCGTGTTTTACGTTGAAAAAACACGAAACGAGAAATAATTATTAATTTAAGGTTTTATGAATGTCTTCTGCTACTTTTCTACCTAGAGCAATAGCTCTAACAACCAAACTAGCACCTATTGCAGCATCGCCGGTTGCAAAAACTTTACTTACTGAACTTTTACTTTGTTTATCTGTAGCAACGTTTCCTCTTGCATCGAAATCCACACCAAGTTCTGTTAATAAACCTTCTTGAACAGGATGAATAAATCCTAAAGCCAGAAAAACTAAATCAGCTTTTATAGTTTCAATTTTTCCGGTTGGTTTCATGTTCCAACGTCCGGTTTCATCTTTTGACCATGCTACCTCTTCTACTATCACCTCGGTAACTTGACCGTTTTCGCCTTTGAAGGCAACCGTATTTAAACTCCATTTTCGTTCACAACCTTCTTTGTGTGAGCTGGATGTTTTCAATATGTTAGGATAATATGGCCAAGGAGTATCCGGATTTTTATTTACAGGCGGCTGAGGCAGGATTTCAATTTGTGTAATTTTCACAGCACCCTGACGAACTGATGTTCCTACACAATCCGAACCGGTATCTCCACCACCAATAACCAAAACATGTTTGTTTTTAGCATTAATTAGCTTGTCATCTGATACTGGTTCTCCCATTATCAATTGATTTTGTTGCGCTAAAAATTCCATGGCAAAATGAATTCCTTTCAAATCTCTACCTTCAGGCTTAATATCACGAGGATGTCCTGCACCTATTGCCAAACAAACGGCGTCAAAGTTAGTAATAATTTCTTTTCCACTGATATCTTTTCCAATTTCAGTCTTTGGTTTAAAAATAATACCTTCTTCTTCTAATTGATCCAATCGTCGGTCGATAATATTTTTATTCAGTTTGAAATTTGGAATCCCGTAGCGTAACAATCCTCCTAAGTAGCTGTCTTTTTCGAATATAGTTACTGTATGACCTTTTCTGTTTAATTGTTGAGCTGCTGCTAAACCTGCAGGGCCAGAGCCAATTACTGCTACTGTTTTGCCCGTACGTGTTTTTGGTGGTTGTGCTTTTATTAAGCCTTCAGTAAATGCAACTTCAGTAACTGCACATTCATTTTCGCGAATTGTAACCGGTGATTCGTGTAAATTTAAAACGCATGATTTTTCGCATGGAGCCGGACAAATTCGACCTGTAAAGTCAGGAAAATTATTGGTTTCGTGTAGTGATTCAACTCCTTCTTTCCATTTTCCTTTATAAATTAAATCTTGCCATTCCGGCATTTTATTACCAAGTGGGCAAGCCCAGTGACAAAATGGAATGCCACAATCCATACAACGTGATGCTTGTAATTTACGATCTTCGCGATTTAGGGTCTGTTCAACTTCTCCGAAATCGTATATTCGTTCATTTACTGGTCTATATCCCGCCTCTTTGCGGGGAGTATACATAAATGCTTTTGGATTTCCCATATTTTATGAAGCCTCCTAAATCCCCCTAAAGGGGGACTTAAGATTAGCTATATTTATAATTATTGTATAATTTTATTGTTAATTTCCCTGTTTTTTCAATTGATTTTCCCCCTTTAGGGGGTTAGGGGGCAATTTTAATAATCTCTTTCTACCTGAGCAATTTTTTTGTTGATAGCTTCCATTTTTTCTTCCTGAATCACCTTTTTGTATTCAATTGGAACAACTTTAATGAACTTATCCACATAATCTCTCCAGTTATCCAGAATTTTTTTTGCTAACTGACTGCCTGTGTATTTGTAATGATTTTCAATCAAAGTTTTTACTTCTTTGCTGTCGTGACTATCTTCAATCAACGATAGTTCAACCATTTCCATATTACAGAAGAAATCAAAATCACCTGATTCGTCGAGTACATAAGCAACTCCACCACTCATGCCGGCTGCAAAGTTACGTCCTGTTTTGCCTAAAACCACCGTACGACCACCGGTCATATATTCACAACAGTGATCTCCGGCACCTTCAACAACTGCCGTTGCGCCCGAATTACGTACGCAAAAACGTTCACCTACAACACCATTGATATAAACTTCACCAGATGTAGCACCATATAAAATTGTATTTCCTGCAATAATATTTTCTTCGGGTTTAAAAGTACTTTCTTTCGGAGCAACAACTACAATTTTACCTCCCGAAAGTCCTTTTCCAACATAATCATTGGCTTCGCCATTTAATTCAAAGAAAACGCCTTTACTTAAAAATGCACCAAAACTTTGACCTGCCGAGCCATTAAAATATGCTTTGATAGTATCAACAGGCAATCCGGCTTGTCCATAACGTTTGGCAATTTCACCTGATAGCATTGCACCTACTGTACGATCGGTATTCTTAATTTTATATTTCATCTCAACCGGCATACATAAGTCGAGTGCAGGAAGTGATTTTTTAATCAGTTCACGGTCAAGTACTTTGTCAATTTTATGGTCTTGAATCTTGTTTTGACGCAAAGCATTTTTATTTCCTTTACTTGGTACAAAAAGTATTTTTGATAAATCAACTTTTTTCAATTTCGAACTACCTTCTACTTCTTTTCTTTCAAGCAATTCAGTATGCCCGATTATTTCGTCCAAGCTACGATAGCCCAACTGAGCCAAATGTTCACGAACATCCTGAGCTATAAAATTGAAGAAATTAACTAAGTATTCGTGTTTTCCTGTAAAATGTTTACGCAATACTTCATCTTGAGTAGCAACTCCTACCGGACAAGTGTTTAAGTGACATTTACGCATCATTACACAACCCAGAATAAGCAAAGCACTTGTTGCAAAACCGTATTCCTCAGCACCTAAAAGTGCTGTAATGATAATGTCACGTCCTGTTTTTAGTTGTCCATCTGTTTGAAGGCGAATTTGACCGCGTAAATTATTTAAAACAAGAGTTTGTTGTGTTTCAGCCAACCCAATTTCTACAGGTAGTCCTGCATGTTTAATTGAACTTGATGGGCTTGCACCTGTTCCACCTTCGGCACCACTTATAAGAATTAAATCAGCTTTAGCTTTAGCTACACCGGCAGCAATTGTGCCAACTCCGGTTTCTGATACCAATTTCACACTGATAATTGCACTCGGATTGATGTTTTTTAAATCGTAAATTAGCTGTGCTAAATCTTCGATAGAATAAATATCGTGATGGGGTGGGGGAGATATCAACGAAATTCCCGGTATAGAATGTCGGGTTTTTGCAATGATTTTATCTACTTTATGTCCGGGTAATTGTCCTCCTTCGCCAGGTTTTGCTCCTTGAGCAATTTTTA
Source organism: Paludibacter jiangxiensis (assembly GCA_945870155.1). Taxonomy (GTDB): domain Bacteria; phylum Bacteroidota; class Bacteroidia; order Bacteroidales; family Paludibacteraceae; genus Paludibacter; species Paludibacter jiangxiensis_A. Next base: position 25,959 of record CAMBSB010000005.1, on the reverse strand, counting down.
TCTGAATTTCATCTGCATTTACCAAATATTCAGCTGTAACACCAAAACGGCCGGATGCAACTTGTTTAATGGCACTGCGTGTGCTTAATCCGTCTTCTCGTTTTTTATAACGTTCAGGATCTTCGCCACCTTCACCTGTATTGCTTCGTCCTCCAATAATATTCATGGCTATTGCCATGGCTTCGTGTGCTTCACGACTGATAGAACCATAAGACATGGCGCCGGTAACAAAACGTTTCATAATATTCTCAACTGGTTCTACCTCGTTGATATCTATAGGATTACGTTTGTAGTCAATCAAGTCGCGTATGAAAATTGGAGCAGCTTTCTCATCAACTGCTTTTACGTATTCCTTGTATTTGCTATAATCATTGGTTTTTGTTGCAATTTGCAAACGAGCTACTGTTTCCGGATTCCATGCATGGTCCTCACCTAAAACTCTATAATTGTAAATACCTAAATTATAAAGTTTCGATGGGTCATTTCCTTCTTCAGGGAAAAATGCTTCTGCATGTGGACGCAATACTTCATTGGCAATATCTTCAATGTCAATACCACCAATTGCCGAAGAAATTCCTTTAAAATATTTGTCTAACAGCAAATTAGAAATACCAATTGCTTCGAAAATATGTGCTCCACGGTAACTACGCAGCGTTGAATTTCCCATCTTCGAAAGCACTTTCAATAATCCTTTATTTATAGCTTTGATATAATGCTTTTTAGCAGTGTCAAAGTCCATACTAATATCACCGGCTTTAATTTTGTCGTTGATAATTGCAAATGCCATATATGGATTTACGGCATTGGCACCAAACCCAAATAATAATGCAAAATGCATCACTTCACGTGGCTCTGCAGATTCAACTACAATGTCGATTTGCATTCTTTTACGTTTCTGAACTAAATACAAATGAACAGCTGAAACAGCTAACAACGAAGGTATAGGTGCATGAGTAGCATCAACACCACGGTCGCTTAATACAATATAATTTTTACCATCATCTACCGCTTTTTCAACTGATAAACATAATTCCTGTATAGCAGCTTCAAGTCCTTTAGCTCCTTTTTTAGGATCGAAAAGCATAGGCAATGATATGGTATAGAAGCCTTTGTAGTTTAAATTCATTAAAATATCAAACTCTGAGTTGGTTATTACCGGACTCTTAAGTTTTACCATTTTACAAATTTCACGTGCTGGTTCTAACAAGTTCTGGTGTACAGAACCAATATATCCGGTTAATGACATGACCAATTCTTCACGAATTGGGTCAATTGGAGGATTGGTTACCTGCGCAAATTGTTGACGGAAATAACTGAACAACCTTTGTGGTTTATCCGAAAAAACAGATAATGTTACATCATTACCCATCGAAGAGGTTGGTTCATATCCATCGTTTGCCATTGGAATTATCAATCTTTCCATGTCTTCGGTAGAATAACCAAATGCACGAAGCAAAGTAGTGTAATTATTCAAATCATTTTTTACACTTCTTCCTGATGATATGTTATCAATGCTAATACAATTTTTATTTAACCATTCACGGTATGGAAAAGCTTTGGCTAAACCTTCTTTTAGTTCATTATCATAATAAATTTGTCCGGTTTCAGTATCAATCATGATCATTTTTCCGGGTTTCAGTCTTCCTTTCTCTTTGATACGTTCAGCATCAAATTCGATGGTGCCTGTTTCAGAGGCAATTACCATCATATTGTCATGTGTAACCAAATAACGTGCAGGACGTAAACCATTGCGGTCTAACATTCCACCGGCATATCTTCCATCGCTGAATAGTAAAGTAGCAGGACCATCCCATGGTTCCATAAAAGTACTATGGTATTCGTAGAACGCACGTAAATTATCAGAAATAGGATTTTTTTGATTCCAACTTTCAGGAACTAACATGGCCATGGCATGTGGTAAACTTTTACCTGACATTACCAGGAATTCAAGAGCATTGTCCAGCGTAGCACTATCGCTCATTCCTGGTTGTACAATTGGGTATAAATCATTCAGATTTCCTAAAATGTCCGATTTTAGTACGCTTTCACGAGACTCCATCCACTGACGATTACCACGAATTGTGTTAATCTCGCCATTGTGTCCCAACATTCTAAATGGTTGTGCCAAGTCCCAAGTTGGGAATGTGTTGGTACTGAAACGGGAATGTACCAATGAGATACCACTAGTGAAATTGGGGTTTGTTAAATCCGGATAGTATTCGCGGAGTTGAAGTGAGGTAAGCATACCTTTGTAAACCATTTGTTTGGTAGAAAGGCTTACAATATAAAAACTACGATCTTTAGCAAGATTGGATTTGAGAATGGATTTCTCAATTTTTTTGCGAACTACATAAAGTTTTTGCTCCAAATCTTGTTGGTTGCTGCCGCCCGTAATAAAAATTTGTTTGATCTGTGGTTCAGTGCTAGTCGAAATTTGACCTAATATATTGCTGTTAACAGGCACATCGCGTGTAAATAAAAGACTGAGACCTTCTTTCTCAACATGTTCTTTCATTACATTTAAACAAAGCTGAGATTTTTTCTCATCCTTAGGTAAAAACACTAAACCTGTACCATATTTTCCTTTAGCCGGAACCGGTATGCCTTGTAGTAATATAAACTCGTGTGGTATTTGCACCAAAATACCTGCACCATCACCCGTTTTGTTATCGGCACTTTCAGCACCTCGATGTACCATGTTTTCTAATACCTGCAATCCTTTTTCAACGATCTCATGCGATTTCTCGCCGTAAAGGTTAAGAATCAGACCTACACCACATGCATCATGTTCGTTTTGAAATGAATACAGCGAACGCTGCTCATATTCATCAATATTTATCTGGTTTGAATTCATTTATTTAAACTTTAATGCCATTAAAATATATTAATAGCGAATTCGAAATATTTTTTGTTTTATTGTTTTCTTGCAAAATAGTGGGAAGCTCATATTGACCTTCCCACTATTGTTTAAATATGAAATAGTAGATATTTGAAATTGTTAACAATATGATAGCGATTTAAGCGTATTAACTATTAATTGTTAAATATCAACTATCAAGTATCAATTGTTGACTTATCTGATAAATAGCAATTCACGATATTTAGGCAATGTCCACATTTCGTCATCAATGATTAATTCTAATTTATCAACATGATAACGAATTACATCGAAATATGGTAGTACACTGTCGTGATAAGCATTAGCTTTTGCATCTTCGTGTTCAATTATATTAGCAACTTTACGTGCTACAACCATTGCTTCTACATTCTTTTTAATAACTGATATATGTTCAGCAATTTCTTCGATTAAAGCTAAATCCATTGCAGCAATTTTTTCTGCTTTTTCAGCTGAAAATACTGCTTTGGTTTTATAAACATTATCTAATAATAAAGATTGATAACGAGTGGCAACCGGAATAATATGATTGATAGTTAAATCTCCTAAGACGCGTGCTTCAATTTGAATTTTCTTGATATAAGTCTCCCATTTTACTTCATTACGAGCATGTAGTTCAACTTCAGTTAAAACACCTGTTTTTGTAAATAATTCAATACTTGATTTTGAAGTATAAGCTTCAATTATTTTTGGCACACTTGTTTCACAATCTAAACCACGTTTAGCAGCTTCTACTTTCCATTCATCACTGTATCCATTTCCATCGAAACGGATTGCTTTTGAATCTTTTATATATGCTTTGATAACTTCAAAAATTGCTTTTTCTTTAGTTAAACCAGAAGCTATTTTTGCATCAACTTCAGCTTTAAATTCAGTAAGTTGATAAGCAACAGCAGCATTTAAAGTAGACATGGCTGATGAACAGTTAGCTGAAGAACCAACAGCACGGAACTCAAAACGATTACCTGTAAAAGCAAATGCCGATGTACGGTTACGATCAGTATTGTCAAGAAATACTTCAGGAATATGTGGAATACCCAATGATAATTTCTTTTTAGCATCCATTACAATAGCTTCATCACTAGTGCTGTTTTCCAATTTATCAAGCACAGCTGTTAATTGCGTTCCTAAAAATGCAGATACAATTGCAGGAGGTGCTTCATTTGCTCCTAAACGGTGTGCATTTTGAGCTGTCATAATTGATGCTTTTAATAATGCATTATGTTTATGTACAGCTTTTAATGTACAAACAAGGAAAGTTACAAATTGTAGATTTTCTTCAGCTGTTTTTCCAGGAGTGAATAAACCTACGCCGGTATCAGTTCCCAATGACCAGTTGTTGTGTTTTCCCGAACCATTGATACCAGCAAACGGTTTTTCGTGCAATAAAACACGGAATCCGTGACGACGTGCAACACGACGCATAATTGACATCATTTGCAAGTTTTGATCAACCGCCAAATTACATTCACCAAAGATTGGAGCTAGCTCAAATTGGTTAGGTGCAACCTCGTTGTGACGAGTTTTTGCAGGTATACCATATTTGTATGCTTCAAATTCTATGTCTTTCATATATGCTGCTACCCTTGTTGGTACTGAACCAAAATAATGATCGTCCAATTGTTGGTTTTTTGCTGACTCATGACCTAGCAATGTTCTACCGGTTAACATTAAATCAGGGCGAGTTGCAAACAAACCTTCGTCTACCAAAAAGTATTCTTGTTCCCAACCAAGGTAAGAAACTACTTTTTTTACGTTAGGATCGAACATTTGGCAAACTGCAACTGCTGCTTTATCAACTGCAGCTAAGGCTTTTAATAGTGGCGCTTTTAAGTCTAATGATTCGCCTGTATATGAAATAAATATTGTAGGAATTACCAATGTGTCATCTACAACAAAAGCAGGCGATGATGTATCCCATGCTGTATATCCACGCGCTTCAAAAGTGCTACGGATACCACCGTTAGGAAAAGAAGATGCATCTGGTTCTTGTTGAGCTAATAATTTTCCTGAGAAATCTTCAACTATTCCTTCGCCTGGAGCGCCTAAGTAGTCAATAAATGAGTCATGTTTTTCTGCAGTTCCGTCAGTTAATGGTTGAAACCAGTGAGTGTAGTGTGTAGCACCTAATTCCATGGCCCACATTCTCATACCTGCTGCTACATCATCTGCAATTGATAAATCAAGAGTTCCTCCTTTTTCAGTTACACTCTTAAATGCTTTCATTGTATCTTTTGAAAGATATTTTGCCATTGTGGCTTTTGTGAAAACGTATTTTCCATAATAATCGGAAGTGAGTTTTGAAGGAGCTGTAACTTCAAGTGCTTTTTTCTTGAATGCCTCTTCTACTGCTTTGAATCTTAATAGTGACATAATTGTATAGTTATTTAGTTGATATATTTATTTTTTTTGTTAGTTAGTTTTTTTTGTTAAATTCACTGCAAAAATAGTGAAAATATAAGTTTTTGGCAATTATAAACATGTTTATTATCCTATTTTTTAAATTGTAGTATTAAAATGAAATATTAAATAGTAGAAATATTTAAATATGAAGCTAAATACAAGATATTAGTTACATAATGCAATATTATGTTTGTTTTTATGCTGAATTTTTGTAAGCCGTTATCTTTATTTTTTAATAACATTATTGTTATTTAAATCATTATATAATAACAAAATGGTAGCAAAAAAGTTTATATTAATACAAATAGTAAAATATTAAGTGTTTTAAACAAAGCTAATTTTTGTTTTGAGATTTTTAAATGGACAGACTATTTCATCACGAAGTAGTCTGTCCTTAACAATAAAACTAAAAAACACACGAATTTTTGCGAGCAAATAATTCGTGTATGTTGAATACGCCAATGTTAAAAATCACATTCAACGTAAATTATATATTCAATGCGAATTGTTTTGGCTGCAAAGATAAGTAAAAATGTTATATAATAAATAAATATGGTGTCAAAATAATGTAAATACAATAAAAAACAGTCAAAATGCTCGTAAAATCGTAAAAAAAATAGATATATGATATTGCAATCATTGCTTGTTCGTGTTATTACTATAACTAATTATGAAGTTTTTGATATAATCCTTTATGAAATCAAAACGCATTTATTACTTTTGTGAGAATACTAAGTGCTGAAATAATATAAAAATTATAATTGTATGACATTACCCGGTTTAGGCAAGCTCTATTTTAAAGATACTACGTTTGCCAATTTGATGAAACATAGAATTTACAATGTTTTATTGTTTGCAAGTAAGTACGATGTTTTTGTTTTGGAAGAAGATGGGCGTATTGATGAGTTGCTTTTTAATGAATATACGTCTTTAAATTTACGATATCCTCCACGTTTTACATTGGTCTCGTCGGAAATTGAGGCGAATAAATTGCTTAAAGAACGTTCTTTTGAATTAATCATTTCCATGCCTAGCGGCGATAGCATAAATCCGTTTAATTGGGCTAAAGAAGTTAAGAAAGAGTTACCTAATGTGCCTATCGTTGTTCTAACTCCATTTTCACGTTCTGTATCTAAACGCATTGCAAATGAAGATCTTACTGCTATTAATTATGTTTTTAGCTGGCTGGGTAATTCCGATTTGTTGCTTGCTATAATTAAGTTGATAGAAGATGAGATGAATGTACAAGAGGATGTTGAGTCCGTAAATGTACAAACAATTTTATTTGTTGAAGATTCAATCCATTTTTATTCATCAATATTGCCTCATTTATATAAATATGTTTTTCAGCAGTCAAAATCCTTCATGACCGAGGCACTGAATGAGCATGAGCAGATGCTGCGAATGCGCGGTAGACCAAAAATATTATTAGCTCGTAACTACGAAGAAGGATTGCAGCTTTATATGAAATATATGCATAATATGCTTGGTGTGATTACTGATGTATCATTTTTTCAAGCAGGAAAAAAAAATAAATTAGCCGGAATAAATTTATGCCGACAAATTCGTGAGATTGATCCAAAAATTCCCTTAATTATTCAATCAACAGATGTCGAAAATAATGTTTACGCTACTGAGCAGAATGCATCTTTTTTGTGTAAAACATCAAAAATGTTTTTATTGGAACTAAGGGAAATAATTACAAATAATTTTGGTTTTGGCGATTTTGTTTTTATTAATCCATTGACTGGTAGCGTAGAAGCTCGTGTGTGCAATCTGAAAGATTTGCAAAACTCTATACTTCAACTTACCGATGAAACTCTATATTATAATGTATCGCGCAACAATATTTCCCGTTGGCTTTATTCTAGAGCCATGTTTCCTTTAGCTGAATTTGTAAAAAACACAAACCCATCAAAAAATAATCCTGAGGAATTGTTGAACTTGCGCCATGCTATTTACGAAGCTATTTTGCAATATAGAAAGGTTAAAAATCGTGGTGTTGTTGCTGTTTTCAGATCCGAAAGGTTCGATCAGTTTTCAAATTTCGCCCGTATTGGAGATGGCTCATTGGGTGGTAAGGGGCGTGGACTCGCATTTATCGATGCTATGATAAAACGCAATGAGCAATTTGAAAATTTCGAAAATGCTCAAATCACCATACCTAAAACAGTGGTTATTTGTACCGATATTTTTTCGGAATTTATGGAAAGCAACAATTTATACAAGTTAGCTTTGTCCGATTTGGAAGATGAAGATATTTTGAAACATTTTTTAAAAGCCCGATTGCCAAAACATTTAATTGCCGATTTGTATGCGTTTTTAGGTGCTGTAAGTTCTCCTTTGGCTATTCGGTCATCAAGTTTGCTCGAAGATTCACATTATCAACCCTTTGCTGGAATTTATTCCACATATATGGTTCCTTATAATGCCGAAAGTAAAACTCAGATGCTCGAAATGGTATCAGAGGCCGTAAAAGCTGTTTATGCATCGGTTTATTATCGCGATAGTAAAGCTTATATGACAGCTACCAAAAATGTAATTGATGAAGAAAAAATGGCTGTCGTGTTGCAGGAAATATGTGGAAGTAAATACGATAATCGTTTTTATCCATCTTTCTCCGGGGTTGCACGTTCGTTGAATTATTATCCTATTGGTTCCGAAAAACCTGAGGATGGTATTGCCAATATTGCTTTGGGACTAGGGAAATATATTGTTGATGGTGGTACAACATTGCGATTTTCGCCAGCTTATCCACATAACGTGCTGCAAACCAGCACGCTTGATTTTGCTTTGCGTGAAACACAAACATTTTTTAATGCATTGGATTTAAGCCAGATGCAGTTTGTTCCGCAGGTCGACGATGGCTTTAATTTACTCAAAATTAGCGTGCGTGATGCTGAGAAAGACGGCACTTTGAGGTATTTAGCTTCTACTTTTAATGTCGAAGATCAAACAATTTATGATGGTATTTATCCCGGTGGACGGAAAATTATCACATTTGCGAATATTTTAGAACATGACGTTTTTCCATTAGCTAATATCTTGAAGGAAGTTTTAGCAGTTTCACAAATAGAAATGGGGCGACCTGTAGAAATTGAATTTGCGGTAAATCTTGATTATTCTTTAGCTAAACAACATTTGTTTTATCTGTTACAAATTAGACCAATTATTGACAACAAGGAATTTATTAACGAGGATATTGGCGCAATTCCAACTGAAAATGCCATTATTACTTGCACAAGTTCTTTAGGACATGGCTTTACAAATGATATTTTTGATATTGTTTATGTTAATCCCGAAATGTTTAGTGCTTCTAATAATCGCTTGATTATGTATGATGTCGAAAAAATTAATAAAATGTTGTGTAATGAAAATCGACATTATATTTTGATTGGACCTGGTAGATGGGGCTCAAGCGACGAGTGGTTGGGAATTCCTGTAAAATGGCCGCATATTAGCAATGCTCGCTTGATTGTGGAGACCAGTTTCTCTAACTATAGAATTGACCCTAGCCAGGGAACTCATTTTTTTCAAAACCTGACTTCTTTTGGTGTTTCCTATTTTACCATCAATCCTCATATCAACGACGGTGCATTCGATGTTGATTTTTTGAATGAGCAAGAAGCAGTTTTCGAAACAAAATATGTACGACATGTGAGATTTGAAAAGCCAATGATTATAAAAATTGATGGAAGAAAAAATATTGGGGTTGTATTAAAACCCTAAAATATTTATAAATATACACTATTTATAAATAATCTTTGTGTTTGCTAATATAAATTGGCAATTTAACACTTTCAAAATGCTTACAAATTAAAAGTATTACTATCAAAATAATTATATTATTGATATAATTATTTGTTATTTGTTGCGTATTATAGCTTTCTATAATAATTGTATTTTTATAAATATCTATCATTTTGATAAAGATTAATTGAAATTTGATTCAAAATAAAAATATAATTGGAGATTTAAATATTGTCATATTGACAACGATAGTGTGATATATTGGTTTTTATTTGTAAATAATATATTTAAAATGTTCATAATATTGTGATTTTGATATTAATTTGTAACTTTGAGCCCGTTATAAAACAATAAAACTAAAAAGCATTTTTATTATGAAAGTTGAATTAGTTCTCGACAATTTAAAGAGAAGATTTCCAAATGAACCTGAATATCATCAGGCAGTAGAGGAGGTGTTACATTCTATCGAAGAGGAATACAATGCACATCCCGAGTTCGAAAAACAAAATTTGATTGAACGTCTTTGTATACCAGAACGGATTTTTTCGTTCCGCATTACTTGGACTGATGACAAAGGTAATGTTCAGACCAACATGGCATACCGTATTCAACACAACAATGCAATCGGCCCTTATAAAGGAGGTATGCGTTTTCACGCCTCTGTTTGTCCTTCGATCCTGAAATTTTTAGCTTTCGAACAAACGTTTAAAAATGCACTTACTACACTTCCTATGGGTGGAGCAAAAGGCGGATCTGACTTTAATCCTAAAGGCAAGTCAAATGCTGAAGTGATGCGTTTTTGTCAAGCGTTTATGTTAGAATTGTGGCGTCATATTGGTCCTGATACAGATATTCCAGCGGGTGATATTGGTGTAGGAGGTCGCGAAGTAGCATACATGTATGGCATGTATAAAAAAATAGCTCGTGAAAATACAGGCACTTTTACAGGTAAAGGTTTGGAGTTTGGAGGTTCACTTATACGTCCCGAAGCAACAGGTTACGGTAATATTTATTTCTTAATGAATATGCTTAAGCGCAAGGGAATTAATGATTTAAAAGGTCAGGTAGTTTCTATTTCTGGTTCTGGTAATGTTGCAACTTTCACTGCCGAAAAAGTCTTGGAATTAGGAGGAAAAGTAATTACACTATCGGATAGTAATGGCTATATTTACGACGAAAATGGTATTGATAGTGAAAAATTGGCTTATATTTTTGAATTAAAAAATGTGTATCGCGGACGTATAAAAGAATATGCCGATAAATATAACTGTAAGTATGTAGAAGGTGGACGTCCTTGGGCCGAAAAATGTACCATTGCTTTGCCATCGGCTACACAAAATGAATTGAATGGTGATGATGCTCTGACACTTGTAGCAAATGGTTGTATTGCTGTTTCGGAAGGTGCTAATATGCCTTCAACTCCCGAGGCTGTTGAAGTGTTCTTGAAAAATAAAATACTTTATGGACCGGGTAAGGCAGCCAATGCAGGTGGTGTATCTGTTTCCGGATTAGAAATGACTCAAAACTCTATGCGCATAAGTTGGTCAAAAGAAGAAGTAGATCAAAAACTTAAAGGAATTATGGCTAGTATACATGAATCATGTGTAAAATATGGAACCGAATCCGATGGTTTTGTTAACTATGTAAAAGGGGCTAATGTTGCCGGATTTATGAAAGTGGCAAAAGCAATGATGGCGCAAGGTGTAATTTAAAAATATAAATGATACAATTTTGTAAACTTACATACAATTTATTTTATATTTAAGTATCAAATAAAAAAAAGCAGACTAATTCAATTCGAATTAGTCTGCTTTTTAAAAATAAAACTAAAGAACACACAATCATTTAATTCAAAATAGCACAAAATAATTTGCAATTTTGTTTAATCAAAATTTGTATAAGCTGTTTCGCCATGCTGAGTTTCGTCAAGACCAATGGCTTCATGCTTATCATTAACACGAACTCCTACTAATTTATCTGTAATTTTAAACAATATATAAGTTCCTATGCCTGAAAAAACAATAGTTGTTCCGGTTGCTAAAATTTGAATCCACAATTGGTGAAAATTTCCGTAAATTGCTCCACTATAATTCAATTGAATCAATGGAGATGCAAACACTCCTGTTAAAATAACTCCAATTATACCTCCAATTCCATGTACTCCAAAAGCATCAAGTGAATCATCATATCCCAATTTTGGTTTCATGTAAGCAACCATTAAAAAGCAGATTACAGAAGCTGAAAATCCAATAATTATTGCGCTTTGCACACTTACGAAACCCGATGCACCGGTAATTGTAGCTAATCCTGCTATGGCTCCTGTACAAATTCCAACTACTGTTGGTCTTTTATCTATTTTCCATTCAAGAGCTGTCCATGTTAATGCGGCAACAGATGCTGAAATGTGAGTTACAAACAGGGAATTTCCAGCAAGTCCATCGGCAGCAAGACCACTTCCGCCATTAAATCCAAACCAACCTACCCAAAGCATGCCGGTACCTATGGCTACTTGTGGTATATTGTGAGGTGGCAAAGCATGTCCTTTGTAATCGCGTCGTTTTCCAAGCAATATTGCTGTTACTATTGCAGCTACACCTGCACTAACATGTACAACTATTCCACCGGCAAAGTCTAAAGTTCCCATTTTGTAAAGCCATCCATCGGCTGACCAAACCCAATGAGCAATAGGATTATAGATAAAAATAGCCCAAAGAATTGAAAATATTAAAAATCCCTTGAAATTTATTCGTTCAGCAAAAGCTCCAATAATTAGAGCAGGAGTAATAACTGCAAACATTCCCTGAAAAAGAATGAAAACTATATGAGGAATTGTTCCAACTTTTGATCCATCAGCCAATACTGAATAATGCGATATAAAAAAAGGACTCAACTCGTTAATGGAAATGTTTCGCAAAAAAGCCCAATCAAAACCACCAATAAAAGGTTTTAACCAATCAATGGAGTTCGATCCAAATGCATTGCTATAGCCTAAAATCACCCATTCTACACTTATGGCTGCAACTAGTATAAAGATTTGCATAAAAACGCTTAATACGTTTTTTCGGCGAACAAGACCACCATAAAAAAGAGCCAATCCGGGAATGGACATGAAAAGTACAAGTGCTGTTGATACTAATACCCAAGCTGTATCACCTGTATCGATAGTTGGAGCTGTTGTCTGTGCCTGAATTGGTAAATTGAATAAAGTTAATAGTATTAATAGTGGGAATTTAATTTTTCTCATTTAATTTAAATTGAATTTCGACATATTTTTTTTTAATAAATATTACTATTCATTATTAAAAAGTGCATTTGGACCGGATTCTTTGGTGCGGATTCTAAATGTTTCAAGAATATCATAAATGAAAATTTTTCCATCACCTGTTTCGCCTGTCCATGCCGAATTCAAAATGGCATTAACTGTTTTTTCTAAGTTAATATCCCGAACAACAATTGAAATCATTCTTCTTTGGATATATCCTGATTTAAATACTTGGCCACGAACTACTTGTTCTTCTGTGGATTTACCAAGACCTGTAATGTCCCAATATGAAAACCAATCAATGTCAACATCGTACAAGGCTTGTTTAACATCCTCGAATTTGGATTTGCGGATTACTGCTTCAATTTTTTTCACTTTTGTTTTGTTTTATTGTTTGTTTTGTAATAATTCATTTTTTTGATATTCTATTGAAATTACTAGATTGTTATTGTATTTCCGCAGCAAAAGTAATATTTTTATTTTAATCGCAAAACAAAATGATAATAATATGATATAAATAGCATAAATAAGATATATATAATGTCGAATAAGTATCAAAAAATACATTATATGAATTTGAATATATCAAAATGAAACAAAAACAGACCGTTTCTCACGAAACAGTCTGTTGGAAACAATAAAACTAAAAAACACACGATTTAAAACAGTTTCACCGTGTTTAATTTAAAACATGATTGACATTTAGAAGCGGAATTTATAGATTCCGCTCCTTTAAATTTGTCTAAAAATGTTTGTGTGAATTTTGTTGAAACTTCTCTTCTGAAATATTTGTAAACAAACAGTTAATCGAAATTAGTGTAAGCTGTTTCTCCGTGTTGAGTTTCATCAAGTCCAATTGCTTCTTGTTTATCTGTTGCTCGTACACCTACTAACAAGTCAGTGATTTTGAACAATATAAATGTTCCAACTCCTGAGAAAACAATAGTTGCTCCAATTGCAATAAATTGTACCCATAATTGGTGTAAGTTTCCAAAAGCAGCACCACTATAAGCCGATTGTATAGCTGGAGTTGCTAAAACACCTGTTAAAATAGCACCTAAAATACCACCAACTCCATGAACTCCAAATGCATCTAACGAATCGTCATATCCAAGTTTAGGTTTAACATATGCAACCATAATAAAACATACTACTGATACTGCTACTCCAATAATAAGTGCTCCGCCTACACCTACAAAACCTGCGGCTGGTGTAATTGCTACTAAACCTGCTACCGCACCGGTACTGATACCTACAATAGTTGGACGTTTGTCAAAGAACCATTCAATTAAAGCCCATGTTATGGCTGCTGTAGCTGCTGCTATGTGTGTTACCATCAATGCATTTGCTGCTAATCCATCAGCTGCAAGTCCACTACCTGCATTAAATCCAAACCAACCAACCCAAAGCATGGCTGCTCCCATAACTACATAAGTAATATTGTGAGGTGGAAGTGCATGTCCTTTATAATCACGTCTTTTTCCAAGCATGATTGCAGTAACTATAGCTGCAACACCTGCATTGATGTGAACAACTGTTCCTCCAGCAAAATCAAGAGCTCCTAATTTAAATAACCAACCATCGCCCGACCAAACCCAGTGTGCTATTGGATTGTAAATAAAAATTGCCCATAGTAATGAAAAAACTAAAAATCCTTTAAAACTGATACGTTCTGCAAATGCTCCAAGAATTAACGCAGGTGTAATTACAGCAAACATGCCCTGAAACATAATGAAAATAATGTGAGGAATTGTTCCAATTGTACCACCATCAGCAGTTGGTTGAGAGTGTGAAATAAAATAAGGACTTAAATCACTCACATTGATGTTGTTTAGAAAAGCCCAGTCAAAACCACCAAAATAAGGTTTTAACCATTCTATTGAACTAGAACCAAATGCATTGCTATATCCAAATACTACCCATTCGATGCTTATTACAGCAACTAAAATAAAAACTTGCATAAAAACATTCAATACGTTTTTACGACGAACCAGACCGCCATAGAAAAGTGCAAGTCCAGGGATAGACATAAATAATACTAAAGCGGTTGCTACAATCATCCATGCTGTATCTCCAGCATCCACTGTTGGGACAATCGGAGTTGTTTGTGCAAAAAGTGCTGGGGTAAATAAAGCTAATAAACTAGCTAATGTTATATATTTTTTCATACGAAACTTTTTTATGTGTTTGATAATTAATTGTTTCTATTCTTTATTGTATAATGCATCCGGACCCGATTCCTTGGTGCGAATTCTATATGTTTCTTCTATATTGTATACAAATATTTTTCCGTCTCCGGTTTCACCTGTCCAACCCGACTTAAGTATGGCATTGACAGTTTTTTCGAGATTGATGTCTCGTACTACAATTGTTATCATGCGACGTTGTATGTATCCTGATTTAAATACCTGTCCACGAACTATTTGATCTTCTGTTGATTTGCCCAAACCAGTAATATCCCAGTAAGAAAACCAATCAATACCTGCATCATACAAAGCTTGTTTTACATCTTCAAACTTTGATTTTCTGATAATTGCTTCAATTTTTTTCATTGTTTTTAAATTTTTTAAAAATGAATACTATATATAATCTACCCACAAAAGGGTAGATTATTATTTGTTGATTTTTTTATAATGTTACTCCAAGAACTAAGAATGCATCTTTAGCTGTTGGATTTACCCCAACTACACCGTAAACAGGTAAGCTGAATTTGTCCGTAATTTCTATTGATTTACTCGCTTTCAAAGCAACGTTGGTAATGCCAAATCCACTTGTGCCATAGTTAGCACTTTCGTTCAGTGAACCTCCTAAAAATATTTTTGCATTTGCCGATATTGGATATGCCAATTCTAAATAGGTTGAATAAGCTTGTTTTGATTCTGTTTCTGAAACTGCTACTTTATCTGCTCCATAAAACATTGTATTAAGTGATACACTTAATGGGAATGATTCAACACCTGCATAGTTTAATGAACCCTCAAAAACATGATCGGTGCCTTCGCTATATGAAAAATAACTTTTTGAAAAATTCCAGTTATAATCTGTTACTGTTAGAGAAAATAAACTCGAGATGGCAAATGTTGCATATATGTCCACTTCTTTAACTGTTCCTAATATGCCGGCAGAACCCCATGCGCCGATTGTAAATTTTCCTGCTGTAAACGAAATAGATGGTTGAATATTGGGTGTTCCTTTTGTGTTTGTCAAATCTTGTTGAACTCCACGCCAAACATAATTACTTACGATATCTGTTCCTACCGAGAATTGAGCCATTACACTTGTTGAACTAACTAATGCAATAATTGCAATTGCTAAAATTTTTACTGTTTTCATACTCTTTAATTTTTTAGAATTAATAATTTAAAATAATGTTTTTGTTGTGTTTATAATTTATTGTATTTTTATTTGACTAAAAGATAGTATATGTGTTTGTATGCTATCATATTCATTTGAATACGATGCAAAATTAAGCATAATGACAATACAAGACAAACATTTCGAGCAAAAAGATAGTATTATTTATTTTGGAATATGAATGTGATAGAATTAATCATGTAATTATTTCAAAAAGAAAGCTAATATTGAATATTGGTTACATAATGATTTTTTTGTTGTTTTCGCCGAATCACTTTTTTTCTAAATAAATCATCTTGATTGTTTAAAAATTAACTCTTTTTTAAGTTGTTTTGATTGAAAATTGACTAAAATGATACGGAAAATCACAAAATGACATCCAAAATATGTTTTTCAACATGTTTTTTGCACTATAAAGCTTTGGGTTTTAAATTTAATATGAGTTTGAGTATCTCAATTAAACAGAGCGTTGTATTGTTAAATATTTCTAGTGTGAATTATATAATTTAAATTCCAAATGTTGTAATAATGATATAGTTGAATTATGGCAACTTTGTGAAGTGAAAATTCATTCACTCAATTTTAAAAAATAAACTTATGAACACAACCGAAATGAAAGGAAAATGGGAAGAACAAAAAGGTCTACTCAAACAAAGGTTTGCATCCTTAACCGATAACGATTTATTATTTGCTGAAGGAAAAAAAGAAGAAATGTTTGGCCGATTACAAGTAAAACTTGGAAAAACAAAAGAAGAATTGAATAAAATAATTTCTGAGATTTAATTATCAATTTTTTAAACACAAGGGTCATGAAAAAAATAACATTCGTAATTGTGTGTTCAATCACAATTATTTCAGTAGGAACATTTACAGCTTGTATGTCGTCGGATCAAAAAAATAAAGTAGCCGAAGATAAAGTATTAGTTGCCGAAGAAAAACTTCAGGAAGCACAAGAAAATGCTTATGAAGTTGCTGATCAAACTGCTACAGCTGATGAACTAAAAGCTTTTAAACTTGAGTCGGAATTACAAATTCGCAAAAACGATGTTAGTATTGCCGAATTGAAAGTGAAAATGAATAACTCAGATAAAAAAAATGATAAAATATATGCCGAAAGAATTGATACATTGGTAAAAAGAAATGAAAACCTGAATGCACGTATTTATAATTATCAAAAAACACAAAGAGACTGGAATAAATTTAAACGTGAATTTAAAAATGATATGGATAATTTAGGACAAGCAATCAAAGATTTAGGTGTTGATAACAGCAAAAAATAATTCTTTAAACATACAAATTCAATAATTTAATTAAAATTTATGAGCAATCTACTATATTTAATAGCTATAATATTAGTTATTCTTTGGGCTATCGGTTTTTTTGCATACAGTGCTGGAAGTATTATTCATGTGCTTTTAGTAATAGCATTAATTGCAGTTATTTTCCGTATTATTAAAGGTAGACCTTTATAAAACAAAAATACTTTTTTTTATGAATTTTCTTTAATGCGAATTTTTAACTATGCTTTGTTAGTTAAGGCTTTAACTATTGAAAGTTTTGTTTAGTTTACATCTCGTAAAAACAGTTTGATATTATTATCAAGCTGTTTTTTTTACACGTATTTACTCTAATGATTAGATAATCAGCTTCTATATTTAAAGCTTTCATTTTTATAAAAAATTAATTTTGCTCTTCATTAATATAAGTATTCTGGCTTTTCTAAAACGTTTGCGTAATAAATAATAACTCTATCACAAGATAGTAATGTCTGGGTGAATCCTTTTTTGTATTTTTGAAAAAAATATCAAACATAATTTATTTTGAATATGAAAAAATACATTTTATTAGCACTTTTAAGTAATTTATTTATTGCTTGTCAACCTAAATTAAATTTAGAACCTGAAAATGAAAATAATCTGAATATCAATAGTTTATTGACGCTTGATGTGGGAGAAAACAAAATTTTTCTACAAGATTTTATTTTAAATGTTACTGAAATTGATTCAGTTAATTGTACCGATCAGCATATTGATATTAAGATAAGCCAAGATAAATCAACAGCCATATTAACTGTAAATGAAGCAATGGATCAATTTGTAGATGTTCAAATTTGGGTTAAAGGGATTCCTTTTTCTGTTCCTTGTCGGAAAACAGACAAAGTGAATTACAAGTTCACGTTCAATCCTCAAGGTAAAAGCTTCAAAAAAGTACAAATTGCCGGTCAAATGAATGACTGGACACCATCGCGCATGCCTGATTTAATCTTGAACGACAAAGGATTGTACGAAATTACCCTGAATTTGAGTCCGGGTTCTTATCTATACCAAATGCTAATAGATGGTGATCAAAATCACGACACTAACAATCCGAATAAAGTAGATAATGGATTTGGAAAGTTTAATTCCATTATGCAAATTGCCGGTAAAAATGATTCGTTCCCTGTATTATTAACAGATGATTTTGAAAAAGAAAGCATTCAATTATCATTTCAAAATGAAGTGAATGAAGTGTTTGTATTTTGGCAAAATTACCGCTTGCCAACAAATTTCGTGAAAATTAAAACTGGAGAGATATGTGTTAAGATTCCCAAAGAAGCTAGTGAAACTGACCGTTCGTTTATACGGGTTTGGGCAAGTAATACTTATGGGGTTAGTAACGATGTTTTAATTCCGCTACACAAAGGAGAAGTGCTTACTCAAAGTTCACAAATCAAGCGTACGGACAAACATGCTCAGATTATGTATTTTATGCTGATTGACAGATTTTTAAATGGCGATAAGTCGAATGACAAACCATTAAATAGACCGGATGTCAATCCAAAAGTTGATTTTTGGGGTGGTGATATAGCCGGATTGCAAAATAAAATAAATGATGGATATTTCGAAAAACTTGGTGTAAATACACTGTGGATTTCACCATTGAATCAAAATCCGCTTGAACCTTATGGATATTCAAAAATTGCAAATACAAAGTTTTCAGGTTATCATGGATATTGGCCAATATCCTCATCACAAGTTGATTTTCGTTTTGGAACAAATGGTGAACTTAAAAATTTAGTGAACGATGCACATAAAAAAAATATCAATATTTTACTTGATTATGTTGCCAATCATGTTCACGAAGCTCATCCACTGTATAAGCAACATCCTGAGCTTGCAACTCAACTTATTTTGCCCGATGGAAGCTTGAATGTTGAGAAATGGGATGAATACCGACTAACAACCTGGTTTGACACTTTTATGCCATCATTGGATTATTCAAACCCGGTAGTTGTTAATATGATGTCCGATTCAGCCTTGTTTTGGTTGAAAGAATTTAAAATTGATGGCTTCCGACATGATGCCTGTAAACATGTTAATGAAGAATTTTGGCGCATGTTGACATTGAAAATGAAGCGAGAATTGAAAGGTAAACTTCCATATCAGGTTGGCGAAACCTACGGAAGTTCCAAATTAATAGCCAGTTATCTTACTACAGGCATGCTCGATGGGCAATTCGATTTTAATGTGTACGATATTGCCAATACTACTTTTGCAGGTTCGGGCGGTGGCGATTTAACACGTGTGCAGGATGTTTTCCGTTCAAGTTTAAATATTTTTGGCACACATAATTTAATGGGGTATATATCCGGAAATCATGATAAACCACGTTTCATGGCTCAAGCATCTGGCGATTTAATTCCAGGGGAAGATACCAAAGCAGCAGGATGGTTGCGTGAAATAGGCATAACAGACTCCACGGCTTATGATAAATTATTGCTTTTTCATGCATTTAATCTTACAATTCCCGGTGTTCCTGTTATATTTTACGGTGATGAAATTGGTATGACAGGTGCTAATGATCCTGATTGTAGAAAAATGATGCGTTTTGATGGTTGGAATAATCGTGAAACAAAACTTTGGAATAATTTAGCGAAACTAACACATTTAAGGAGTCAAAATCCGGTTTTAGTTTATGGTGATTTTATAAATATTGAAACAAAGCCCGAATCATGGGTTTATGCTCGTAAGTATTTTAATAAAGAGGCTATTGTGTTAATCAATAATTCAGCAAAAAGCAGTACTTTTGATATCAAATTACCAGAAACGCTTAAAGCAGAAAATCTGAAAGCTACTTTTAACAATAAATTTGATGTTAAAACGAATAATATTAGAATAACATTAGCAGCATTTAGTGTTGAAGTGCTGGTAAATTAATTTTACATTAATAAGTAAAAGTATAAAATAAGTTCTGTTCTAAATCGGAATATAGTAGTTTGATATTCAAATTATTATGGCTTAAATATATAAAACAATTATGATTCAAATTAAAGACAAAGCCCTTGCTGAAGCTATTGAAAAAGGAATGGATGAATTCCTACAGGTATTTATAGATGCATATTTACAGGAAATAGGAGGACAGCTTACAGCCGAAAATATGTCGAAACTAAATGGATCGCAACATACTTTATTGGCATGGCATTTTTTCAGTACCGAAATGCGCGAGGGAGGTTTTGTGCAATTAATTCAGAATGGTTATGGTAGTTATATTTTCGAGAATCCTTTTGCCAAAGCAATTAAACAATTTGGTGCTTTGGAACTGGGAAAATTGATTTACAAAGCAAAAGAAATTTACGATCCTAACAAAAAGGAACTCGAACGCGAAACCAGCGAAGAAGAATTTAATGCTATGTATGTTGATTTTGAGGTTTTTGATGAATTGGAAGAGCACTATTTTAATATTGAGGAACAGCAAACGTCATTAATTGCAGCTTATGTCGATGATCATATTGAAGATTTTGGCAATGTTATAAAAGAATAAATATCTGCTTTATAAATAAAAAACCACCCTGAAATATGAACTTTCAGGGTGGTTTTTTTATAGATTACTTATGCGATGAATAAATGTTACGGTGAATAAATTTTTTGTTATAATCAAAAATCCACATTGTATATCTGAGCAATAAAAGTATAATAAGCGGAATGAATGCAAGATTCAAAAATTGAAGTGAAAATGCAGTTACTATTAAAATGATTAAAATAAAAGCAAGACTTATTATCATATAAATATTCAACAATTTTTTTTGCCCTTTTATCCAAATTAAAATTGCTGCAATTAAGTTGAGTGGATTAAGCCACAGCAGGTTTAAATTGTTTTTTACCATAGGATGTATGGAAATGAACATAAGATAAAAAGCGACAATACCAATAAAACCTGTAACAATGAGTAATATTGAGTCAAAAAGTTTGAAATATTTATGTCGTTTTATTTCAATAAACGAAATTATAATTCCAAAAAACAAAAGTAGTAAAGTAAAGAACAGAGGCTGGTTTTGAATACTTGATTCTTTTGTGCTTTTAACGCTTGCTTGAACCAAGATATTATTGCTTGCGACTAGTCTTTTTGTGTTTGTCGTGTCAGCTTGTACGACATTTGAATTTTGAAATTCAGCCATCAATATTTCAGGTAAAAACATGCTTTGAAAAGGCTTACAATTTTTATCGGCATCCATGCCAAAAATAAGGTCAATACCAAATTTAAGCCAGGTATCTTCACCAACATATCTTCCTACCCACTGACGATAAGTAATGATATTCAAATGTTTACTATATTGAATTTGACCATCAAGTCCTGAAATTATTTTATCTCTGGGACGGGTAGCACAGTTGTCAAATATAAAATTATAACGGTAAACTCTATTTTGCGGCTCGTAATTGATTAATAAATCATTTATTATTTTACGTTTTTCTGATAGCGATAAGTTCAGGATTTGTTCCCATACCATCGAATTTCGCAGCTTGTATTCAGTTAAAAAGTCGCTGGTAAGTTGTACACCAAGCAAATAATCGGTTTCACCTTTTATAAATTTGAAATAAAAGTTTTCGGTATTAAAACTGAATATCCCATAATTAAAAACAACGTCCAATCCATTTGATAAATCATTAACTCTCAATCCGGTATGTCCAAATTTCGCATATACCTCTTGGCCGGGTGCACAAGTAATTAAACTAATTTGTACTGAATCTGAAAATATAATTTGTTGTGCGTTTATGTTGCTATAAATGAAGCAAAAAGCTACAAAAAGGAGAATTTTTTTCATAGATTCAATTTTGTTTTTTTTTGAAGTTTGGCAATTATAACTTAAATTCATTAAGATTTAAACACCTGCTATAAAGCTTATTTTATATCCTGAATATTTTGACTGCAAATGTAATAACAATAAATTTAAAAATTGGAGGCAATGAAAAAATTTAAAAACTATTTAATACCCGAAATTGATAATAAATTATAAAAAGCTCTCTATTATAGATGATAATACTTGCATTATTGAAAAAATAATTCGATTTTTCGAAAAAAAGCATGTTGTTTATCGAAAAATCACTAAATTTGTGCTTTATAACAATGTTGTCAAACATATTTCTTCAAAACAATTATGGCTAAAAAACAATTATTGGATCTGAAACCTATTGAGGAACTGTTAACTTTTTGGGATATTTTAACTCCAGATGAAAGACAATATGTGAAAAACAATTACAGTCACCATTTCTTTAAGAAAAATGAACTAATATACTGTGAAGGTGATGCACCAACTCACATGATGATATTAGTTTCAGGAAAAGTTAAGGTTTTTAAGGATGGTGTAGGGACTAGAATGCAGATAATCAGAATGTTAAAGCCGGGCGAACATTTTGCATACAGAGCAATTATTGCCAATGAAACATACAATACCAATGTTTCTGCATTTGAGGATTCAGTCATTTATATGATTAAAGCCAATATATTTATTTCTATTCTTAAACACAACAATGCTTTCTGTTATAGGTTTTTAGAAGAATTAGCTTTTGATTTAGGTGCTTCAGATGCCAGAACAATCAACTTAACTCAAAAACACATTCGAGGCAGATTGGCTGAAGCTTTACTTTTATTGAGAAAAAATTATGGACTTGAAGAAGATGGTGCTACGATTAATATTTATCTTTCGCGTGAAGATTTAGCGAGTCTTTCTAATATGACAACATCAAACGCAATTCGCACTTTATCGCATTTTGTTAACGAACATATAATAGCTATGGATGGTCGGAAATTAAAAATTATTGACGAAGACAGGCTGCGTAGAATTAGTAAAATGGGCTAAATGTGTTTTAATTCAGAAATAGTCAAGTATTTGCATTTCATAATTTTAAAAAATCAATTTCAAACCTAGTTATTTTCACAATTTTAAACCATCAATAAATAATGAACTCCTCTCAAATACATTCAACTTATAAAATGGCTTTGAATTATTTGGCAATGGCAAATATCAAAAATGCTTTTGATAAAGTTAAATTATTAGTTGATGAACTCCAAATGGGTGAATATGTTGATAATTACGAGGAATTGCAACAAAATTATAAATATCTACTCCGATATTATGTGAGTGGAGTGGAAGACCCTCAACGTAAAACCGTTTATAACAAACTTATAGCAAAAATATTTATTCTTAATTCTGAATTGCGAGAAGAATTATTAATGCGTAATTCATCTAACATTGAATATACCCGAAAACGATACTTTCCGTACTCCAAACATTATAATTCTCCCAATGAATTACTTGTTTCGTTAAAATATTATCATTCTCAACTAGTCATTCTACAAAATCTAGAAAATACACATAAGGTTGAATTAGATAGACTTAGGTCGAATTACGAAACTGCATTGAATGAATTATTCAATATTTTTTGGCTCACCAGCTCTATAAAATCTGAAGAAAAAACTCTTTTTTTACAAATAATCAAATCTGATTATCCTGGCTGGTTAGAAAAGAATTTACTTATTTCGGCTTTAAGTTTGAACTTGTGGCGCATGTTTGATGAATCGAAATTACTATTACTACTCGACTGTTGTTTGCTTGATAATCAGGATAATAAACAAAGAGCTTTGATTGGACTTTGCTTTGTTTTAGCGAAGTATAATAGATTTATTCCTTTTTTTCCGAACATACGAAATAGATTAGTTTTGTTGACCGACGACAATCATACTGTCGAGAATTTCAGCAATATTATAATTCAAATAATAAGCACTGTTGAAACTGACAAAATTTCGAAAAAATTAAAAGAAGAAATTTTACCAGAAGTAATGAAAATCAGTCCATTACTTAAAGACAAAATGGATGCTGAAAATCTGCTAAAATCCGATGAGTGGGATGAAGGTAATCCAGAATGGCAAGAAATGTTAGAAAAAAGCGGCGTTTCGGATAAACTTCAGGAATTGAGTCAATTACAGCTTGAAGGTGCTGATGTGTATATGAGTACATTCTCAATGTTAAAAAGTTTTCCTTTTTTTAATGAATTATCCAATTGGTTTTTACCTTTCGATACCAAAAATTCAGCCATAAAACTACTCTTCGAACAGGAAGAGAAGTCCATACTTTCAGCTTTTGTAGGCAATTATACTATGTGTAATTCCGACAAGTATTCTTTTTGTTTAAGCATTATTCAAATGCCTGAATCGCAAAGAAATATGCTCAAGCAATCGTTTAAAATGGAATCGGAACAAATAGAAGAAATGGCTAAAGATGAAGCCATATTAGCTCCTGACATACTTTCAAAAAATATTTCAAAACAATATATTCAGGATCTTTTCAGATTTTTCAAATTACATCCTCAGCATACTGATTTTTCCGATATGTTTGGTTCATCCCTATTTATGCACCAATCCTTTCTTTTTGATATTTTAGCTTCAAATAGCGATATTAAAACAACTGTTTCGGAGTATTATTTTTCGAAAAATCATTATACTCAAGCCATTGATTTGTTTACCGAACTGCTTGTTGAGCAAACTCCAAGTGCATCGTTATATCAAAAATTAGGATATTCGTATCAACAAACATCGCAAATTGCTAAAGCTTTAGATGCTTACTTAAAAGCCGATTTGCTTCAACCTGATGATTTATGGACTATCAGAAAAACTGCTTTATGTTATCGATTATCAGGTAATTATCAGCAAGCACTGGATTATTACATTCGTTTAGATTATTTAAGACCCAACCAAGCGAATATAATGTTGCAAATTGGCAAATGCTATGTTGAATTATCAAAATTTAAAGAGGCTTTGAATGTGTATTTTAAACTGGATGCCGAAGCTGATGGAAATGTAAAGGTTTGGAAAGCAATAACATGGTGCTCGTTTGTATCAGGAAATTTAAATCAAGCTGATTATTACGTAAAAAAGACGATTGAAGTTGACGAAAGTGCACAAAATTATTTGAATGCTGGACATATAGCATGGTGCTCAAATAAGTTTGAAGAAGCAATAGGCTATTACCAAAAAAGTTTGGAACTGCAACAAGGTAATTGGGAAGTGTTTTTTGAAGCAATTCAAACTGATAAAGCTTTTATAATTGCCAATGGTGTTGATAAAGACGAGTTTATGCTATTAATTGATGAAATTCAATATCGAATATATGGGGGATATTAATTTAAAAAAAATGATTTCTCAAAATTTATACCCAAGACCCCATTCAATAAATTCAGCTTTCTGCAAATGAGTTTTCAATCCTAAGGACACGAACAGGTGATTGCTTAAACTATATTTAAGTGAGGCACGTGTATAAAACCAACCATCTTCATTTTCAACGTTATACGGATAAATTAAGCCTTTATTCAGTGTTGTTACTTTTGCATCTTTATATGGCTCCAAATTTCGAAGTGGGTTATAAATATACATACCAAAATGCATTCCGGCAGTCATTTTTCCAAAAACCAACTCAGGTTGTAAACTTATTCCTACTCTCAATTTGTTTTTCAATTCATTTGTAAGCAAATATGTTCTTTGAAATTTAGTATTTCCATCATATACACCATCATAAAAGCCATCAATACCAATTCCTAAACGAATATTATTACCCAGTTGACGATAAGCTGCCAAAACCACTGAAGCTGTTGGAAACATTTTGTTGTCTAAATAATAAAGCTCACGTGCACCTCCCGACGCGATAAGTTCTATATTGAATTTCTGAGGCAATGAAGGAATCACTTTTTTTTGAGGCTCAATCAACGAATGAAAATTGGGTGTGTATTTTACTCCCAATGAAGCATTTAACATGTTAATACCCGAATTAGGTTGATAAAAACTACCGTTTGAAGCATGATTCCAGTGATAACCGGCAACAATTGATAAGCCATTTTGAAATGGTACTTCAAGATTTAATCCACCGGCAAAATAAACATTTAATATTGAGCCAATTGCTGCATTTCCGGTATTTAAATTATTTAAATCTGTAGCTGTATTGTCGAATCTTTTGTTCAAAAAACTTGCACCGGCACCACCTTTCAAG
>CAMBSB010000004.1 GCA_945870155.1 Paludibacter jiangxiensis | reverse complement strand
AATAAGGTATAAGAATTAAAGGTGAAATAAAGTAGATTCCATTTAGTAAACTTAATGCAATAATGTTGGTTCCTACTTGTTTATATTCGGCATTACTTTTAAAGAATTTCTTTAAAGTTGAGCTTAACTTTTCACTCATATTTCCCAATTTTATCCTCTATCGTCACATCTTCCAATGAACTTTGAATTTTAATATAGGTCATCAAACTTTCGGCTCCGGCTTCGTAACAGGCTTGTTGAGCTTGTTTTACTACTTCCATAATATCATCGTAACTTCCTTCCATTACTGTTTCGAAAGGTGTAACCTTGTATTTTAACCCTGAATTGGCAATAATTTCTATTGCTTTGTCGACCAAAATGTAAGGATGAATATCCGAGGCTGTAGGGAGAATTTGAAGAGCTATATTTACAGTTTTAGTCATTTTTTCAGCTTTGTACAATATTTAATTAAACGTAAAAGTCAGATAAAAATTGTGTAAATTTGAAATAAAAAATTTCTTTAAGATACATTTTGAATTACAACAAAAAAACCCGAAATTTCTTCCGGGTTTTTTTATATATTTTCACTGATTTTATTCAGCTACTTCTTCTGTTACTGGAGTTTCAGCGGGTGTTTCCACTACAACTTCAGCTTCAGCTTCAGCAGCTATGGCATCAGCTTTTTTCTTAGCAACTTCGGCAGCTTTTGCTTTGTTTACTTTTACTTCATCAGCTAAACGAGCTTTCAGGTCAGCAGCTTTTTCGGCAGCTAATTGTTCTTTTGTTTTGCTTACGTTAGCTTCTTTTGATGCTTTCCATGCTTCAAAACGAACTTCGGCTTGTTCTGCATCGAATGCGCCTTTTTTTACACCTTCTAACAAGTGTTTTTTCATTAACACACCTTCTGCTGAAAGAATGTTACGGGTTGTGTCTGTTGGTTGAGCTCCTGTTGTCATCCAATACAATGCGCGGTCGAATTTTAAATCAACTGTAGCAGGATTGGTGTTAGGATTGTACGAACCGATACGTTCGATAAATTTACCATCACGTGGTGCGCGACTGTCGGCAATAACGATATGATAATAAGCATATCCTTTACGACCATGACGTTGCAATCTGATTTTTACTGGCATTTTTTTGTTTTTTAAATTGATTATACCTAATGCTTTTACTCGAAAAGCGGCTGCAAAGGTAGTGCTTTTATTTTAATTTGCAATATTATACTTGAGAAAAGGTTTTTTAGTTTCAAGTTTCGGGTTTCGGGATGATAGAGTTCCGACTCTGTCAATATATGTTTGAAGTTTGAGGTTTGAAGGTTTGAAGATTCGAAGATTTGAGATTCGAAAATTTGAGTTATTGTTTTAAAAAAACCTGTTCTTAAAGCCCCCATTTGGGGGTTGGGGGTCGGGATGATAGAGTTCCGACTCTGTCAATTTTCAACAGTCAACTGTCCATTATAATGTTGTTTTTTAAATTTTTTGATAAAAAAGATGCTGATTGTTGCAAATACTAAGCTTGATAATCCATCGGATACCGGCATGGCCGACCAGGCACCATTCAATCCAAAAATTGGTGGTAAAATGAGTATCGCAGGTACAAGAAAAATAAATTGTCGGGTGAGGCTTAGGAAAATTGCCATTCTTGCTTTGCCTATAGATTGATAAAAATTAGATATAACTATTTGAAATCCAACTATTGGGAACATTAAAACCGAAATTCTTAATGCAGTTGTGGCTATGTTTTGAAGTTCAATATCGGTAGTGAATAATGATACAACCTGATGTGGAACAAAAATGCCAATCAGGAATCCGATAGTAGTTAATCCGGTTCCTGCTATTGCACTCAATCGCAATGCTTTAAACATACGGTCGTAATTTTGTGCACCGAAATTATAACCAATTATAGGTTGAGAACCTTGATTTAAACCAATTATAAACATAACCACCAACATGTTTATGCTGTTAATTATTCCATAAGCACCAATAGCCAAATCACCACCATGTTTCAGTAAAGTTCCATTGATTAATATCACCACCAAGCTTGTTCCAATTTGCATACTAAATGGCGACATACCTATACTTAAAATTGATTTTACTATATCTTTTTCGAGTTTAAAGTTTTGAATATGAAATCGGATGGATGTAGTTTTTAAGAAGAAATGAGAACTAACACTCAATGTGCCAATAAAATATGATATTACAGTAGCAATTGCAGCACCTTGAATTCCCCAATCGAAAACAAAAATAAACAGGGGATCAAGAATAATATTGATTATGGCACCTAGTAAAATATTATACATAGCTTTTTTGGGATGTCCTGATGCACGCATAATATTGTTCAATCCAAAATAAAGAGCAGTCAAAATTCCACCTGGAATAATTATAATCATATAATCGCGCGCATATTGTATGGTGTTATCGGTTCCACCAAACAAGCGCAATAAATCGTCCATGAAAATCAGTGATAGGATAATAACACTTCCCGAAATTATAAAGGTAAGAATAACTGCATTTGCCAAAATTTTTTCAGCCTTAATTTTATCGCCTTGACCCAAAGTTATTGAAATTCGCGAAGCAGAACCTGCACCAATCAACATTCCAAATGCCATTAATATTATCATAAACGGGAATGTAAGTGCTAAACCGGAAATTGCCAGCGGACCTACTCCCTGTCCTATAAAAATACGATCGACAATGTTATATAATGACATAACTACTGTGCCAATAATGGCCGGAATGGAATAATTCCATAGAAGTTTTCCAATATTTTCGGTAGCTAAATTGTTGCTTGGATTGTATGTTTGGGACATGTTTAGGTTTTAATGTAGATAAAATATCTATAATGATTATGAATGTTCTTTGTTCATTTAAACATATAAAAAGTTGTATTACTAAAACTTTTTATATGTTTAAATAATGCAAACGTATTGAAATTCAGAGTAATAAACCAGAAGCAAGTTTTCTGAAATTTGAGTTGCAAAGATAGTGTAAATGAAATTACTTTCATTTACACAAAGAATAAAAAGTTTCTCTTTTTTTTAAAATAAACGGCTAAATTTCAATTTTGAAATTTAGCCGTTTTTAAAATTTATCAAACTATAATAAATGTCATATATAACCTTCACCTTGATTCTTGTAAAGTATTGATATACGAGGTCTTGTCTTTTGTCTTTGCTCTTTGCTCTTTTTTTCTAATGTCTCTTATTATATTTTTATGGTTTTTCCGTAATACTTCCGTAGCGATGATATTCAAAAGTAACACTTTGTTCTTTTAAATAATGAAGTAATTCTACGCGACCTTCGGCAAGTGCTTTATTGCTAGCTATATACTTACCAAGTTCGGCTGCTTTTTTGTAAACTTCTAATGCTAAATCAGGCGAACAGGTTCTGATTCTTTCAAACTTCTCCATGCTGTAAATAAATTCACTCTCGTTTTGAATTATTATTTGTTTCTTATCAAACAAAGTACGCAATGTATTCAGTTTATTATCTGCTGCTGAAATGCTTACTGTCATGGCCGTTTTCGAAATTTTGGATGCAACCATTATCATTAAAACTTCAAATAATTCATCTTTTTCATAAACGCGGAAAAGCATGTTTTTTAGTGGTAAATACCTGAAAATATTTTGTTCACCTACTAAATCGTGTATGTCCCGTTCTATCGAAAATTCATTTTTGAAATTGTATAAATAACTTCTAATTCCATTCTCAAAAAGTATTTTATCGTCAGCCCTTAAGATTGAAGCATAAGTTTTATATCCGCCTATATCAATTTTTTGGGTGCTATCTGTAAAATTTTTATTGTTTTCAATATTCACAAAACAAGATACATAATTGGGTCCGCCGGCTTTTATTCCACCGCCAAAGGCCGATCTTTTCATGCCTCCAAATGGTTGACGACTCACAATGGCACCCGTTATACCACGATTGATATATAGATTTCCCGCTTCAATTTTATTTTTCCAGAGTTCTTGTTCACTTTCGTCCAAACTTTGTAAACCCGAAGTCAAACCAAATTCGCCACTATTGACCAATTTTATGCCATGTGCCAAATCGTCCATACAAACTACACCCAACAATGGCGCAAAAAGTTCGTTTTTAAAAGTGAAACTATCGGGTTTTACTCCCCATTTAACGCATGGTTTCAAAATATATTTTTTCTCATCAACAAATTCAGGTTTTACCAACCACCATTCACCTTCTTCCAAATTATGGATGGCATGAAGTAGTTTGTCGTTATTTGAAGTTATCATTGGGCCTACAATATTTCCACCATTCCATACACTTCCGGTTTGCATACTTGTAACAGCATCAATGAGTTTGCTTTTAAAACTCGCATCGTTATATACTTCTTTTTCGAGTATTAATAAGGAACAAGCCGAACATTTTTGACCGGCATTGCTAAATGCCGAAGATATAATATTTTGAATTGCATGATCGCTGTCGCCACTTGCAGTTAATATTATTGCATTTTTACCACCTGTTTCTGCCGATAGCATACAAGTAGGGTTGTTGGCCAATAAGCGGAAAGCAGTATCAGTTCCACCAGTTAAAATTATATGTTTTATGGCAGGATGTGCTGTCAGTAAATTCAGAGGTTCGCGTCCATCGGTACATACCACCTGAAGCGCATCTTTAGGAACGCCAGCATCCCAAAAGCATTTTGCAAATTCCCAGGCAACAGGCAGAGCTACAGTTGCAGGTTTCAGTATAACCGTATTTCCACCGGCAAGTGCCGCTGCAACACCTCCAACCGGAATTGCCAACGGGAAATTCCATGGCGGAATAACTAATATTATGCCTTTAGGCTGTATGGTAATTGACTTTAATTGAGCAAATTGCTGCATGGTTTCGGGATAATACCGGCAGAAATCTATGGCTTCGGAAACTTCAACATCGCCTTCTAAAATAGTTTTTCCGGTAATAGCCGACATACAACCTATCAGATGTCCGCGCTTTTCTGCCAGATTTTCAGCCACTTGCAAAAGTGTTTGATGTCTTTTTTCCAGCTCAGTTTTTCTCCAATTTCCGGCATCGGCTGTGGCTACTTGAATTATTTCTTTTATTTGTTCTGAATTTGATAAATTTGCTTTACAAACACAGACTTCTTCCGCCTGACTTCTATCATAATACGAATATTTGTTTTCCGAAAAGAAATCTTTTTCTCCAATTTGAATTGGTATTTCATAAGCCGTTTCATTTGGAGATTTCATCCAGTTTTTCCGAATTGACTCAGCCCACAAACGATTTTGTTTTAAATCGAAGTTGGTATCGGGTTCGTTGCTGAATTTTTCTTTTACATGCTGTATATCAATAGTTTTAGATTTTTGACTCTGTCTGTTTTGAGTTCTGTTGGGTTTAGAAACAAGTTTGTCTTTTTGAATATAGGCCTCTACAAATTGACTTTCTAAAAAATTCCATTGTTTGCTATCTACTTTCAAATTAAATGAATAACTCAAAAAATTATCAACACCCGTATTTTCGTCCAATCTACGAACCAGATAGGAAACAGCATTCAGAAAATGCTCGTCATTTACCACAGGGGTATAAAGTATGATTTGCTTGCCCAACTGTCGCATAACGCGTGGCAAGTGATTGGCCATACCTTCGAGCATTTCAAATGTTACATAATCTTCAACTCCATTTTTCTGTGCCAATAAATAAGCATAAGCTATGCTGAAAAAATTATGTGACGCCACGCCAATATGCATAGCTTTGGCATTTTCGGGCAACAAGGCCCTGTCCAAAATATGTAAATAATTAGCATCCACTTTAATTTTGGTGTCCAAAATCGGATTTTCCCATCCTTTGAGTGATGACACTATGGTTTCCATTTGCAAATTTGCCCCTTTTACCAAGCGCATTTTAAGCGGCGCACCACCTTCGGAAAATCTTTTGTTGGAGAATTCAAGCAGTTCTGTTTGAAAGTCCCAGGCATCGGGCAAATATGCTTGAATAACTATACCTGCCGAAAAGTTTTTAAACTGAGGATAGCTCAAAACTGTTTTAAAAACATCGAGTGTAAGTTCTGTATCTTTATATTCCTCCATATCGAGGTTAATAAATTTATTCACTTGTTCACCTTTGTCGTTAATATATTTAAAATCAATGGCTTGTTGATATATACGAGCTAAACGTTCGCAGAGCTCTATTTTGTTTTGCTCGTAATTAAGCGGATTAATTTGAGCATAAATACCCGAAATTTTAATAGAAATATAGTTGATTCGGGGATCTTTTAATGCTTCCAGATAATGTTCGTATCTATAATTGGCTTCACCATTTCCCAACACAACTTCGCCCAAAAGATTCACATTCTGACCAATATTTTGTTTGCGTCTTGAATTTAAATGTTCGTTTAAAAGTGAGGGTTTTTCGTTGATAATTACTTTAGATGTATCGGTGCGAAGTCGTTTTTTGAATATAGGCACAGCAATAAAATCGAACCAATAACCGAAAGCCGTAAATAACTTGAGCATATAAGCATCCGTAGAACTAAAAAATTCGGGAACGCCGTATTTTTCAATTAAAACTTTCATGCGAAGTGCCAACTTTTTATTGTCCTTTATCTGTGATGATTCATCCAGTAATTTTGATAAAAGTGCTTTGTCATTGGGGTTTTGAATGAGAATAGCATATTTTTTTTGCTCCTTCAATTCTTCGGTACTTATTTCTTTTTCCGATTTGGCAAGAAACTGTTTTGCCCATTCAATGACTTCGTTTGATGTGATTTTATTCATAAAATTTTATTGTTGATTTGATTAAAAATAACATTTTTGTGGTTGATTAATTTAAAAATCACCGTGTATTTTGTATTAAATTTTCCGAAAGATACTTGTTTTTTGCATAAAACAGCATATAAATACAGATAATTTAGGATGAAAATATGGAAAATTTCAAATTGTAAATTAAGAATCAAATTTTGATTGCAATTGCAATTTTTTTATAATTATTGCTTTCAATTTTTACTGTTAATTTTTGTTTTTCTCTTGATTATTTTCTGCAAAACAATTTTCTATGACAGAGACGGATTTGAGTGAATAAATTTCTGACATCAACTTTTATATCATAATTAAATATTTTATTAAATTATGTTATTCAAAAAACATATTCGTCTCTTTAACGTTTAATTGCCAATTATCTATTAAAAATTATTCATAATGAAAATAACTTTTTTTCTTTTCGTATTTAGTTTTATATTGCTTTTGGTAGGATTAGCAAGTTTAAGAGGTTGGCAGGTTTTATCTACTTTTGGGCAAATCAAATATTGGTATGTGGGCGCCCATATTTTGTTTTTAATTGTATTGCTGGTGGGCATGATGTCCAGAGGGGCTTTGTCGCCTGAGTTGGCCAAAGTAATAAGTTTTGTAGGTTTTAGCTATTTTATAGTGCTTATTTACTTGTTGTTATCATTCTTTTTGGTTGATATTGTTCGTTTGTTCAACTTGGTTTTGCACTTTGCCCCTGTTGGCATGAAAGCATTCAGAATGTGGGTGTTTTTTGGTACTTTACCACTTATTTTCGTTGCAATGATTTATGGTAATTATAAGTTTAATCACCCAACTATTGTAAATCTCGATCTACAAGTAGAAAAACCTTTGCAGCATAAATCGTTAAAAATTGTGGCAGTAAGTGATATTCATTTGGGAGTATCAATAGAAAAGAAACAATTGAAGAAGTATGTCGATTTAATTAATTCACAAAAGCCGGATATTGTTTTAATGGCGGGCGATATAGCTGATAATTCCACCCAACCACTTATCGATCAGAAAATGTCAGAAGAATTGAGTCAGATCAAGGCACCTTTGGGAGTTTTTGCAATTAGTGGAAATCATGAATTTTATGCCGAAAATCCATTTTCAACAGCTGAGTATTTGAAAACAGCAGGAATTCAAGTTTTACGCGATTCTATTGCTTTGATTGACAATAGTTTTTACTTGGTTGGTAGAGATGATAAAACAAACAATCTTCGTAAAAAACTGGGAGATTTAGTCCAAAATTTGGATAAATCAAAACCGATAATTTTGCTTGATCACCAACCATTTAAACTGAACGAAGCTCAGGAAAATGAGGTTGATTTGCAAATTTCAGGACATACACACAATGGTCAGTTTTTTCCTGTAAATCTGATAGTTAAACTTATGTATGAACTTACACATGGCTATATGAAAAAAGGTAAAACTCATTATTATGTTTCTTCGGGTTTAGGTCTTTGGGGTCCGCAATACAGAATTGGAACGCAATCGGAGCTAGTGGTAATTAATTTAAAGTATTGATTTAATTTCCGTAATGAGCTAAATATCAGAATAGTAAACAAAAAAACGCAAAGTATAAAAATTTACACTTTGCGTTTTTTCTTGTCTTTAACTGAAAAGTTTATTCATTATATAGTCTTTCTACTTCAGTCCAATTTACAATATTCCAGAAAGCTTTGATATAAGCAGCCCTTTTAGACTGGTATTTAAGATAATACGCATGTTCCCAAACATCAAGAGCTAAAATTGGTTTACCTTTTATTTCCGCAATTTGCATAATGTTATTATCCTGATTAGCAGTTGAAACTATGCTTAGTTTTCCTGAAGGAAGTTTAATTAACCATGCCCAGCCTGAACCAAAGCGTGATGCTGCAGCAGTTTCAAATTCTGCTTTGAAAGCATCTATCGATTTAAAGTCTTTAATAATTGCTTTTTCCATTTTTTCTGAGATAGAAGTTGTTTTAGCGGGAGCTAAAATTTTCCAAAAAAGCATGTGGTTATAATGTCCTCCACCACTATTGCGTACAACTGTTTGAATGTCGGCAGGTAAATTATTAAAACCAGTTAAAAGTTCTTCTATGCTTTTATTCTGAAGTTCAGGATATTTTTCCAATGCTTTGTTCAGATTATTTACATAAGCAGCATGATGGTTATTTAAATGAATATACATAGTTGTGCTATCAACAAAAGGTTCCAATGCACTATATTTATATGGAAGACCCGGAAGTTTATGCTGAGCAAAACTAGAAAATAATGCAGTGAGAATAAGTGCTAAAGTCAAAATTACTTGTTTCATAATTTAAATTTTTCGAGATGAATAATTAGTTTATTTATTGCTTATAACAACAATTATTCTTAAATGTTTAAGCTCATATTAATTTCTTATACTTGACTTTTATTCATTTTCAATTCTTTTAACTTTTTAATTGTACTTTTTAAATACTTTCAACGTTATTCATTTCAATGCTGAAAATTAGGTTCATCCAGATTAAACTTATTGTAATTATGATAAAAATAAGTACATTTGCATTTAAATAATTATTACAGATGATAGACTATATAAAAGGAGAAATTGCTGAGTTAACACCGGCTTTTGTGGTAATTGATACAGGTGGTGTAGGGTATTGCATACACATAAGTCTACCTACTTACTCGGTGCTTAACACAAATCCAAAAGCTAAATTGTATGTATATGAAGCTATTAGAGAGGATGCTCACTTGCTTTTTGGTTTCTTGAATCAAAGTGAACGTCAACTTTTTTTATTATTAATATCAGTTTCAGGTATTGGAGCCAATACTGCCCGTATGATAATGTCATCGTATTCGGCGCAGGAAATTCAGGATATGATTGCTACAAGCAATGTAACTGCTCTGAATGCCATCAAAGGAATTGGAACAAAAACAGCACAAAGAATTATTATTGATTTAAAAGATAAAATTCTCAAAATTGCTGGACTTGATTCAGGAAATAGTGTAATACCATCTGTTAATAATCAAGTGAGAGACGAGGCTGTTTCAGCATTGGTTATGCTTGGTTTTGTAGCTTCAGCTTCGCAAAAAACAGTAGAGCAAATTCAAAAAAGTGAACCAAATTTAAGGGTTGAGCAACTGATAAAATTAGCATTAAAAATGATGTAATTCAAATAAATATAAGTATTTACAATTTTTAAATTTACCAATTAGTAAAGAGCAGATTTACAATAAATTATGAGTACAATAATCTACTTTGCTCTTTACTTAAATACCTTAATTACAAATAAGTAAAAAAACAATAGATATAAATCCTACACCTAAAAATAAATAACAATACGAAAACCTAAAAACAAATCTGCGATTGTTATGTGATGACCTCACAAATTAAACTTTTCTGAAATAATTTATGATATATATTAAAAGAATCTTTCCAATCATTGTATTCCTTATAGTTGTGGTAAGCACTGTTTACGCATTTATGAGTTCAGCTCCAATAGTTGATTTTGAAATTCAGGATGTTAATAGTCCTGTAGTTGAAAAAGATACACTGAAAAAATTCCCTATTAAAAAATATACTCAAAATACCTTTGAGGACATAGAGCAAAGCTATCCTATGGATTCAAAACAGCCTGAGAATGTAAAATCTGTGGTTGAATATAATCCTAAAACCGGTACTTATGTGTTCAAAATTCAAGTTGGTGATATGGAAATTGCAACTCCCTATTTAATGACTGAAAATGAATATAGAAATTATTCGGCTCAAAAAGAAATACGTGATTATTGGAAAGAAAAAAATATTTCTTCAGAAAGATCCAATGAAGATAAGTTTTCGCTTACAGATATGAAATTTAATATCGGTCCAGCCGATAAGATATTTGGTCCTGGTGGTGTTCAGGTTCGTACTTCCGGTTCAGCCGAATTGGTGTTTGGAATTAAGCAAAACAAAATAGATAATCCTGCTCTTACGGAACGAAACAGATCAACTATTACGCCCGATTTTGATATGAAAATTCAAATGAATGTAACAGGAACTGTGGGGGATAAAGTAAATTTGGGTTTAAATTATAATACAGAATCAACTTTTGATTTTGATCAGAAGATGGTGAAATTGGCTTACAAAGGCAAGGAAGATGATATTATTCAAAATTTGCAAGCGGGGAACGTTAGTATGCCTCTGAATAGCTCATTGATTACTGGAAGTACGGCTCTATTTGGTATTAAAACAGATTTAAAATTTGGAAAATTGAGCGTTTCAGCAATTGCAACTCAGCAAAATTCTGAAACAAAAACAGTTAGTTCAAAAGGTGGTGCTCAAACCAGCGATTTTACTATTAGCGCTGATAATTATGACGAGAACAGGCATTTTTTTATTGGTCATTATTTCAGAGAAAATTATGAAGATGCCATGAGTAATCTACCACAGGTTTCATCAGGTATAACTATTAACAGGATTGAAGTGTGGATTACAAATAAAAGAGCCGATTACGATCAGGCACGTAATATCGTGGCTTTTATGGATTTAGGTGAACCTAAAAGAATTGATAATAATTTTTGGACAAAGATTGGTGCAGGAAATTTGCCTCAAAATAATGCAAATAAACTCTATGATTTGGTTAAAAACCTGACCGATGTTCGGGATATTCAGAAAACAAATTCTGTACTTTCGGATAATTTTGGCACAAATGACATTATTGGAGGCGAAGATTATGAAAAAATTGAAAGTGCTCGTCGACTTGAATCATCTGAATACACTTTTAATAGTACCTTAGGTATTTTGTCGCTTCGTTCTACTTTAAACCCCGACGAAGTTTTGGGAGTTGCTTATGAATATAGTTACGGGGGTAAAATTTTTCAGGTAGGTGAGTTTTCGACCGATGCTGTAACTGCTCCGGATGCATTGTTGATAAAATTGATAAAAAGTACAGCGCAATCACCACAACTTGCTACTTGGGATTTGATGATGAAAAACGTGTATTCCTTAGGTGCAATGCAGATGGAAGCCGAAAAATTTGAACTGAATGTGGTTTACCGCAATGATTCAGTTGGAACCGAGATGCAATATATTACCGAAGGAAACATAAAAAATAAATTATTACTTCGGGTAATGAATTTGGATAGACTTGACCAGAAAAATAATTTAACTCCCGATGGTCGTTTTGACTATGTGGAAGGACTAACAGCCATGTCAAGTTCAGGAAGAATTATTTTCCCCGTTCTCGAACCTTTTGGGTCGCACTTAAGAAAAGCAATTGGTGATAGTATTATAGCTAATAAATATGTTTTTCAGGAACTATACGATTCTACCTTAGTTGTAGCTCAGGAACTTAGCGAGAAAAATAAATTTAGAATTGTTGGTGAATATAAGTCATCAAGCGGTTCTGAAATTCGATTGAATGCCATGAATGTACCGCGTGGTTCGGTTACAGTTACTGCAGGTGGCGCTACGCTTACCGAAAATGTTGATTATACGGTTGATTACACCATGGGAAGTGTGAATATTATTAACCAATCAATTTTAGAATCTGGTACAAATATCGATGTTAAACTCGAAAATCAATCCATGTTTAGCATGCAACGTAAGTCCTTGTTGGGTACGCATTTAGAGTATGAATTCAATAAGAATTTTACTTTAGGCGGAACAATCATGCATTTGTCGGAGACGCCTTTAACCACAAAAGTAAATACAGGTAGTGAGCCTATTTCCAATACAATTTGGGGATTAAATACTGCTTGGCGAACTGAATCACAGTTTTTGACCAATATGTTGGATAAACTACCCTTTGTAAACGCAACAAAACCATCTACAATAGCTTTAAACGCCGAGTTTGCACAATTAATTCCGGGACATTCAAAAGTTGTAAGCAAACAAGGATTGGCATATCTCGATGATTTTGAATCAACAAAAACATCCATTGATATTCATTATCCTTTCAATTGGTATTTGTCGGCAACCCCATCATTTTTTGAAGAAGCAACAAAAAATACCATTGAATATGGGAAAAACCGTGCCTTGATGTCTTGGTATTATGTCGATCAGATTTTAAATACCAAAACTCCTGGCTCGAGTACGCCAAAAAATTTGCAAAACAATTTAGAATCACAATCAAATCATTATACACGCGATGTCCTTTACAAGGAAGTTTTCCCAAATAAACAACAACTTTTTACTGACCGGTCGACACTTACTGTTATGAATCTTTCGTTTTATCCTAACGAACGGGGTCCATATAATTTGGATATTGATGGAATGGATCAGAATGGGTTTTTGAAAAATCCTAAAGATCGTTGGGGAGGTATTATGCGCCGTTTTGATGCAACAGATTTTGAAAAATCAAATATCGAATATATCGAATTTTGGATGATGGATCCTTTTATTTACGATGAAAATAGAACAGATAAAGGAGGCGATTTATATTTTAATTTGGGTGATGTAAGTGAAGATATTTTAAAGGATGGTAAAAAGTTTTTTGAACATGGTTTGTCTTTTGATGGTGATGATACTAAAACAGAGTCAACAATTTGGGGTAGAGTGCCTAAAACACAGTCTACAGTAACTGCTTTTGATAATAATGTAGGTGCCAGAAAAAATCAAGACGTAGGTTTAGATGGACTTTCCACCGAAAAAGAATTTATTTTTCCAACATACAAAGACTATGTTGATAAAGTGAAAGCCAAAGTCAATGCTTCGACACTCGAACGTATGAGTGAAGATAAATTTTCACCAATTAATGACCCATCGGGTGATGATTACCAATTTTACAAAGGTAATTATTATGATACCCAAAGTGCCAATATTTTAACGCGATATAAAAGATATAATGGTACAGATGGTAACTCGCCGGATGCAGCCAATAATACAACTGATAATTTTTCGACAACTGCTACTTCACTACCCGATGTAGAGGATGTTAATATGGACAATACTTTGAATGAATACGAAAAGTATTTTCAATATAAAATTTCTATCCGCCGTGATTCCATGCAAATTGGCAAAAACCGAATTACCGATAGTTATACTTCCAATGTAACTTTAGCCAATGGAAAAGAAGAAAAAGTTACCTGGTATCAGTTTAAAATTCCAATCAGAGATTATGATAAAGATGGAGGTAAAGTTGGAAGTATCCGTAATTTTAAATCCATTCGTTTCGTGCGTATGTTTATGACCGATTTTGAAAAAGAAACGCATCTTCGCTTTGCAACTATGGATTTAGTTCGTGGCGAATGGAGAAGTTTCACAAAAGAGCTTTACACGGCGGGCAATTTGCCTGTA
Source organism: Paludibacter jiangxiensis (assembly GCA_945870155.1). GTDB lineage: Bacteria > Bacteroidota > Bacteroidia > Bacteroidales > Paludibacteraceae > Paludibacter > Paludibacter jiangxiensis_A. The sequence goes on along the minus strand of CAMBSB010000004.1, from coordinate 70,160 downwards.
TCCTTAGGAACGCTTGATGTACAAGCAGTTAATATTGAAGAAAATGCAGATAAATCACCTGTAAATTATGTGTTACCTCCGGGTGTAACTCGTGTTTCTGATCCGGGTCAGGCTCAGTTATTGCAGCTGAACGAACAGGCTATGGTATTGAAAGTGAATGAACTTTCGCCAAATGATGCCCGTGCAGTTTATAAAAAAACCGCTTATGACATGCGTCAATACAAACGTTTACAAATGTTTGTACATGCCGAAAAATTACCTGAAGATGTTCATAATCTGGGAGATAATCAGTTGTCATGCTTTATTCGCATGGGTTCTGATATGGTAAATAATTATTATGAATATGAAATTCCATTGAAATTGACTCCGGAAGGAACTTATACCGACACAGAAGCTGATCGCGCTATAGTTTGGTATCCTGAAAATATGTTCGATTTCTCATTTGATGTGCTCACAGCTGCTAAAACTAAACGCAACCAATCCAAGCAAGATGGATCCTATATTTCTGATTTAATTCCATTTTACGATAAAGGAAAAAATAAAATAAGGGTTGTAGGAAATCCATCAATTTCGAATGTAGAAAATATAATGATTGGTATCAGAAACACTAGTGGCGAAGTAAAATCGGGTGAAATTTGGGTAAATGAATTGCGCATGTCCGAATTTAACGAAGAGGGTGGCTGGGCTGCTATGGGTAATTTGGCTATAGGATTGTCCGATTTAGGAAATGTAAATTTATCGGGCCGTGTTGAAACTGCCGGCTATGGTAGCATCGAAAGCAATGTTATGGACAGGCGTAATGATGATTTATACCAAATGAATTTCTCTACCAGTCTTGAATTGGGAAGATTTTTGCCCGAAAAAGCAAAAATACAGTTGCCGGCTTATTTCTCCTATACCGATGAAAAATTGACACCAAAATACAATCCTTTGGATGAAGATGTGTTGTTAAATGATGCATTGAATGCTATGAAAAACAAAGCTCAAAGAGATACTTTGACAATGAATTCGCAAACAAGAAACACTTCGAAGAGTTTTAATATATCATCTGCTCGTATCAATATTAAAAGTAAAACACCACAGATTTATGACCCTGCTAATCTGAGCTTTACTTATGCATATACCGAAACAAATCAATCGAGTGCTGAGATTGAAACCAATTTGATAAAACAGGAACGTGCGGCGTTAAATTACGATTTCTCATTTAATCCGCAACCCGTTGAACCATTTAAAAATATTAAAGCACTCAAAAAACCGGCATTTAAAATCATTTCAGATTTTAATTTCAATTATTTGCCTTCGTCTTTGAGTTTCAATACCGATATGAATCGACAATTTTCACAAATAAAATTGCGCGATTTGGCTCAGGTAGGAGCTCCAACAAACTTCGATTTGAGTTTCAGTAAGGATTTTATGTGGAATAGAAATTTCGACATAAAATATGATATGACAAAATCCCTGCATTTTACTTATCAGTCGGCTATGAACTCCAACATAGAAGAGGCATATTTTACTCCTGAAATTGGAAAAGATTATTACGAGCAATGGCGAGATACTGTTTGGTCGAGTATCAAGAAATTGGGTAATCCCTATACTTTCCAACAAGTATTCTCAGCTTCATGGACATTGCCTATCAATAAAATTCCATTGTTGGACTGGATCAATGCCAATACTTCATACAATTCTACTTATAGTTGGAACAGATCGGCTTTAATGAAAGGAAAAACCGAAATTGGAAATATTGCTACAACTATGGGTGCATGGTCGGCTGATGCTCAGTTAAACTTTGAGACTTTGTACAATAAATCGAAATATTTAAAAGAATTAAATCGTAAATTTGCTTCGCAACAAAATAATAATCAGAAGTTTAATCCAAAAACTTATAATCAGGTAGTTAAACTGGAAAAGAATCAAAAAATTACCATAACGCATAATTTAGGTTCCGAAAAGATTGCATTAATAGCCAAAACAAAAACCGGAAAAGCATTTCCTGTAGATTATAAAACGGTGAATGCAACATCCCTCGAAATTTCGCCTAAATTGAATATGGATAGTATTTCTGTATCGGTTATTACATTAGATCCCAATATGCAATCAGCTGGCCGAAACGTAATTGATTTTGCAACACGATTGATAATGATGACCCGACGTGCTTCCATTACTTATCGTCAATCCAATAGTATGGTGTTGCCCGGATTCCGCAATCAACCGGGAATTCTTGGTCAGGAAAAAGATAACAACGGACTTAATGCTCCCGGTTATGGCTTTGCTTTTGGGTTCTTTGATGCCAATACAATTAATAATGCTGTTAAGAATGATTGGTTAATAATGAATGATTCAATAGTAAATCCGGCGTCTACAGCATTTACATCCGATTTAGATATCAAAGCCAGTCTTGAACCATTCCCCGGATTTAAGATTGACCTGAATGCCAAACGTTATACGGCAGATAATACTACTGTTCAGTATATGTTTGATGGTATGCCGCGCACATTTACAGGAAGTTATAATATTACTCAAATTTCGTTGGCAACTGCATTTAAGCCTATAGGTGATGTTACAAATAATTATGCATCTGATGTTTTTGATAATTTTTTAGCTAACCGCCAGATTATTGCTAACAGACTGAATGCCAAGCTGGAAAGAACTAAATATCCATCAACAGGTTTCTTTGCCGAAGATGAAACAATTAAAGGAAAAGATTATGATTCAAAAAAAGGTATTTATGGAATCAACTCATCTGATGTGTTAATTCCTGCCTTTTTAGCTGCTTATAATGGTAGGGATGCCAATAATATGGATACAAATCCATTCCTTTCTATCTTGAATATATTACCAAACTGGCGTATTAATTTTGATGGGCTAACGCGTATTCCCTGGGTGAAAGATAATTTCAGGAATATCAGTTTAACGCATGCTTATACATCGCGTTACAGTGTTGGGAATTACACTTCATTTTCAACTTGGGTAGCCATGGACGATAATAATGCACTTGGTTATGTGCGTGATGTACAGTCAAATAACCCAATTCCTTCGTCGCCTTACGATATTGCTTCGGTTTCGATAACTGAGCAGTTTGCCCCATTAATTGGAATAAATGCAGCTCTCAAAAACAGTATGACAACCAAACTAGAGTATCGTAAACAGCGTAATCTGGCTTTAAACCTGACAAGCACACAATTAATCGAAGCTTCTTCGGATGAATTTGTAGTTGGAGTGGGGTATTTGTTAAAGGACTTTGATGTGATAATGAAATTAAAAAATAGTCAGCAGACAAGGGTAACCAACGATTTGAAATTGAGTGCCGATTTATCGTACAAAGATATTAAAACTTTGCTTCGAAAAATTGATGAAAACATCACGCAAGCTTCGAGCGGTAACAAAATGTTTACGCTTAAAATTATTGCCGATTATGTATTTAGCTCCAAGATTAATATACAAATGTACTTCGACCGACAGATGAGCACACCGCTTATTTCGTCATCGTTCCCTGTTTCATCAACCAATTTTGGCATGAGCTTTAAGTTTATGTTAACGAGGTAGATTAAGTATTAAATTGCTTGAGTCTTGATTAAGATAGATAAAATGCACCTATTGGCTGAACTTCAAACTTGAAATTCAGCCAATAATATAAATGGATGGTTGAATGTAGAGGATTTTTAGGACTTGCTAAACCAAAGTGATTAATGCGGATAAATATTTACGTAAATCTATATGACAAAATTATAAAACCTTGAAGACTAAAACCGTTTGTTACGTTGACTCTAAACTAAAGCTGGTTTCTAAATTTAATTTCCAATCCGGTTTTATTAATCTCGCTTATAAATGGGTCACCTTGTGTAAAGTATTCCGAATTAAAATGATGCACTTCAATTAACGGAAAACGAATATTAATCTTTGATGTTAATTTGCTGTTTGAAACAAAATTCTTTGTAAATTGACTTGATATCAAAGCAATATCAATATCCGAAAATTCTCGTTGTTCGTTCTTAGCAATAGACCCAAACAAGATTGCTTTATCAATATTAATGCCGCTTTTTAAACAGTCTAAAATAAAATCGGTAGCTTGTTTTAAAGCAATTTCTCTCGTAAGCATAGTATCATTTGTTGTGTTTTAATAAGATATTCTTCGCAAACTTCTTTAGTTACACTCATTTCAAGACTCTCAATATAATCGGGATATCTTCCTTTGATCTGAAATGAGTTCATTTCATTTACAAAAATCAATTGTTCATCCGTAAACTCTTCATTTGTTTGAGTAAAAAGACGAAGTAGATTATGAACAAGCGGAGGCGTATTGCTTTCATTGTTTTTTATCCAAAGGGCTTTCGTAAGTTTCTCGAGAGCTAAATGAGCCCAAAATAAAGATTGAGCAAAATGTTTCGCCTTATACAGAACATTTGCACAATCAAAATCCTCATCAACTTGTTTTTCCCAATAAAATATATGCTCTTCTTTAGTCATTTTTTTTTATAATATGCAAAGATACACACTTAGACCGAAAATTGATGTAAAAATACAAAAAATATTTTTAAACAATTTGAGCTTTAATAGAATTGATTTTTTATACTAATAAATAAACGGCTGAACTTCAAACCTGAAATTCAGCCAATTATATAAATGGATAGTGAAATGTAATGGATTTTAATATTTGTAAACGCAAGTGGCACTTACCAATAATTGCTATCTGAAACCTTAAATGATAATTATATCAAGTTAGCCTTGCATTTAGCTACGACATAATTGAACGCTATGACTAACTCCTATTAAATAAATACTTTACGACCAACAAGGGTTTTAAATTATTTTACACACAATTTGAAAAATTACACTTTATTTATTCTTCAATTCTTGATAAAATACCATTCTCAAAATAAAGAATATATCCCATCAAATAGAACCAATTTTCGGTAACACGATCTTTTATTGTTGTTTTGTTTGACGAATAAGGATTACCCCAAGCATATTTACACATTTCTTGTGTCATTCCAATTTTTATTTTTTCTTGGGCAATTAACTCACCATTTATTTGTCCATATAAATTGACACATTCAGCTTTTCGTTTTTCTGTTGCTTTACGAACATTTTCATTCCTAAGTTGCAGTTCTTGTTTCTGTTTTATAAGCAGTTGCTCCATTTGTATTTTGTTATTTGCTTCTCTCTTTAAATATTCCACTTCTGTCATAAAGCCCTTTAAAGACTCTAATGCAATCTCTTCATTCTTTTCATTCCCAAGTATATAGCGAATATTATACGTTCTTGATTCATATCTAGATGTTGATTTTTCTTTTACCAATGTTACGTCAGAACAATACCATTTACTACCAGGTACAACTACTACTTCTTTCCCTTCAGTTACATCTTTTCCCTTATCATTTTCTTTTTTTATTTCATAACGAGTATCAAATGTCACAATATCAGAGTTAACAAAACTACTCCAATCTCCCGAACCAGTTTTGAGATCGTCATAAACAAGTTTTTTATTCTTGAATAGCTCCTTTTGTTTAACAAAGTATGGAACCAAAAAAAATCTTTCTAAGTCAACACAATATGTTGTATCTCCTGATATGTCATTTTTTAGAACAAATACTCGATTATATTTATAGCTCTGAGAAAACACATAATTATCTTGAAATTGACCACTAACATCTTGTGATTTTAAGTTCTCTCTTATTCTTTTATATAAAGAATCCCTTCTCTCCCCGTAAATAACATCGATAATAGTATAATATTTATCTCCTATACTGATATCATTTGTAACAATTAAATAGACTCTAGAATCGGTTGTGTAGTCTTTTAGACTTGACAAAATAAAAGGTTTATAGGCTAAAGTAGCAGCTTTCTTATATATTGTAATCTTTTTAATTTCACCCCTTAAATTATATTCTCGTAAAGTCATAGTTTTATTTAAACTATCAAGATTAATAATAGTTGGTGTTTGAGTAAACAAAATTGGTATCTCATATTCATTATATGTTCTATTCCCAATTTCGATACGCATTGATTCATCTGTTTGGTTCACGAAAGGTGGTAAATATACTTGAAGACCTATATACATTTTATAGTCTTTTTCATTTTCATGAGTCTCCCAGTTTTTTAGACTATCGTAAGGTTCAGGCTTTATAACTATCTTTTCTTCTATCTTCTTATCCATCTCTTTAATAGTTATTTGACAAAGTAAAAATAAAGGCTGAAAAACAAATAGAATACAAATGTATTTTCTTGATATTGATTTCATTTGATTATTATTTATAAAATTAAAGTACTTGTTTATTTTACATATTTATTTACAATTTCGAAAATTTCGAAAACAGAAGCTTTCTTTATTACATCTTTGTCTTCTTTATCTATACTATAGTAAACCCAAATTTCTTTTAGAATTTGATGATCTTTAGTATATGTGTCAATTATCATTCTGTAAGTAGAACCTTTAACATTTCTGCTTCGCGCACAGCAAATTATTATATTTATATTATTTGCGATAAAATCATTAATATTATTTGCTAAAGGATTTACCTCATCACCAGCACTTATAATAGCAATTTTTTTACTATTTATTGTTAGAATTGCACTAAAGTCTTTTAAATCGCCAGTATCAGAATTATATTCTAGACTGTTTGAAACAACGTCTTTACCATTGACCAGATGTTTTAATTCGGAAATTTTTAAAAGTTCAATAAAAACAAGACCTGCCGTTGTTGTTTTTCCTGAATCTTTCTTGCCTCTGATGATAATGAATTTTGCCATTTTATTTAGTTTTAATGAAAGTTATTAATTAATAACCCTGTATATTTATACTATCATCTCCTGATGTTTAAGAATGATCATAATGTTTGAGTGTAGCGGCAGTAAGGGATTGCGGGCTTCGTCACTGTCAAGCTACAGCGAAGTTTATGCGGGGCAGAATGCTCGAATACCACGGAAACCCTTAATGACCGCTACACTTTGTAAACGGCTGGGTTTATTTCATCCCGATAAAACATTTTCCAATTTCAGTCAAAAGTTGTTTTAATTCAGTCGCAAAAATAAACTTTACATTCTTATCGTGTTCAAGAAGTCTAATGTTTTCGTCTTTTTTTGCTTTGGTAATAATTACTATTTTCTCTATAAGTTTTAAATTTTCGCTATCCCAATAATTGTCAGCTTTGTTTATCTGTGCGATAACTTCATTACCAACGAACCCATCGTAATCTTTAACTTGAATAGCTATTGCATAACCATAATTTGATAGAATACTCGGTATTTTTATTAAAATGTCAGTGCCATGATTTTTTTCTTCTTTCCCGCCTACTCGTTCTATTTGGTAAAATGGGAACATTTGTTTAAGTCCATAAACCAGTGCAAACTCCCATTCTTCTCTAGTGAATTGCTCTGTCAATTTCTCATACAACTTATCAGCAAATAACGTTTGATCAAAAACATCATTAAATACTGAACCAATTGAACTTTCTAATCGACTATTATGGTCTTGTCTCTTGGATAGTTCTGTGATTTGTGTATTAAGTAATAAATCTACATCGTCTGAATAATGATTGATATTCCAAAATCTGGATGGATTTTTTAAAGTAGAACGTAAATTGCCAGTTACATTTGCATTATCTCTTGTGAATTTTTTAAGATATTTAGCTGGAAATACGTGTCCATAGTCTCCATACTTTGGGTTTATATCAAAAAAATATCCTTTGTTCCAGTCTTCAGTCGCTTCAACCAAAGCAACCTCCCCCCAATTTGGTAATTGAGGAATTAGTAGAATATCGCCCTTTTTAACTTTATTAAACATAGGTCTATTTCGACCAGCACCTTCATCTAGCTTAAAGTTTCTTAAATCTTGCGCCTTATCCCAACCCCAACCTTGTCTTAATCTTCCTTCGTTAAGTTCGTTGGTGAAATATTTGATATTACTAGTATCGACTCTATAACACCAATAGTTTTTCTTGCTCATATTTTAGTTTTTACAGATTTATTTTATTTGTCGGTATAACCATGACCCTGTCGTCGAGTCACTTTTTAACTTTGCCGTTAACATTTATTTTACGAAAGTACAAATATACAACTTTCTTAAAGAAAACACTTAAAAGTTTCGTAAATTAATTTTTTATCAAATCGTAAATATTTAAAATAAGATTTTAATTCTAGCATAAATCTTATTTACGAAATGAAGAAAATATTTGAAAAAATAAACCTACAGAAATTCAATTAAGCATCAATCATTTGTGAGTTCACGTGCTGGAGTACAAAAACATTCAACTCCTACGATGACTTTAAACCCATCGTAGGAGTTGTAATGTTTTTATTCCACCGGCTTCACATCCACAGGTGCTGCGCTTTTTCCACCTCCTAAATCCACAATAACACGGGCATTCAGGTATTCGCCATGTAGGGTTGGGTTCAGGTTTTTGAAGGGTAACATCATGGGATCCAGGATAGATTTGATATGGGTATTGGCTTCATCCTGTTTGGCCTTGAGATCGGTGGTGGCTTGTACGGTTTTTGCTTTCAGGTTGCGTATGCCGGGACTTTTGGTAGTATATTCATCGGCTCCGGCATTGAGTGCATCAATATCGACTTGGGTTACTCCCCATGGTGCCAGCTCTGTGGCAAGTGGCAAAGCGGCTTCGTAAGTAGCGCGGATTTTTATCATCAGTTCGTTTTCAGGCATCTTTTTAAGTTCCGAGGGGGTGATGTCGGCAGTCATTTTCAGCCGGGTATCGCCCGTGGTAGCAGCATGGGCAGCCATTCCTCCAACCACTTTAAGTAAAGTGTCAATTAAAATGCTTTTGGCTTTGGCTTTAATCGCAGTGTCGGCTTTGGTGCTAACTGCCTGTACCTGACTATGCGAATTAATATCGCTAATAAGTGTTTTCAACTTGTTGGCAGCTGCCACTATAGCCGGATGGGCACTAAAATGAGATTGATTGTTAGTGAAGAATTGATCTACACTTTTCATCATGTTCAATTGGTTTTGTTCTACTCTTGTCATTTTGTAAATTTTTTAAGGATTAAAGATTGAAGATTGAAATTGTATATATCATTGTATTTGTAATAATAATTTTCGATTTTTTTCCAACAGATGCCATTTCTTTATCAACAGATGCCATTTCGCAACCAAGAGATGGCATTTCGCAATCAAGAGATACCATTTCGCAATTAAGAGATACCATTTCACAACCAAGAGATTGCATTTCTCGATCAAGAGATGCTGTTTCACTACCAAGAGAAGCTATTTCTACGCCAAGAGTTGTATTTACTAGTAAAAAAACTGCCTTTGAAAGAAATTTACATTTCCTTCAAAGGCAGTATAAAATAAAATCACGCGAAAACTATAAATTGTTTTTGCGCTGATATTGTTAGAAAAAATAATCTTTCAAGCAAAACACCGTTTGCAGCTAATTTTACATTAGTGGCATACAAGTAAAACTTAGATATGGTGTTGCAAAATGTCATAAGTCCTATTAGTTATAAGGAAATTAAAACAGTTGTTAGCAAAGAGTTTTAAGTTTAATAGTAAAAAATGTTTATTTGTTTTAAACTTGATGCAAATATAAAGATAATTTTTAAAATAATTGCTTTCACTTATCAAATATTATCAAAGTTATAAAATAAATTTCATTATCGTACTGTAAGCATTGTTTGTGAGGTAATTTGAAATATCTATTTAACTAATATTTCTTGAAGAATTTACATTTAAGACAATATTATTTGGGTTGTGGTTGTTTAAATGTTATTCCCAAAATATAATCTGAAGTGGTTTTATAAACTATAACAAACAAAAAAGATTTAATTTAGTTGTCGAAATTGGTATCAATAAGGGTTAAAACATTTTCTAATTCGTGACTACTAAGGGAAGAAAAAAGAAGAATAAGGGCTTTTATCCTTAAATCCGCAATAAATATGTAAACTTATGATAATCATAAGTAATTGAAAATATTTAATGATATATTTTAGGTTTTGACCCCCCAACCCCTGTTTATCCCGATAGCTATCGGGTGGGGCTTCAGAAAGAATTTCCTGTTTTATTAAAATACTCTAAAATAGAATAGACCCTGTCTTAAAGCCCCCTTTGGGGGTTGGGGGTCGTAAAAATTAATTATTTAAGAATTCTATCATTAATAGATATTGCTTGCTAAGCATGTCTATTTTAAAACTAAACTCATAAATTTATGTATATCAATAAATCATACTATGATTTGCGGATATTGGAGTATAATATAAAATTTAATTTCCACCCCATTTCACTCTGATATTTCAGTTGTAGCAATTGGTTTATTTAATAATTTTCGTCTTTTAATATCGTACAAGTCCAGTCTTCTATCTTTTAGATTTTTTACTGTACCAAAATTATGTAATTCTCTTATCAAATCTAAATCTACATCTGCAATTAATATCATCTCGGTGTTTGGTGTTGCTTCCGATTTGACTCCGGTGGTTGGAAACGCAAAATCACTCGGTGTAAATACCATGGATTGAGCATACTGAATATCCATGTTGTGAACTTTTGGTAGATTTCCAACACTTCCGGCAATGGCCACATAACATTCATTTTCGATAGCTCTAGCTTGGGCACAATATCGAACTCGCGAATATCCATTTTGAGTATCAGTCAGAAACGGTACAAATAAAATATCCATTCCTTCATCGGCAAGGAGGCGGCTTAATTCAGGAAATTCCACATCATAACAAATCAGAATACCTATTTTTCCGCAGTCAGTATCAAAAGTTTGTAAAGTGTTTCCACCTCTCATTCCCCATGCTTTTTGTTCATCGGGTGTAATATGTAATTTTTCATATCGTTCCACTGTACCATTCCGTTTGCATAAATAGCCTACATTATAAAGTGTATCGCCTACTATCTCGGGCATACTGCCGGTGATGATATTGATATTGTACGAAATTGATAATTTTGAAAATTCCTCTACTATAAGTGCTGTATATTCAGCTAGTTTCCGAATAGCTTCTGCCTCGCCAAGTTTGTTGAATTCGGCCATGAGTGGTGCGTTAAAAAACTCTGGAAATAAGGCGAAATCGCTGTGATATGCACTTAGTGTATCCACAAAATACTCTGCTTGTTGCATTAATTCATTGATATCCTTGTACGGACGCATTTGCCATTGAACCAATCCCAGGCGGACAATTTTTTTAATTTCGAGTGCTCTTTTCGATGGTTTTTCGTAATAGATATTATCCCATTTTAGTAAAACAGCATAGTCGCTAGATGCTTTATCGCCTTCTAAATAACCTTTTAGAACTCTAACCGGATAAAAATCATTCGACAATTGAAAGTCGAGAACCGGGTCAGAAATTTCTCTCGATTTTACTTTCTCTATATACTGTTTGGCACTCAATTCCGATTCATATTTATGATAATTTGGTATTCGTCCACCAAACTCAATGCCTTTTAAATTGAGCTTTTCGCAAAGTTCTTTCCGGTAATCGTACAATCGTCGACCCAAGCGTAAACCACGAAATTCCGGTTTTATAAACACATCGATACCGTATAAAGTGTCTCCAGTTTTCCTATGTGTGTTAAACGTATAGTTGCCGGTTATCCTCTTGTAAGTATGAAGCTCTTCGAACTGATCATGGTCAATAATAATTGAGAGCGCACATCCGGCAATATGACCGTCAGCTTTTATTGCTATTTGACCTTCAGGAAATTTGGTGAGTAAGGTTTTTATCTGATGTTCTTCCCAGTAAGGATTTGGAATTGTTTGATATGCAATAATCATAGCCTGTTTTAATTCCTGATAATCATCAATTGTCAAGAAATCAAGTTCTATTTTTTCAATTTTATTTGCCATTCTATTATTTGTTGTCGTATTAAGTACAATGTGATCTTAATTTTTAATGATGCAATTTACAATATTTATTTGAATAAAATCACGAATGTTTTTATTTAAAAAATCCTTTTCGGAAAACAATTTCTCATTATAAAGGGTTTGATGATAAAAAACTTGATTTTATGAATTTACAAATAAATATATATCCCTTTGGTTCTCGCCCCGATGTAACGAAACCACATCCCGATTTCTATAAAACTTTGAAAGAAGAAGGTATTCGGAAAATGGTTAGCAGACACTATGATTTGATGCGGTTAAGTGCCATTAATAGTTTATTTCCTGCTGATAATGAGGAATTTGAGACAGCTAAAACTCGTTCAGCTGATTTTATGATTCAAATTTGTGGCGGTCCTGATTATTTTAATCAACACAGAGGTAAACCTATGTTAATTAATCGCCATGCACCTTTTACAATCAACGAAGCTGGCAGACAAATTTGGTTACAATGTTATCAACAAGCCTTGATGGAAACTAATTTGCCCGAACATTTAATTGAGTCGTTTTGGGAATATATCCAGGTTTTTTCGGCTTGGATGGTAAATAAAAAAGATTGAAAAACGAGCTATTATAAAAATTATAACTTATTGAATTACATGCGTATATGTAATTGAAGCAACTTGAGAAAAGTTGATTGTAATAATTGAATCAGCCCCTTGATTTGCATAAGGTTTTTGTGCGTTATAGGCATAAGTTTTTCCAAGTGGTTTGTTTTGTGTTAAATATGAATTGAAATCATCATTTATACACAAGGAGTTTGCTTTGGTGCTATAATGCTCGAAAATAAATGTACCACCGCCAACATAATTTATTTTATAAATAATTTTGTATTCTTTTCCGTTTTCTGATTGGTTAGCCATAAATTTTAAATTAAAAGTTTGATGCCTATTGAATTTCTGATTTTTTTATTTAAATATTACCACAAAATATGCAAGTATGGTATTATTTTTTGTCTGAATAGGATTACTAAATTAACATTGTATCGTCCTAAATGATAACTATTTGCAAAGTTAGCTTTTTTTCTTATTCATCAGAATGGAATTTGTAATAAATTTAATATCTATCCCTTAAATCGATACTTATTCTGTAAATTTTGGATTGAAAAGTAATAATCCAATATTAACTCCAAAATTCCATTTGCTAATAGAGTTGCTATAATAATTTACAAACATGGCTGCGGTAGCAAATTTTAAGTTGTAAACAACAGATGTTTCAGCCATAAATTGTGATTTTGCAAAAGGTTTTGACAAATAAGCCGACATATCATTGGCTGAAAGTATAGTTTTGTATGGTAAAAACCAATATGCTTCACCTCTTAAATGAAAATCGTTGTTAATATTGTAAATAGGTTTAAGTCCTACCGCCAAAAACTTATTGGCACTAAAAGATTCATTAAAAACCGAACGACTATGAGGGGTTGGTCTGAATGCAGGTGCTTGAATAGCGCTAACCATATAATTGTTTAATAATGAACGATTTGAATATGTTGCTTCAGCATAAGTTCCCAATGTAATTTTATTACTTATTGCGGTGTAATTCTCATATTTTGCCTTTGTTTGTATCCACGATTCTTTTATGTTTTTAATATTTAATGCAGGATTTGTTTCTGATTGAAATGATTCTTCACTACCAAAACCCTGAATTGAACCGGCATAAAGATAGCCTTTTGTGGGATACATATAATTATCTAAGGTATTACTTTCAAATTTTGTAAATAAACACCCAATTCTAAAATTACTCTCATCAGCTTTACTATTACTTATTTCTTTATTCAATACATAATTGTCTGAGAGCAGTCCATATTTCAACCCAAATTCCATCCTACCTTTCATAGTTAGTGTAAAACCGGAGCTAAGCTTACCATAAACTTCATTTTGCCTATAGTTCGAAAGTCTATTGTCGGCATAAAACAATTTATTTCCTTCAAAATAATCGAATTTGTGTATTATTATTGACATTTTAACAAACCAATTTCTTTGAGCAGGAATTTCAATTCGGGTCTCTAAACCAAGTCCATTGTAAACCTTACCAAATTGAGCATCCAAATTAACAGACTGTGCATGTTTAGTTAAATTTTGATAGCTAAAACCAAAATATGCCTGATTGGATGTTGAAGATGAAACATTTCCACCAAACTTAACCGTTAAATGATTTTGTGTTTTTACATTCAATAGCAAATCAAATAAACCTGTTTTAGAATTATATATTGCTTTGGGCATAACTTCAAGAATTTTATCATCCGAAATTAATTTAAAGTAAGCGGTTTTAAGTTCTTCGAGCGTGAAAATTTTATTTTTTGCATGAAACATTTGTTTTACATAGCTTTCCTGAAGACTATCAACTCCTTCAACAATAATATTTTGAAATTTTAATTCCGGAAATTGAGCTTGAAAAAACAGACGTTTGCGTGCAAGTTCTGTATTTGAAATTCTGTTTTGAACACGTTTTTTAATTTCATCAATATGTTTCATTGTTGAATCATATCCTATCTGAACCATTTGATCCACTTTTGTAAAGTCTAAAAACTTTATATTATTTAATTCAAATTTCAACAAAACGCCTTCATCTTCTGCCAAAGTATAATCTGTTTTATTCATTAGCATATTTAAAAATTGCATTACGATGTCTCTTTCTTCTGGTTTACGAGGATTATCAGTTACAACGCTTCCTAAAATAAACCCGGGTTTAAAGTCCGATCGCATTACGTCCACAGGGAAATTGTTGAAAATTCCACCATCAAATAACAAACGTCCATCAACATTAATAGGTTTAAAAACAAAAGGATATGCCATGGAGGCACGTATAGCATCACCTAAATTACCCTGATTAAATACAACTGCTTTTTTGTTATAAACATCTGATGCCACACATCTGAATGGAACAAATAACTTGTCGAAATCACCTCCGGCTATTGCATTGGCTTGAGAAGTAAGCGGCAAAAATGCATAATTCATTTGCCGAGGCGAAATCAAGTTGGAGGGTAAAATAAATGACTTTAAAATAAATGAATCAATTCTATTGATATTAAATGGAATTTCAACAAAATATGGTTTGGGACTGTCGTGCAAATATGAAAATTTATAGTCAGGGTCTACGTCACCTGTGGACCAATTTTTAAAATCATTCGACTTGAAAATTGTTATCATTTGATCTGTAGAATATCCCATGGCATATAATCCTCCAATAATTGCTCCCATAGAGGTACCGGTAATATAATCAATAGGGATATTGTTTTCTTCTAAGGCTTTAATAATCCCAATGTGCGTAATTCCTTTAGCACCACCACCACTTAGCACAAGCCCCACTTTTTGGGCATAAATTGAAGGTATTAAAAAGAAGGAAAACAACAAAATTAACTCTCTTTTTTTCATAATTTCAGTATAATAAATTGCTTAGCAAAAGTACTTAATTTTATGTAATTAAAGATGAAAATTTTAATTATTTCTTGATTTAATTTTGAAATGTTTTGAGCTTAATGAAATTTGATCTAATTGAATTCAAAAGATGATGAATGCTTAAATTATAATAAATTTATGAGATTAATTTTTGGGTTTTTTGATTATTATTTTACACCATATATTTCATACAAATATTCAATTCTTTTATATTGTAGAATATTTGAAAACAATTTAGATCCTTTACTATTTAAGTGAACAAAATCGCCAAAACAATCTTCAGGAATGTCCATTTTTGATAAATCTATAAAGTGAACAGATTTGTAATTTTTCAGATAAAAAGCATTAAATTCTTTTACGCCATATTTTGGGTAATTTAGCAGTTCAATCCTTTTTGGAGTGTTAATTAGAAATAACACTTTTTGTTTTGAATTACATAAGTTAATAATTTTATTAAGATAAAGCACTTCTTTTTTAGCGATTTCAAAGTTATCAGGTATTTTGAAAAAAGGCATTTTTTCACCTTTTATTAGTTTTTTACGCACTTCAGGAAGTACATTTCTTTCAATTCTATCAAATCCACCATAAGTAAAATCTTTTATAGGAGGATTAAATTTGTTATCGAAATTTATTATTGATTGCTTGATTATGCGTGGAAAAGCACTAATTACTGCCTTTGGTTTACTAAAGAATAGAAATGAAAAATCATCCCAATTCATTAAGGGATAGTATGTTGCAAAACGAGTGTAAATATGACTTTCACTCAAAAGCCAACCGTTATCGAATATATTATGAGGTGCAAAAGCCAATAAAATAGTATCAATATTGTTTTTGTTGTTTAATATTTTTTTAATCTTTAAGTACGAATAATAATATGAATCTGAAGAAGCACTTAAATTTTGAGCATTAAAAAAAATAGAATCATCTATGGCGCATTCGATATTCGAATCGCCAAGTACAATAATTTTTTTTTGATTTGACTTAATAAGACTCTCAGATTTTATTAAATAAAAATTTGATATTACTGTTAGAGCAAATATTATTGTAACGATAGTTGAAAAGATTAAAAGATTTTTGACGAATTTTTTCATTTAAAATTAAAATTGAAAATATATAAATTCCTGATTAACACCACTGAAAATTAAAATCACAAAAATAATCGAAATATAAACCATCCAACGTAAAGTTCTGTTTGCATAATTTGCAATACCAGCAATAGCATAATTTTGTTCCCGACCAAGCCATTCAATAATTTGAAAAACAATTATTATAAAAATTAATTTTAAAGATAAGTTAAAACCCGGAAAGTCAGGTGGAGTGAATGATGAACTGTTAAAAATGCTTTTGATAAAGCTTAAAGCATCAATTACTGTAGCCGATCTGAAAAAAATCCACGCTAATATAGTTAAACAAAATGTTATAAATATAGCTGAAATTTCATGAAAGTTTGGAAATAATTTTCCTTTTGCAGCTATTTCAAGATTTTTTCTATTAGTTTTAAATATAATTGAAGGTAAAATGTAAATTGCATTTAACAAACCCCAGCAAATATATGTCCAGTTTGCCCCGTGCCAAAAACCACTGACCAAAAAAATGATAAATGTGTTACGGATTCTTGACCACATATTTCCTTTACTACCGCCTAAAGGGATATATAAATAATCTTTAAACCACGAAGAAAGAGAAATATGCCATCTTCTCCAAAATTCAGCAATATCTCTTGAAAAATATGGAAATGCGAAGTTTTTTAATAGTTCTATGCCAAAAAGACGAGCTGTTCCCAATGCAATATCGGAATATCCTGAGAAATCGCAATATATTTGAAATGTAAAAAAGAAAGCACCAAGCAATAAAGAACTACCGGAATAATCGGTATAATTTTCAAAAATTGTATTAACATAAGTAGCACAATTATCAGCAATTACTATTTTTTTAAACAATCCCCACAATATTTGCCGCATCCCATCCACAGCTTTAGAATAATCAAAATGTCGTTTTTTTGTTATCTGAGGTAATAAATGCGTTGCTCTTTCTATTGGTCCTGCAACAAGAAGAGGGAAAAAGCTAACAAAAACAGAGTAGTTAATGAAATTTTTCTCGGGAATTATTTTGTTTTTGTAAATATCAAAAACATAAGATAAACCATGGAAAGTGTAAAACGAAATGCCTACTGGCAATATAACTTGAATGCTAAAGTAGTTTACATTTAATCCAACAACTGACAAGGCATCTGCAAATGAAGATATGAAAAAATTATAATACTTAAATACACCCAAAAAACCAAGATTAATTATTATGCTAATTAACAGCCAGTTTAACTTACTTCTTTTATTTTCAGATAGATATATTTTTTTACCAGTGAAAAAATCAAGTATTGTTGAAAAAACAAGTAAAAACATAAATCGCCAATCCCAACATGCGTAAAAGAAATAACTTGATATAAGTAGTAATAAATTTTGCAGTTTTAGATTTCCTTTTGACCCAAACCAATAAAGACCAAAAACTATTGGTAGAAATAAAGCAAAGTTTAATGAATTAAATATCATGTATTTATATTACATTTTTACAAATTATACAAATCAATTTTATTTTACTTCGAAATCTTTTGTTTGTTGGCAATTACACCGGATTTTAAAATCAAAGATAATTTAAAATTTTCAATTTCCGAAAACACAATATCATACTCTAAGCAAAACAAATTTATTAATTGATTTTTTGTATCTTTGCATTCCTTTTGCGTTCCTTTTGCATTTGAACAATAAAAATATTTATTTTACGCTCTAATTTTGGAATATCAATGAAAGATTTAAAAATTGCTGTTATTGGTTTAGGATATGTTGGTTTACCATTAGCCATTGAATTTGGTAAAAAGTACAAAGTTTTAGGTTATGATATCAATTCAACCAGGGTAACAGAATTGCAAAGTGGCTACGACCACACTTTAGAAGCCGACTTGGATGGATTGTCAATAGCTACAAAATTGCGTATTGAAAACAGTGAATTGGGTTTGGCTTTCTCAAGTCAAGAATCTGATTTAAAGGATTATAATGTATTTATAGTTACAGTTCCAACGCCTATCAATAGCTTTAATATGCCCGATTTAACTCCTCTGCTCAAAGCATCGGAAATGTTAGGTAGAATTATTAAGAAAAATGATATAGTAATTTATGAATCAACAACTTACCCGGGATGTACCGAAGAAGATTGCGTTCCGGTAATTGAGAAAAAATCCGGATTGATTTTTAATAAAGATTTTTATGCCGGTTACAGTCCGGAGCGTATCAACCCGGGTGACAAAGTGAATACACTTACCCGTATAAAAAAAGTAACTTCCGGCTCAACACCCGAAATAGCCGATTTAGTGAATAATCTTTATGCATCGATTATTTTAGCCGGTACGCACAAAGCTCCAAGTATTAAAGTCGCCGAGGCTTCAAAAATTATTGAAAATGCCCAACGCGATGTGAATATATCATTTGTAAATGAATTAGCATTAATTTTTGATAAAGTTGGCATTGACACAAACGATGTGCTCGAAGCAGCAGGTACAAAATGGAATTTTCTTAAATACCGTCCAGGCTTAGTTGGCGGGCATTGTATCAGTGTGGATCCATATTATTTGGCTTCAAAAGCTGAGTCATTGGGCTATGTACCACAGGTAATTTTATCCGGCCGACATGTAAATAATAGCATTGCGCCCTTTATTGCAAATAAAGTCCTGAAGCTAATGATACACAAAGGACAAACAATTAAGGGTGCAAACGTGTTGATACTCGGAATTACTTTCAAAGAGAATTGTCCCGATATACGCAATACAAAAGTGGTTGATATTTACAATGAACTTCATGAGTTTGGAACAAACGTAGATATTTATGATCCTTGGGCAATAGCCGATGAAGTAAAGCACGAATATGGAATTGAAATAATGTCTAAAATTGATGATGACAAAAAATACGATGCCATACTTCTAACTGTGGCACATGATGAGTACAAAAGCTTTGACTTTGAAAAGTACTATAATGCAGGTGCCGTGGTTTTTGATGCCAAAGCGGTAGTGGATAGGAGATGGGTAGATGGGAGATTGTAAGATGAAAATTTAAAAATATTTAATTTGCTTATTTAATGTTTTCGAAATAGTAATTTGATTTATCAACAATGACATCATTAAAACAGAAAACTATACATGGGCTTTTTTGGAATTTTATTGAGACATTCTCTTCACAAGCTATAGGTTTTATATCAACAATAATATTAGCACGAATATTATTTCCTAGTGATTTTGGTTTAATTGGCATGACAGCTATTATTACTTCACTTTCTCAAGTATTTGTAGATAGTGGATTTAGTCAAGCTCTAATAAGAAAACAGAATTGTACTGAAAAAGATTATAATACTGTTTTTATTTTAAATGTTTCAATTGCAATAACGATTTATTTTTTAATTTTTGCTGTATCTCCATACGTTGCTAATTTCTTTAATCAAGATTCTTTAATCAATATAATTCGAATTATCTCAATTTCAATAGTAATAAATTCATTTGGGATTATACATAGAACATTATTGACAAAAAAAATAGATTTTAAAAATCAAGCAATTATTTCATTAATTGGTTCTATTGCTGGTTTCAGTATTTCAATTTATATGGCTTTAAATGGTTATGGGGTTTGGAGTTTAGTTGTAAGAAGTGTATCAAGTCAAATTTTTATGGTGTTACTTTTGTGGATAATATCAAAATGGAGACCTGTTTTTTTATTTTCAAAGGAATCTTTTAGAGAGTTGTTTGGATTTGGCTCAAAATTATTATTTGTATATTCGTTATCAATTCTTTTTAAAAATGTTTATAACGTTTTAATTGGGAAAATTTACAATCCTTCTATTTTGGGTCTTTATACTAATGCTGACCAGATGTCAGGTTTACCTTCTGGCACATTGACAACTCTATATAATAAAGTAGCTTATCCAGTTTTATCAAATTTTCAGAATGACAATGAACATTTAAAAGTTTATATAAAAAAAATCGGACAGCCTTTGTTGATTATTACATTTTCTTTAATGTTATTTTTAATTTCTATAGCAGACTCTTTTATCCCACTGTTGTTTGGAAATAAATGGATTTCATCTATTCCATACTTTAAAATCTTATGTATTGCGTATATGGCTCCAATCTTACATGCATCAAACCAAATAATAATGAATATAAAAGGGAGATCGGATTATTTCTTAAATACAGAAATTTTAAAATATATTTTGTTTATTCCAGTTATTATATTAGGAATTTATTTTGGTATCTATATATTACTTATAGGATTTGCAGTTCATTATTGGATAGGTTTTTTTGTTAATGCTGCATATTCAAAAAAATTAATAGGATATGGAATTTTGGAGCAATGTAAAGATTTATTTTCACCATTAATTTTAAGTATTACTGTAGGGTTTGTGTCTTATATCTCACATTTATATTTGAATGTTAATGAATACATTTTTAATATTTTATTTCAAGGGATTATCGCAATAATTACAAGCTATATTTTTGTGAGATTTAGTGGTTTGTTTCATTATCATGAATTAGTTAAAGATGTGAAAAGTTTAATTTTCAAGAAAGCATAAAATATATGGAGAATAAAAGAGTAAGAATTGTTGTTCTAAATTACAATCAAGCTGAATATACTTTGTCTACTGTTAATTATCTTTTAAAACAAAATTACAAAAATATAGAAATATTTGTTGTTGATAATGCAAGTAAAGAAATTGAATATCAAATTCTGAAAAATAAATTACCTAAAGGGATAGAACTCATTAAATCAAATACTAATCATGGATATTCCAAAGGAAACAATTTGGGTTGTAGATTTCCTTCAAAACTACACATTGATTATTATTTAATCCTAAATAATGATGTGATTATTGAGGATAATGATTTTATTTTTAAATTAATCAAATCTATTGAGGATAATTTATATTTAAATGTGGTTGCTGCTTCACCTATTGTAGATACAGTGTCTTCAAAAATCAGTATCGAAAATCAAATTCAAGTTAGACGTATTGTTCCATTTATTGAACAATTAATTGTAAATAGTCCATTTTTAAATAAAATTTTTTATAGAGTATTCAATAGATATATATATAAATATGAAATGCCGTATTTAAACAAATACACTATTTGTGAATCAATCAATGGTGCCGCTTTTTTAATAAAAGGAGATGTTTTTCGGGATAATAATTATTTAGATGAAGGCACATTTTTATTTCTTGAAGAGTTGATTTTAGGGAAACAACTTAAGAACAATGGTTTTAAATGTGTTTTAGATGGTTTTTCCAGTATTAAACATTTACAAGGAGTTTCAACAAAAAGCAATAAAAATCAATATAATATTAAAATGGAATTCGAGAAAATTAATAGTGAAATTTATTATTTTAAAAATTATTTTAATGTGCCAATTTGGGTACTATTCATTATTAGACAATTAAGAATAACTGAAATGTATATTTTAAGTATTCTAAAGGTTTATATTTTGAAATAACATATTAAATATTATGATTTTAATTACAATTCTTTTATTGATACTCGGTGTTGTTATTTGGTTTAAAGTAAAAACAAATTACTCATATCCGATTAATCATGTTAATTTGTTTTCAATAAGCTGGTTGTTGATTTTAATAGGGTCTTTAATCTTTCCATTAGAAGTTAATTTAAGATTTAGTACAATAAATCTTTTACTATTAGCATGGATATTTTTTTTATTAGGTTCGTATAAAATAAAATTAATAGAATTTGATTGTGAATATTTAATAGACTATAATCTAGATAGACTAAAGATTGTACTGTATATTTTAGTATTGTTGTCTTTTTTTGCATACCTTGTTAATTTAAAAGAAATGATAGCTCAAATAACAAGCATTGAATCATGGGCAAATGTAAGAACAGATAAAGAATTTGATGTAGCAACAAAGGAAAATATTATTTTCACATTATTTGCTCGCAATTATAGTATATATGTTCCAATAGCAATTTTTCTATTAATTAAAGAAAAAATCAGTTTAATACAATTTGTTCTAATTTTTGCTTTTGGTTTATTGACAAGTGTAATAAATTTCACTCGAGCTCCATTATTGGAATTATTAGTTGTAAGTCTAGTGTGTTTTTTACTTTTAAAAAAAACGACAGAAATACCAATAGTTAAAGTTGTAATAATTGCTTTTACTCTCTTTTTAGTTTTTATAATATCTCAATCAATATTGGTCTCAGATACAAAAGACTTTTCTGATGTTTTTTATCAAATAAAATTATATTTATTTGGGGGAGTTAATAATTTTCAAATTTTGTTTGATGGTAATTATCCTGAAGAAGGCAAGTATTCAAGTAGTTTTTATTCACTTGATTTTATAAATTATGTGTTGCAAAGGTTGGGTTTAATTGATTCGTACCCCGCATTGATTAGAGAATGGAACTATATTACTGATAGCAATGTTTATACATTTTTAGATTGTTTTACTTTAGATTTTGGAATTTTCGGTATTTTAATTGGTTCATATCTAATTGGTTATATTGGCAGAATTGTTTATTTTCAATTTATCAAAACACTATCTTTATCAAGCTTGGTTGTTTATGGGCTAATTTGTTATTATTTAATAATGTCTTTTATGAATAATGAATTTATTAGATTTAGTTTCTTCTTATTCATCGTAAAGATTTTTATAATCGATCTCATTGCTAGAAATCATAAATTTAAGTTTAAATGGTAGTTGTAAAACTTTGGGGTGGTTTAGGAAATCAATTATTTCAATATTTTTTTGGTAAATTTATCGCCAAAGAAAGAAATATAAAAGTTGAGTATTTTTTTGATAATGTATTACATAACAATACTGATAAATCGATTCTTAAATTGTTTAATGATATTCATGTTGTTGAAGAAAAAGAGGTTTTTAAAAACAATATAATTATTAAGAACAAAAATATTTACAGAATTTTTAGAAAATTGAATCAACTTTTCCCATTTTTACACAGAAAAGTTTATATTGAAAATAATTTTTTTTATAAAAATAAATTACCTGCAAAATCAAATGTCTTTGATGGTTATTGGCAATCATTTAGGTATTTGAATAATTTTAATTATGAATATGACTTTGAAAAACACAAAAAAATATTTTTGTATAATTCGGAATACATAAACTTAATAAATTCATCAAATTCAGTTAGTTTACATATAAGACGTGGTGATTATTTGAATTCAAAAAATAGAAAGATTTACTATAATTGCGATTTAGACTATTATAGAAAAGCTATAAATATAATTTCAAGTAAAATTTCAAATCCGGTTTTTTTTATTTTTTCAAATGATATTAATTGGATAAGACAGGAGTTTATGGATTTAGAAGGTATCAATAAATTTTTTGTTGATAATTCTCATTCAGAAAATTCGGCAATCAAGGATTTATTTTTGATGTCTTCTTGTAAACACCAAATTTTAGCAAATAGTACATTTAGTTGGTGGGGAGCATATCTTAATCCATTTATAGAAAAAATTGTAATTGCCCCCAAAAATTGGTATAACGGAAATTTAAATGAAACAACTATTGATTTGATTCCCCCAAATTGGATAAGAATTTAAAATGATATGAAAGAAATTGATAATGTACTAATAACAATTGGTATTCCATTTTACAATGCTGAAAAGTATCTAGAACAAGCTATTCATTCTGTGATAAATCAAACTTATACTAATTGGGAATTAATCCTTTTAGATGATGGAAGTGTAGACCGTTCTTTGGATATTGCAAAATCATTTAATGATCCTAGAATTAAACTTATTTCAGATGGTGAGAACAAAGGTTTAGTAATAAGATTAAATCAATTAACAACTCTAATAAATGGGATTTATTATGCACGTATGGATGCAGATGATATTATGCATTATGAAAGAATTAGTAAACAGCTGAAATTTCTTCTAAATAATCCAGAAGTAGATGTTGTCGGTTCAAGATATTACTCCATTGATATAAATAACAAAATTGTAGGAATAACAGATGTAAACTTAACCCCAGATTCTGTACATAGTTTTTTAAAATCTGGTTGTTTTGCTCATCCTACTATATTAGGTAAATCAGAATGGTTTAGAAATAATCCATATAATGAAAATTGGAACACTATGATGGAGGATTATGAATTATGGCTTAGAACTATTTCTATAAGCAATTTTACAAATATTAAAGAACCATTGTTGTTTTATAGAAGTGTTGGAGTTCCAACATTAAAAAAATATTCAAGACAAACCTTTAATGTTATTAAATTGATACAAAAACGTAAATACTATAATATTGATTTTTTCGATATGGTTTATTATAGTTTTGTGAATTTACTAAAAATAATCATATATTTTTTGTTTTATTTAATTGGGGGGTTGGAATTTATAGTAAAAAAACGTTCTAAATCAATTTCAAATAAAGAATTTGATGAGGCTACAAAAATTCTTAATATATCAATAATGTAATCAAATAAACTTTATTTATTAAAATAATAGGTTGTTTTAAATTTACTACAATTTTTGCTATTAAAATATATTATAATGATAAATAACACTCCTAAAAAGAAAATTTGTTTTATAGTTTCTGTTTATATTACTGTTGATTCATTTCTTAAAAATCATATAAATGAATTGTCAAAATATTATGAAATATATTTAGTTGGTAATTTTAAGATTGAAGACTTAGGACAATTGGAAAATCTCAATATTAAATCATATAAAATAATACCTTTAGAAAGAAAAATTCATTTAATAAATGATGTTAAATCTCTATTAATGCTAATGTCTTATTTTAAAAAAAATAATTTTTATGCAGTACACTCTGTAACCCCCAAAGCGGGATTAATTACATCTATTGCAGGTTTTTTTTTACAGATTAAAAACAGAATTCATATTTTCACAGGTCAAGTTTGGATTACAAAAAAAGGTCTTTTACGAATTTTATTAATTTTTTTTGACTGGCTTATAGGACACTTAAATACATTAATTTTAGTTGATGGAAAGTCTCAAAAGGATTTTTTAACAAAACACAAAATAATTAAGAAAAATAATTCATTTGTATTAGGTGAAGGATCAATTGCAGGTGTTAATACAGAACTTTTTCATCCAACAATAGATACCAGAAATGAGATTCGGAATAAATTAAAGATATTTTCTAATCAAATTGTTTTTGTTTTTTTGGGAAGATTAAATAAAGACAAAGGTATTAATGAATTATTATTTGCGTTCAACAAACTTGTATTAGATTATAATAATGCTTTTTTATTATTAATTGGAATTGACGAAGAAAATTTACTTTTAAAAATTTCAGATTTTTCAAATATTGAGCCAAATAAGAATTTTTTGTTTTATGGCAAAACACAAAATCCTGAAATATTACTTCAAGCTGGAGATGTGTTTTGTTTGCCAACTTACAGAGAAGGATTTGGTTTAAGTGTAATTGAAGCATCATGTTTAGGTTTACCTGTAATTTGTAGTGATACATATGGGGTTATGGATGCAATGGTAGAAAATGTAACTGGATTACGCTGCAAAGTAAAAGATGTTGATTCACTTTTAAATGCTATGGTAATTTTATATAAAGATGAATCTTTAAGAAATACATTTGGTGAAAATGGAAGAAAAAGAGTATTGTCAAAATTTTCAGGAGTTTATCTAACAGATAAGTGGGTTGAGTTCTATAAAAAAATATAATAATATGCATTATAAACACTTAAAACGAATTATCGATGTATTTTTATCGTTTCTTGCAATTCTTTTTTTTAGTCCAATTTTATTAATAGTAAGTATTTTTCTTTTTTTTATAAATGATGGCAATCCTTTTTTTATTCAAAAAAGACCAGGTAAAAATCAAAAGTTATTTGATGTAATCAAATTCAGATCCATGAATAATAAAAAAGACGAGAATGGTAAGTTACTTCCTGATAGTGATCGTTTAACGATGATTGGAAAATTGGTTCGTTCAACTTCACTCGATGAGTTACCTCAATTGTATAATGTATTGAAAGGTGATATGTCAATAATTGGTCCCAGACCTTTATTGGTTCAGTATTTACCTTTATATACCAAATATCAGATGCGAAGGCATGAAGTTCGTCCGGGTATTACAGGATGGGCACAAGTTAATGGTAGAAATTCGATAAGTTGGAAACAAAAATTTGATTTAGATGTTTGGTATGTAGATAACATGTCTTTTCTCTTAGATCTTAAAATACTATATTTAACAATTAGAAAAGTAATAACAAGAGAAGGAATAAAATCAGAAACCTCTTCTACAATGGAAGAATTTAAAGGAAATTAAAATTATTTTTATGTATTTATACGGTGCTAGTGGACATGCAAAAGTAATTATTGATATTTTGTATAGCCAAGATATTGCAATAAATGGATTATATGATGACAATGATAAAATTGATAATTTATTGAATTTGCCAATAATTCATAATTCAGAATTTAAGTCTCCAATAATAGTTAGTATTGGTAATAATATTATTAGAAAAACAATTGTTGATAAATTATCTGTAGAATTTGGAATTGGTATTCATTCATTATCAATTCTTTCACCTAACTGCGAAATTGGAAATGGTACTGTTGTAATGCAGGGTGCAATAATTCAATCGTGTGCAAGAATTGGAAGTCATTGTATTATTAATACTGGAGCAACAGTAGATCATGATTGCATAATTGAAAATTTCGTACACATTTCACCTAATGTTACACTTTGTGGCAATGTTTTTGTAGGAGAAGGAACTCACATTGGTGCAGGTTCTGTTGTAACTCCAGGTGTAAAAATTGGAAAATGGTGTGTAATAGCTGCAGGGTCAGTAGTAACCAAAGATATTCCTGATTTTGTTTTAGCCGCTGGTAATAGATGCAAAATTATTAAAAAATTAAATGTTGAATTCTAAAATTATGAACAAAAAAATATGGCTTTCACTTGCACACATGAGTGGAGTAGAACAAAAATTTATTCAAGAAGCATTTGATACAAACTGGGTTGTGCCGTTAGGCCCAAATGTCAATGCTTTTGAGAAATCTTTGGAAGATTATTTAGAAGAAAACAAAAAAGTTGTTGCATTAATATCTGGAACATCAGCTATTCATTTAGCTTTAATTCAGCTTGGTGTAGGTTTTGGCGACGAAGTAATATGCCAATCATTTACATTTGTAGCAACAGCAAATCCAATTATATATGTAAATGCGTCACCTGTTTTTGTCGATAGTGAAAAGGAAACATGGAATATGAGTCCAGATTTTTTAGAAATTGCAATAAAAGATAGAATTTCAAAAACAGGAAAGAAGCCAAAAGCAATTATTCCTGTGCATCTGTATGGAATGCCTGCAAATATGGATGCAATATTAAAGATTGCGAATAAGTATTCAATACCTGTAATAGAAGATGCTGCAGAGGCTCTTGGCTCAAAGTATAAAAATAAAAAATGCGGTACTTTTGGTGAATTTGCATGTTTATCATTTAATGGTAATAAAATTATAACTACATCTGGTGGTGGTGCGTTGGTTTGTTCTACAACCGAAGAAACAATAAAAACTATGTTTTATGCGACTCAAGCTAGGGATGATGCACCTCATTATCAGCACTCTGAAATAGGTTATAATTATAGAATGAGCAATATTTGTGCTGGCATCGGTAGAGGTCAAATGACCGTTTTAGATTATCATGTTGCTCGACGTAGAGAAATTCACTCAAAATATTCTGATAAGTTGTCAAAACTTTCTGGAATTTCTTTATTGGAGAATCCTTCTTTAGATTAT
The DNA here is from genome assembly GCA_945870155.1 of Paludibacter jiangxiensis. Lineage (GTDB taxonomy): Bacteria > Bacteroidota > Bacteroidia > Bacteroidales > Paludibacteraceae > Paludibacter > Paludibacter jiangxiensis_A. Next base: position 42,137 of record CAMBSB010000004.1, on the reverse strand, counting down.
CAATCAAATCATTGGTTAACTTGCGTACAAATTGATTCTGTAAAGGTTGGTTTTACGCAAGAAGATTTACGTTTGGCAATGGATAAAGCTGATATAGAAACTCGTCCATTATGGAAGCCAATGCATTTGCAACCCGTTTTTGCCGATTCACCTTTCTACGGTGATGGGACATCAGAAGCTCTTTTTGAGAAAGGTTTATGTTTACCTTCCAGTCCTGTATTATCAGAAAATGATATTGATAGAGTAGTAAATGTAATATATTCTTTATCTAAAACAGTATAGATGTTTTAATATTATAATTTTCAATATATATAATTCATTCCATTTTTTTAAAGTTAGGGATTTTTCGAAAGGTCTAGTTTTATTTTATTCAATTTCTATGCCCCATACCTCAATAAAAAACTACATAATACCTCTATTAAATTTAATCTTTATACTGGCTCTAATATTATCATTAGTAGGGTTTTTTATTAGTCCTGCTAGTTTTGTATTACCTATTTATTTTGTGATTGCTTTTCCCATACTGCTTGCTGCAAATATCTTTTTTGTGATTTTTTGGTTAGTGTTTAAAAAATGGTATTTTATTGTGTCGCTGATTTTTATATTGTTGTCATACAACCATATTTACAATTATTTGGCAATAAATATTTTAAATAAAAAGAGCAAAGTATCAGATAAAGAATTAGTTATTGTTTCATACAATACACATTTAAATGGAAAATTGCTTAAATATTCAGCTGAATATCCCATAGGTGTTTTTAAATATTTGTTGGATGAAAACCCTGATGTTATTTGTATTCAGGAATACTTTGTTGCAAAAGATTCAATTTTATTGACACAAGAGGACGTTAATAATATATTTAAAAACTATCCTTATAAATATATAAAATTTGAAGATTTAGGTGTACTTACTAAAACTGGTTTGGCTGTTATTTCAAAGTATCCAATTATAAATACTAAAGAAATTGACTTAATATCGAAGTTTAATGGTGCTGTTTTAGCTGATATTGTTGTCAAGAATGATACTATAAGGTTTATTAACTGTCATTTAGAGTCAAATCGGTTTTTAGGCGATGATTTGGTTTTAGCTCAAGAACTTACCGACCAACTCAACCCGGAAGTTTTGGCTAAAACTACAAAGATATTCTCTCAAAGATTAAATGTAGCTTATCCAATCAGGGCATTACAAGCCGATAAATTACACGATGAAATAAAAAAATCACCTTATCCTGTTATTGTTTGTGGCGATTTTAATGATGTGCCGAATTCGTATGTTTACACTAGGATTAAACACAAGCTCAATGATGCATTTATTGAATGTGGAAATGGTTTAGGTTGGACATTTAATTCATCAATTTTTAAATCTCGTATTGATTATATTTTTTATGATGATAATTTCGAAGCTCTTGATTTTCAAGTTGGAAAGACCCGGGCTTCTGATCATTTTCCTATAAAATGTGTATTGAAAATAAAATGATTTAAATGAAAATTGCTTATATCATAGTTTTTTTGTTTCTTTGCTTATAAATTAAAATGAAACAGATTATGGATAAAAAACTTATGAGATCGCGCAATAAAATGATTGCGGGAGTATGTGCAGGCATAGCCGAGTATTTTGATGTTGACCCAACAATAATTAGGGTAGCTTTTGTTTTATTATCAATTTTATCAATCGGTTTTCCCGGTATTTTGGTTTATATTATTTTGATGTTAATCATGCCTGTTGATTTGGCTTAAATTTCGAAATTTGATTTATTGACATTAAAATAATTTCAAATAGATTTTTTCTTTAACTGCCTTCTCAAGTCCTGATTTTAGTCGGGACTACATTTTCTGTAAATTTACATTTATGTCTTTTAATCTCACTTCACCTTATCGTCCTACCGGTGATCAACCCGAAGCTATTAAACAGCTGGTGGCGGGTTTAAATTCTCACATACCATTTCAAACTTTATTGGGAGTAACCGGTTCGGGAAAAACATTTACTATTGCCAATGTAGTGAATGAGGTGAAACGTCCAACTTTAGTATTAAGCCACAATAAAACGCTTGCTGCTCAGTTGTATAGCGAGTTTAAAGCCTTTTTTCCTGATAACGCGGTTGAGTATTTTGTGTCGTATTACGATTATTACCAACCTGAAGCTTATTTGCCGGTAAGCGATGTTTATATCGAAAAGGATTTGTCTATCAATCAGGAAATAGAAAAACTCCGCTTGGCAACAACATCATCTTTGCTGTCGGGTAGGAGGGATGTGCTGGTTGTGTCTTCGGTTTCGTGTTTATATGGTATAGGTAACCCAGATGATTTTACGAGTAATGTAATTGAAATATTCAAAGGTCAGAAAATTGTTAGGAATTTATTTTTACGTTCGTTAGTCGATAGCTTGTATTCACGCAATGAGATTGAGCTGAATCGCGGAAATTTCAGGGTTAAAGGCGACACCGTAGACATTTTTCCGGCTTACACCGATTTTATTTTACGTGTTGTTTTCTGGGGCGACGAAATTGATGAAATATTAACGGTTGAGCCTATCAATTTAAAAGTAATTGAACATTTCGATGCCTATAAAATTTATCCGGCAAGCATATTTGTAACTACCAAAGAACGCATCAACAGTGCTATACAGTATATTGAAGCCGATTTACTGCTGCAAGTTGAATATTTCAAGTCGCAAGGTAAAGATTATGAAGCCAAACGTATTTACGAACGTGTAAATTACGATTTGGAAATGATAAAAGAGTTGGGCTATTGTTCTGGAATTGAGAACTATTCCCGTTATTTTGATGGTCGTGCCGCAGGAACTCGTCCATTTTGCTTGCTCGATTATTTTCCGGATGATTATTTGATGGTCATCGACGAAAGTCATGTTACATTGCCCCAAATTAAAGCCATGTTTGGCGGTGATGCAGCTCGTAAACTGAATTTAGTTGAATATGGTTTTAGGCTTCCTTCGGCCAAAGATAACAGACCACTTAAATTTGACGAGTTTGAAGCATTGAATCCGCAAACAATATATGTAAGTGCCACACCGGCCGATTACGAATTAGCAAAAAGCGAAGGAATTATTGTAGACCAGTTAATACGTCCTACCGGATTGCTCGATCCCATTATTGATGTGCGACCAAGCTTGAATCAAATTGATGATTTGCTGGAAGAAATAACGCTTAGAGTAGAAAAGGATGAACGTGTTTTGGTTACCACGCTTACAAAACGTATGGCAGAAGAGTTGACCGATTATCTGGCTAAAATGGGTGTGAGGTGTAATTATATCCATTCTGATGTAGATACTTTGGACAGGGTGCAGATAATGGAAGATTTGCGACGTGGAATTTATGATGTTTTAGTGGGTGTAAATTTATTGCGCGAAGGCTTGGATTTGCCTGAAGTTTCCCTTGTGGCAATTCTCGATGCCGACAAAGAGGGTTTTTTACGTTCCCATCGTTCGTTGACGCAAACAGCGGGTAGAGCTGCCCGTAACTTAAATGGCAGGGTTATTATGTATGCCGATAAAATTACAGATAGTATGGCCAAGACTATTAGCGAAACGACTCGCAGAAGAGAAAAGCAGTTGGCATACAATGAATTACACGGAATTACACCAACTGCCATTATCAAGGGAGAAAGAAATTCGTTCAGCAAAGCAGAACCAACTGCTTACATTGAACCGGAAAATACACCGGGTATAGCAGCCGATCCGGTAGTACAATATATGTCGAAACCGGCACTTGAAAAAACCATTGCTAAAACCCGCAAAGCCATGCACGAAGCCGCCAAAAAACTCGAATTCCTCGAAGCTGCGCAGCTCCGTGATGAATTAATTAAGCTGGAAGATATATTGAAGAATAAGTAATAATAATTTCTTTCTCTACTTTATTAACTTCAGTCCGGCAACTGCGGAAACATCATTAGGACGAATGGTAAGTGCATGATTAAATAGTACTTTTGCATCCCCCATTTTTCCCAAATATAGTTTTGTCCATGCCAACATAATCACCGAATCGTAGTCCAGCGGATACAAATTTATTACTTTACCGAATAAATTGGCTGCGGAACTATATTGCTTGCGATTATAGTAAATAACTCCTAACCAGTAGTTTGCAGTAGTGTTTTGAGGGTCTATTTTAAGAATTTGTAAGTAATGTGCTTTCACTTTTTCCCAATTTTCGCTTGCACTTAATGGTTTTATACATCCAAACCGGGCTTCTATGGCATAAGGTTTTAAAGAAATGGCTTTATCGTAATATTTGATTGATTCAGTATAATTTTTACTTAAATAATACAACCATCCCAATCGGATATTGCAAAAATAATCATCCGTATCAAATACAGTTTTCACTTCTTTTATTGCAGATGCATAATTCGATGCATTTTCTAATTCGTAGCTTTTACTAAAGGCTGATTGACGAGCTGCTGTTTGTGCATTAAGCAATAAGCCTGAAAATAAAACAGTTACAACTAATATCCTGAATTTTAAAGTTTCCATATAAATCCTCCTGATAATGAATTTTGATTGTAATAAATTTGAGTATCTGTTATTTGTTTTTTGTCGTAAGTATAATTTGCAAATAAAGTAATTTTGGGAGCTAAATACCAAAATGCAGTTGTACCAACTCTGAATTTTGTAGCATCAAGCGAATTGTAAACATATAATCCATTGTTTTCTACGTAATTATCTAAATTTCCCAATGTGATTTCGCCTTCGAGCCACAATTTTTTTGTAGCGAATATACCGGCAGATTGGGAATAAATTAGTCGGTTAATATTGTTTCGGCTTATTGTATACAACGAAGATTTTAGATATGGTTTTAATTTACCTGGTAATGCTAATCCAATATGAGCACCGGTTTGAATTTGTATAGTATCGCCGGTTAATAATGAGCTACTTAGCCCCAAATCAAACCTGCCAATTCGCTGACTTAAATTACCATAAAACACATTTGTTTTTATTGTATCTTTATAATTATACATGGCATCATCCACTTTAGTATTCAGGTAATGATACCCAAAACGCATTGTTGTTCTACTAAATAAACTGTAAGATAACAATAAGAAATATTCGTTTTGTTTTACTTGAGTTGTTGAATCATTAGTTTGGTTATATTGTGAAAAGGACTGATAAATATTAAATCGAAAATCAGGTTTTGAATTTATTCCAATACGTGTATAATTTGGATTTGAGCGAATATCACTGTCGTTAATTTTGTAATTAAATTCAAAATCAACGGCATCAACCACTTGCAATCTTTTCAATTTCATGACTTTTTGAGCTTCTTTATTTAGTTTCGAAGCATGAAACATAGCCATTTCATTATCACCCACATTAATGGCTGCATAATACAAATAGCTATGCGTAATTTGATCAGTAGGATCAAATTGCAAGGCATTTGTATAATGTTTTATAGTTTTGTAATAATTTCCCAACATAAAATTGGCATAACCCAAACGCTGTTGTAAATGCTTAAAATTCACATCTTCTTTGTCAGCTACTTTTCCGAGTTCAATTAATTGCTTCCAGTCGCCACTCATGTAGTAACTATAACTTAAACTGTCAATTTTTTGCTCATCCATCGTAATTTGAGCATGTAAAGGAATAGTGATTAAAAGTATAAATATCAGAGGTTTATACATGTGGCTTTCATCTTTATTTTATCATTTGTATATTCAAAAGCAGTAATACCGGTCTCGTTAATTGTGAGTTCCGAACGACTAATTATTTTTGATTTTTTCAGGTATTTCAATTCAATTTCGGAACTATATTTAATGGTTCCTTTATTCAATGACATTTCGGATTCAATAATATTTGAATGAAAACTTACACGGATAAAATTATAGAATGGTGCAATAAAATCGTTTATCCAAGTATAAAATTTTGAACTTGCTAACATGCTTAAAGCCAATGAATCATCCAAGCGGTTTTTAGTTGTTTCACCCAAAAATATTTTATAAGCAGATAGAAAAAAGTAATAAAGTATAGAAGATTTATCACCATAAAACGCTGTAAAATAAAACATATACCCATCGTTAACAAAATATGCAACTGAGTTAGTCTGCGAACAATGTACGTATTTTTGATTGTAAGCATCAGTATATATATCCCAACTTAGATTTTTCTCAACTGAATTGTTGAGTGTATATTTAAAAGTAAACGAACTGTCGGGTAATAAGTTAAATGCATTAAATTGAAATTTGTCAATTGAAACATTACTAATTTTATCTCCAAGTTTTGGTATTTCGAATTGAACCAATTGCTGTTTGTCATCTGCAAGTTGTTTGAAATAATATGCAAAAGGATAAGTTATTGTTCTTGATCCAATTATAGGATATATCTGTACCTGAAAATGTACATGCGGTTCGGGTGAACGTCCTGAATTTCCACAGAGTGCCAACATATCGCCTTTATTTACAAAATCGCCTTTAGTTACTTTAAATGAACCTTTTTTTAGGTGCGACAGCTGTGTATATAAGCCGGATGCATGACGAATTACAATGCTATTTCCCCAATTGCTAACTGTGTTTACTTTTCCTATTACATTGTCTTCCACCGAATCGATTATTGACTCAACATAACCATCGGCTGCAGCAAATACTGGTTTATTATAACATAAGAAATCGCTTAGTGCTATGCCATTGTTTTTATAGGTTTTTCCTTCATGGTCTGTTATCATAAAGTCGAAAGCTTGCCCCCAATCTCCTTTGTGTGTTATTTCTCCATTATGTGCCTGTGTTACAGTCCATTCTCCCATCAGCGGTAAATGCAAAGGTATATAATACAAACCGGATAATCTATCTTTATTATTGCTGAAAGTATATAAATTTTTTTCAGGTGAATTTTGTTGTAATGGGGTGATAATAAGACTTTTTACCTGAGTTCTCATTTGAAGGAAATATAGAAACAATATTGTTACAAACGAAAATGGCAACGAAAATACCGGTAACTGAATGTAGGATAAGAGTTTATAAAAAAACAATAAAACTAAGGAAGTGAGTGGTATAAGCAAAACTGTCCAAAGATACGACTGTTTGGATGGAATAATAAAATACCCACCAATGGCAAATGCAACCATCATGTAATTAGCACCAATATTGTAATAATTTATACTTGCTGCTTCCGAGCCGGTAAATTGTGCAAAGAAATAGGCCGATAAAAAACCTATTACCGACAATGAAAATAATATACGTGAACTATAAAGTAATGCTAATGAAATCAATAAGCCAGCTAACACATTGCTTTGAAACAAAATTGAGCCGATAGATTTTAAGTAAATATCAATCAGTGAATTAACTTTAAAATTGTCGACAGTTTGAAAAAAATCAAGCAAATTATTACCACCAACTGCATACACTTCGTTTATCCAGTAAATACTTCGTTGCGTTAAACCTAAGTTCTCAAAATGAGAAGAAGGAAGTACTATAAACCAAAATGTTATTACAAACGGCACACTTAGAAATGGTAATTTGTATTTTCCAAACCAACTTGAAAAACTTACTGAGAGTAAAATAGTTAACAATGAAGCCAATGCCAGTAAACTGAAAAATACGAGTCCCGGATCGAAAAATGTACCCATCCCAATACCTACCAATAACGCATTAAATGTAAACAATCCACTTCGAAGCGTTTGTTTATCAAGATGCATGGAATAGCCTATGGTTAAAGCAATTAAAACCGAAACTAGTCCACTAAAACCGGCCCAGAAATTAAAAAAACTTACCAACATTATTGTGGATGCTAAAACCTTATTATCTAAAAAAAAGATAATAGAATAACTGTTTAAAATTGCCGGTAATACTTCTTTTTGCAAAAACACTAATGGTTTGGGAATGCTCATATTTTTCTATCTCAATTACGATTTTAAATGTTCCGGGATGTTTTCCAATTCCTCCATGTATCTCAAATCTTCGCCTTTGCGAATAATATGTGTATTATTTTCGGTATCAATCAAAACTATAGCCGGACGATAGGTGATAAATTGCATCCATTGCGTCATATTATATGCTCCTACTTTATGCACTACTACCTGATCGCCTTTTTGTAACATTGGCATGTTTATACTTTCACGAACTACATCAATATTCATACAAAGCGGTCCAAACATGACCATTTCTTCGTTTTGATTGCCCAATTTTTGAGCCGGACTTATTTTATGTTCGTACCACAGCGATGTGAACAATGAATTTAATCCAAAATCCATAATTGTAGCACGCCTGCCATCTGATAATCGTTTGGTCGCTAGTACAGTACCTAGCAAATATCCGGCATCGTCAATCAAAGCACGACCACTTTCGAGAATCAGCAAAGGCAATTCGTCCTGCTTAAAACCATAGCCAAGAATAACATCGGAAATAGCATCGGCAAATTGGTCGATAGATGGAACTGTATCTGTTCCGGGTAAATAAGCACCTTTGAGTGTATTGGTTGAAGGAAATCCACCACCAAGATCAATGTATTGAACCATTTTTCCAAAACGTTCTTTAGCTGTCCACGCTAACTCACATAAATTACGGGCAGCAATGGCATACGCATTAGGCGAAAGCATAAAAGTACCTATATGGCAATGAATTCCTACAAGTTCGAGGTTTTGGGAATTGATAATTCGCGTTAAGGCATTCCAAGCTTGACCGTTTTCGAAATTAAAGCCAAATCTGTCCCACTTTGGATAAATGCCTGTATCCATATTAACACGAATGGCAACACGTGGTTTCAGGTTGTTTTCTTCGCTCAACCGAATCAAAGTATATAATTCATCATAATGATCGATATGAATCAATGAACCATTTTGGGATGCTGTAATCAAGTCTTTATCACTTTTATCAGGTCCGTTGAAAATTATTTTACTGCCCGAAACGCCATTTCCGAGAGCTTTTTCGTATTCAAAGCCCGAAACCACTTCGGCCCACGAACCTTCCTGATGGAAAATTCGACACACAGCATTGTTGTAATTGGTTTTATATGACCATGCAAATTGTACTTTTGGATAACGGGTTTTAAAAATGCGTTGTGCATTCTGATAATTACGTCTGATTTGTTTTTCGGAAATTACAAATAGCGGTGACCCATATTCATTCATTAAGCTTTTAACAGCTACACTTTCGATATGTGTAACAGGCTCATTTTCAGTTTTTGAACCAAATTTATTCATTAATCCGGCGTTCATTTTAATTATGAATGGCCTTTCGTATCTTAATTTTTCCATAATATCTTCAAATTGTAAATCGTAAATGATTAAATTGTAAATGCTTAGAGTTCCCCATTTCCCGATATTTTTTGAAACTCCCTGATATCAGTTATTAAATCCCAAGCGTAGCGAACAAATATTTTTCCTACTTCGTACTCTGTAAATGGTTCTACTTTTTGACCAAAAGCCATTTTAACTAAGCTAGCAGGCTGATTTTGACCGGCAGCAGCTGTAAGGTAAATCCAAGCAGGGAATCGTGGATTGACTTCCATTATGTAAGGTTTTCCATCGTAGCTTAGCATTACTTCCAACTCACACCCTCCACGCCATTTGGTAGCTTTAATAAATTTTTGAGCCAATTCAATAAAACTTTCATCGTCGAGGGTAATACCGGCCCAAGCTTTTCCTTTATCAGTGATATAGAGTTTTCGCATAGGTATCACACTTATAGCATTTCCTTCGCCATCGCCCAATGCAGCTATATTTATCTCAGTTCCTTTTATAAATTCCTGGACAATAATTGGTAATCCCCATTTGGATAGAATTTTATAGAAGGCTTTTTCAACCTGCTCCATACTATTAGCAATAATAGCATCGTAAAACTTACCTTTTATTACCATAGGATATTCAAAATCTTTTTCGAGTTGAGCCAATTCTCTAAACTCATGAATAATTTTGTCCTTGGGTACGCAAAAATCATGTTTTTTACCAAATTCGAATAATTTCATTTTATCCCGTGCTTCGAATTGATCCAAATCGGGCATAAATGTGGCTATCCCCATTTTTTTTAGCGCATCACGTAATTTCATAAAATTAAAAAGTTCTGCGTCAAAATTGGGTATGATTAGTTCTAAGTTTTCTTTTTCATGTATATATTGTATTCTACCCATTAGTGCATCAGTTCCAGCTGTTGGATAGGGAATTTGATAGGTTTTATCTACCAAATCGTGCATATATAATCCAGGCTCAAGCGATTCGTATGACAATCCAATGATACGTACTTCAAAATCGGGACATTCACGTATCGCTCTTATTACAGCTACACCTGGCCCCGGACTATCAATGGCATTCAAGCCTGTTACTGCAATTACAATTTTATGTTTAATGTCTTTACTCATTTTATTAATTTCTTACTTTCTTACCACTTACCTCTTACCTCTACTCAAGAATACTGTAATCTTTCAATTGAAGCATAAATTCTTCAAGATCACGTTCGAAAAGTGTTTTATCTACATCGTATTTATTGCACATAGTATCTACCACTTCGGACAATAAAATATTTTTTTTCATTAATAATACTATCTCAGCTCCAATTCCATTTGTCGAAAACGAATCGCCTGTGGTAGGATTAAATAAAAATCCTTCGTCGCTGATAGCAATGTTTTTCCTGATTGTCATGATTTCTGCTTATTTTATATATATTTTTAAGAATGCCAGATTTTTAATTCTGATTTTTTCTTTTTTCTGATAATACTAATTTGTCAAAATAGCTACAAATTCTTGTGCCTTTAATTTAATTACTTAAAAAATGTATCCTTCATTAAGGATACATTTTTTAAACCAAATTGGTGTGCTTTAACTATTTTTTCGCAATTATTAAATTATATTCTTCTATTGAAAGAATTGTTGGTACATAAACTATACCTCTTAATTTTAAAACACCGGTAAATGCTTTCAGATGAAACTCTGAGCCTCTCATCAAATTACCATACACCAACTTGATGTCTTTGTTTTGTGTTTCTGCTATTAATCTTTTTAAATCGGCAATATCATATTCTTCGATAAATGCTCCTGTTTTCAATGCTTGATCAACAGTAGTTGCTTCTGTAGTAAATTTGTTGTAAAGCGCCTGCAAAGTAGGATCTTTAAAAACTGCAACAGTTGCTACAGCCGGATCAGTTAACCCAAAATAAGTAATAAGTCTTAAAACAGCATTTGAATGCACATTTTCACTTTTAGTGATATTCCCAAATATACGAAATTTAAATTTTGTATAGAAAAAACTATATACATCACGTGCCATTTTTTCTTCTTCACGCATCAAATACAAACCTGATTTTTCAGCATCTGTAAGTGAAATAGGATTTGAAGTAAAGGAAGATACTTGCATCAAACCATCAGTACTTTCAATTTCATTGCTAACTGCCTGTTCAACTTCAGGAGCTAAAATTTCACTGTTAAGAGCATCATTGCTCTGACATGCACAAAAACTAAGTGCTACACCCAAAAAAGTTGCAATAAATAAATTTTCTTTTTTCATGACTTTAAATTTTTAATAGATGAATAATTTTGATTTTTAATAATTCAAAATTACTATTGTAGCACACTTTTGACAAATAAATTCAGTAAACAATCTATTAAATTCAGTGAAAGTCTGTTTTATCCTTTTTACAATTCTTTGATTTCTATAATTATTACAGTTTCATTTGTAAACAAATAGTTGAGCTGTTAATAATTCAACATGTTATAGTGATATTTTAAAAACATTATTTGATATTTTCACCAAATATATTGAATTTGAGGGTAATCTCCAAAACTTTTTTTGATATGTAGCTTTTTCTGAAATGAGTTTTCGTCCTTCAATGCTAAATATTTCAATCAGTTCACCAAGTTTTAATTCTTCAACCATTATTCCATTGTTTTGCACATAAACATGTTGATCTATTTTTTGAACCTCAATTTTGTTGGAAAATTCGCTTTCTGAAATGTTTATAAATTCACTCCAATATGGCACGGTTTGATAAGTAGATTTAGATCCTGTAGGAACAATAAGTTTACAAGTAGTTTTATTTACCAAATCAAAAGTGTAATAATCAACTATAGGAGGTTCCGGGTTGACAATGCTAATTTCAACTAAATTTGAGCAACTATAAAAGGCTCCATTTGCAATGTTTGATGTGCTTTTAGAAATTTGAATTTTGCTTAACCCAGTGCAATATGCAAAAGCATAATTGCCTATACCTGTCAGAGTTGTTGGAAATGTAATTGAAGTGATGCCGCTACATCCTCCAAATGCAGAATAACTAATATATTTCACGTTTTCTGGAATGGTATAACTTCCTGTTTTACCTAATGGACAAATTAATAGAGTATCCATTTCATGTTTATATAATACACCATTATCTGAGGAATATTCCTTGTTTCCGGCATCAACATCAAGGGCTGAAATTTGTGTACAATTATAAAATGCATAAAGGCCAATTGATGTAACCGATGCGGGTAATTGTAATGTGCCGGTTATACTTGAGCAAAAAGCGAATGCAGCCGGATCGATTGTTTTTATAGTTCTAGGCATTTGATACACACCTGATTTTGCAACCGGGTAAACCAATAAACGATCTTTGGTTTTTGAGAATAAAACTCCATTTTCGGCAGTAAAATATAAATTTTGCGGGTTTACTTCGAAAGATGAGATAAGTGAACTGTTGTAAAATGCATAATTCCCAATATAATCAACCGAAGCTGGAATTGTTAATGTACCGGAAATTTTTGTGCAATTGTAGAAAGCATAACTTCCAATTAGTTTCACTGTACTTGGTACAGTAATCGGACCTGTTTTAGCCGGTGGACAACTAAAAAGAGTGTCCTGGTTTTTACTCATCAACATACCATCCACCGAAGTATAATCAGGGTTTGATGAAATTACGTTAAAGGCTGTAACTAAATTACTTTCGAGAAAACAGTAATAACCAATATCGGTTAATGTAGCTGGAATTGTTACACTTGTAAGTTTCGAACAACCATAAAATGCACCATCGCCTAGTTTTTTTAAAGATGTTGGTAAAGTTAAAGCACCCGAAATGCCCGAACAATATGAAAATGCATAACTTCCAATACTTGTTATAGTATTTGGAATTATTACTGAAGTTAAATTATATGAGCTCTCGAATGCCGATGCGCCAATATGTTTTACAGTAGTTGGAATGGTGTATGAACCACTTTTTGCCGGAGGAAAAACAAATAAACTGTCCTGAATTTTGTTAAAAAGCACACCATTTAAGGCCGAAAATCGTGTATTTGAGTTAGCTACAGTGAATGATGCAATTGACGAACAACCATAAAAAGCATAATCGGCAATCGATGTCAATGATGCCGGTATATTTATTGTGCCAGCCAAATTCCAACTATAATAAAATGCTTGTGTCCCAATCTTTGTGGTTGTTGAGGGAAATTTTATGCTTGTAAGCGATGATTTATAAGTATATAATAGTGGATTGAAAAAAGCATATACAGGAATTTCGTTTGCAGGATACACTGTGTTTGAACCGGAATAAGTGCCCTGAATTCCTGTATAACTATTAATTACAGAAGAATTTAAATCGAGAACTGACAAAACTTGCATTTTATCGCGCATAAAAGCAAAATCACGTGCATCAATATTACCCGAAACTGTAAGTGTAGTTACAGTTTTTTGTTCTGTTAAACTTATATTGTCTTTTAAAGTACCTGCCGTTGTTATATTTATAGATTTTATGCTTTGGCTAAAAATGTATTGTGCTGTAAATAAAATGATTAGTGATAATATGATTTTTTTCATTTGAATTAATTTTTTTATACCTGCCCCCTAGCCCCCTGAAGGGGGAATTATATAGTTAATAATTTTTTTAGTAATCTTTAATCATCTACTTATGTGTTCTAACTTTTATTTATTCAGGGGTATTCTAATTTAATATAAATTATTTATAAAAATGCTAAACCAAAAATGTTTTATCAATAAAAGCTTGAAAAACATCTTTATATTGATCGCCAATAGGAATATATACTTTGTCAAAAACTATGCGATTGCGGTCAATTATTTTCACTTTATCGAGATTCACAATAAATGAGCGGTGTACACGCATAAAGTGGTTTTTAGGAAGTTGCTCTTCCATATTTTTCAGTCGAATCAGTGTTGAAATTGGTTTTTCGTTATCAATATGAATTTGAACATATTCGTTGGCACTTTCAATATATTTTATTTCGGAAAGCATGATTTTTATTAACTTATATTCCGATTTTACAAATAATGAATCTTGTGTGGTTTGTAGAGTTTCAGGCTGTTTTTGATTTAACTCGAACCATGAAAAAGCTTTGTTGGCAGCCTTTAAAAAGTTATTGTAACTAATTGGTTTTAAGATATAATCAATTGCATCCACTTTAAAACCTTCGATAGCATATTCACTGTAGGCTGTTGTGAAAATTATCTGTGGCTTATTCGCTAATGATTTTACTAAGTCTATGCCGTTTATGTCAGGCATATTTATGTCAACAAACATCAAATCTACTTCGTTTGTTGATAAAAACTCTATAGCCTCATAAGAACTTTGGCACAAAGCTACTTTTTCAAGAAAAGGAGTTTTGTCAATGTATATGCTAATTTGTTCTAATGCCAAAGGTTCATCGTCTATTGCCAAGCACTTTATTTTCATAGGTTTATAATATTTTATCTGCCCCCTATCCCCCTAAAGGGGGAATTTGACAGGTAATTATGTTTTTTAAATAATGATATATCTTCACCTTTTGTCCAAATTTTTAATTTTGAACATGTAAGTTTCATGTGTTTTTGCTTGATTATAGTGATATGTTTCTCGCTAAAAATTAGTGTTTTATGTTTAACTGATTTATAATAGTTCGTTATAAAATTTTTATGAGCTTATGTTATTATTGTAAATTGGTATTTTTAAATCAACTTCAAATTCTTTTTCATTTTCGGTAATATTTAAATAATAATCGTTTTCAAAAAGCAAATTTAAACTTTTTCGAATGTTAGTTAAACCTATTCCGGAATATGATTTATTGTAATTTTCTACTTGTTTGTTTTTGCTGTTTTTTATTTTGCAAATAATCTGATTATCAATTAATTGGAGCTTAAAAATAACAAATGATTCGTTCTGATAACTTACACCATGTTTAAATGCATTTTCAATAAACGTTATAAAAAGCATAGGAGGAATTTGAATTGCCGGTAGCTTTTTTTGAATATCGAGTGTGATTTTCACTTTTTTTGAAAATCTTAGTTGCATGAGTATAATGTAACTTTCAATAAAATCAATTTCTTTTTGTAGACTAGTCTGACCATGGGAAGTTTCGTAAAGCAAATATCGCATCAATGTAGAAAGTCTGATAACTGCATCTTTGGCTGTATCTGAATTTATATCAATCAATGCGTGTATATTGTTAAGCGTATTCATAAAAAAATGCGGACTTACCTGATGTCTTAAAAGTGCAAGTTCAGTTTTCAATTGCTCCTTTTCCACATCTTTCCTTTTTTCTTCTTCGTTGAGCCAACGAGTCATTAGTTTTATAGTAGTTCCAGCCGCAAAAACCAAAAATGCAATTATCAGATTATCAACAATAATCATAAATAGCGATTTTTCCATTGGTGCTTTTGGTGCTCTGTAACCCATTGGTGCAGGCATATTGTTTCCTAATTCCATGGGTGGCATACCAGGACCAATTTCCATGGGTGGCATGGATAAAGTGTTTGATGGTTTTAAGAATTTTTGTAAAGCAATACTCGAACTTAATACAAAAATAATAGTTAAAATAGAAAGGCTAATATATAATTTATAGTTTTTGTTAAAGAGGTATTTAGGGATGAGTAAATAAACATTTAGTATGAAAATAGTTAAATATGCGAATAATCTCAGCCATTCAATTATTACTTTTTCCCAATCTACTATATAATTTTCGCGATGAATAAAGTAAGGTAAAGTGAATACACTTAACCAAATAATGAAATAAATGATAATTTCAATGTATTTTAAATTGATAGTCTTATTTTTTATATACATTGTTGAAATATTTTATTGTAGATGTTTTTACCAATTTTTATTTTATAAAAATTAGGGGAAGTTTATGACTCTTCCCCTATACTAAATTCTAAATAGCTTGATATATAATGATATATGGTTTATTATTTATTCTTATAAACATCCCAAGCAATAGCATCAACTATATCAACAGCAAAAGTTGATTGGCGAAGTGTAGCAAAAATTTGACGGATTAAATCAACCGAAGTTCCGAGCAATTCAGTCATTGTTTTACTGGTTCCATCGTCAAAAGTAATTTTTAATTCGCGTTTTTTCTGAATCACCGAATTGTCTGTTGGGTCAGTTGAGGCAACAATATCAATAATTTCAACCTTTGAATTGAGTTGTAAAACACCTTTTAAATAAACTTTTGCACTATCCAAGCCATTTTTTCCGGGTTCGCGTACAATTTTGACATCACCAACTGTTAATGTATAAAGTCTTTCTCTGTGTTTGTTGTCAGTTGAAGTTTTTATTGCAGTAAACTTTTCTTCATAAAGATTTTTTACAGCATTGCTAATCGAATAAATGCTAATGGCAGTATCTCCTGTTGAATAACTGGTGTTAATTTTGTTACCATCGGTAAATATAAACTCAGAAGCATATTTGTAACCACTTGCTTTTGAACTAGATGATTGGATGTTTAATGCTCCGGCATCTACTGCTTTTATATTAATAGTTGAAGCCATCTTGTAATCCCAACCTAAAAATCGATTAAACTTATAATCGTATTTTGATAATGATATTACATAATTATTTGCCAATAAAGTATCAGTAGGAGTGAACTGAAACAAAATTTTTGGTCTTTTTGCTTTTTCTTCAGGTAAACGTAATACCATTTTATCGCTTACAGCTGTTTTTGTGAAATAGCGCATATACATAGACGGACCTTTTTTGTAACTGATTGCTTTATAATCCCATACTCCTGCAATATCTGCCAAAACAATGCTGCTAAAAGTAGAGTCAATGACCAGTGGACTGATACTTAAAACTTTACTAGAAGTGTTCTCATTAATTGATGAAATTGACAAAACCTGATAACCTTCTGAATTTGCAATGGCATTCAAAGATGTACTTAATTCTATAACACCAGTTTCCATAGATGTTTTAACAGATGCTTCATTTGATATTTCGTTGTTTGAACAACTCCATGTAATAATACTTATTGCAAGCATTACCATAAAATAATTGAATGTTTTCATAATTTACCTTCTTTATTAAATTGTTAAATCTGTAATTTGTTGTTTACTTATAAATTTATAATAATGCAAATGTATAAGCAATGTGTATGCAAACAAAAATATTTCAGTGAAAAGCATACAAATATAAGTGAAAACATCCTTGATAAAACTTTTTACAGCTTAATAGCTCAATATTAGTACAAAATTAACTTTTTCGTTTCCGATTTTTCCTTGTTTTTAAACTGAATAAAATAGATACCTTTTTCAAATGCTGTCAAATTTAATGTTTGTTTTTCGGATAACAATATTTTTTCAAGAATAATTTGACCATTAAGGTTCACTATTGTTAATTTTGCAGGCTCTTGTATTGCTTTTTTGCATGTGATTTCGATATATCCTTTCGAAGGATTAGGTGAAATTTCAAATAGTTTACTTGCTTTTATTTCCGACAATCCGGTTGTTTCAAAGTTCCGTACCACATTACTTATTCTAAGTTCGTCAATATATCCATCAAACTGTACATTCGATCCATAATTATAACCACCAATCCTTATATCATTAGTATTTGTTTTGGGTATATGTGTTGGATTATATATGATTGATTTACTAGTAGTTAAAGCTCTTTTGTCGTTATGAATATAACAATTTAAGGTATTGTTTAAAGTGTTTCTTGTAAACGAAAGATGAAACCATTTATTTAACACTAATGAATTTATAGGTAAATCCAAAAATTCAGCGCCGCCATCATAATCGTAACCTGCTCTTAATGTTTGATTTGACGCATTTAAATTTATAAAATAGTTAGCACCAGGCTTAAAAAAAATAAATGGATAAGCAACAGTTCCACTTCCCCAGGACAGAATTTTAAACCAAAAGTCAATAGTCCAATCGCCAATTAAACTTAATAATTCGGAATGTGGTACTACAACACAACTATATGATGTTGAGCTCGAATTATCAATTTTCAACCCATAATCGAGCGATAAATCAAAATTTTCTTCAAAACTAGTTGAATTATAAGCTGTAAGTGTTTTTGTTGGTTCTATTTCATTTACATAGTTTTTGTTGAAATGACACAAAACTAAGGTGTTATTATCAATGATGTATGGGCCACCAACTTTTACTGTTTTGTTAACTGTAAATGCTGAAGAACTAGCAAACAGACTGTTATCTGATTTATCTGAAATCCTGATTTTACAATTTTGAATTATTTTATCAGGTACAGTCCAAATAAAATTTTGAGCTGAAGCAATTGTATCACCAATGAATAACCATTCAGTTTCATTTTCGGTATATTCAATTTTTACAGTATTTAATCCTTTTGCTATCCAACGTATAGGTAATTTACTTTTGCATGTAATTTGTGTGGGAATTGATTGCTTGAGGGTCAATTCTTTAGTGTCGAAAATTGAAAATGTTATTTGATTGTGGCTTGAAATATTAATATTATCCATGTCGGTAATCCTTATTTTGCATTTTTCATATTCAGCATTGGGTAAATTAATATTGTAATTTCCTAAATTTGCATCAATATTAGAAGCAACTTCCGACCAGGTAATGCCATTGTCGCCCGAAAATTCAATTTTTATTTTTGCAACATTTGTACTCGTCCAAATTAGGTTTTTTTGAGTTCCTTTCTGCCAATATTCATTCCCTGCCAGACTTGTTAATGAAATCTTCTTTCCTTTAAAATCAGGTTCTAAATATGCAAATATCCAATTTTTTAATTTGTAAATGCCAAATTCATATAATGGAAAATACCAATCACTTCCTGCACCATAATTATAACTTACGTGGTAAGTGTTTTCCTCGGAATATCCATCACACATAAACCAATGCCCATCGTGACTACCATCGGGATTAATTTTTGCCCAACCTTGCACTATTTGAGGACGCCCCAGGCTTAATTCCGATTTCATTACTTTTTCCCATTGTTCGGGAGTGTAATTATCTCTGTTTAATTCTTTTGCATTTGAATTATAGCCGAAATATGTTTTAAATGCTTGAAGTGCACCGGAACTATTACCCGTTCTCCAGGTATCATGCATGGCAACTCCGGCATGATACATCAATGTTGCATTGGCATCTATTACTGCTTGAGGACTATTAATATTAAGTTTATCAGTTATTAAATCATATTTATATTCTGTTTCTGAAAAATTTGCTGACCACACGCAATTTAAATGATCGGTAAAAGTTCTTGAACTAAATCCTTTTCTTGGAAACTCCCAAAAGGATAATATGTTTGATACCGCTGTTGGTCCACATGCATTTCCAACTTTACCATTTATTATTTGTGAATCTGTGGCTGTTGTAACCGGATATTGTTGATTATAAGGATAAACAAATACAGGCAAATAGTTTTTTAATAGCGGTTCTACTTTTGTTGCTAAATGATTGTATAAAACAAAAATTCCGGGTGATTCTACCATTAATCCAGCATTTGTTGTACTACTAATTCTTATTTTACACTCATAAAGTGCTGTGTTTGGTGCTGTCCAGTTAAAAGTTTTATTTGAGGCTGCAACTGAAGCTGCTATTGTTGACCATGTAACTCCATTATCGCCCGAAAATTCAATTTTTACATTGGTTACCAATGAGTTATTGTCCCAAACTATAGGTATTGTGCTTCCACATTCGAATGATTTTTGTTCAAATTGGGTAATCAAAGCTAAAGTTACATCTGCCTTTTTGAACATGAACTTTAGCGGAATATTAAATCTATTTGCCCAGCATGTTTCGTTATGATCGTCACCTGAATAAGTTCTTGTAATCCAGTTGCTTGCACTATATTTTTTAAATCTCATTATTGTATCAGTCAATACCTGATGCTGTGGATAATTTGCATCCAACCCTACAGTACCATGGTCGAAATATAAAGTATGATTCTGTGGACTGGGCATTTTTGCTAATAAATATTTTCGGAACGAATCAGGAATAGAAGGGCTATCCAATTCATTATTAGCCCAATGGGTCGACATGCAAATAGCTCCACCTAAAACAGAAGGATATTCGCAAAGCGCATACCACGAAATCAGTCCACCCATACTTGAACCTGCAATATAAGTATTTGATTGATCTGAATAAACCGAATATGTTTTGTCGATAAATGGTTTTAAATCATCGACAATAAAACTTAAATATTCATCTCCTTTTGGTTCATTGTTAAATTCGGTCATTTTTTGGGTTTTAATATCTGAAGGTAAATAATTAAGTGATTTTTCAGGATAAAATTCACTATATCGATTTGTACTATTCCAAACACCTACCACGATAAGGTCTTTTATTTCACCATTTTGAATAAGTTGAGAAATTGTTTCATCTACTTTCCATTCCTGATTGTTCCAGGTTTGGGTGGCATCAAAAAGCATTTGACCATCGTGCATATATAAAACTGAATATTTTTTATCTGTTGTGTATCCGGCTGGTAGCCAAACATCTACTGTTCGGTTGTTGATTGCAGCTTTGTTGAATGAATATCTTTCAACTTTACCTGAGGCAAGTGTTAATGTGTTAGCAATTGGCGTAACAAGCTCACCAGGATTCCAAATTGAAGACCATTTTGCCACAATGTCAGAAGCTGAATATGATCTGTTTTCTATTTTTTCGCCTGCTGAGTTCAATTCCTCATAACTCCAGTCCGGACCTGAAGAGTATTTGTATTTTTGAGTTGTTGTTGCATTTTGAATTGTTAATCTGTAATGCGTATCATCTATTTTATCCATAGCCTGATGAGCCCAATTATTCATTTCACCTGCAATATAGCAAGCATTAGTACCTGAAGGCACTGTAACATTATAAGTAACTGTTGGGATATATATTTCTGCCCATTTTATTACAACATCATTCGCATTATAATTTCTATTCGCAATTGGTTGATTCGCAGCATCAAGTTCCTCGTATTTCCAACCGGGACCTGAGCAATATTTATAAGAATTAGGGAGTGCAGTATTTATAGTAATGGTAAAATGTGTTGCATCAGTTTTTGTCATTTCCTGAAATTGCCAACTGTTTGATGCTCCGGCTATATAACATACATTGGTACCAACTGGAACGGTTACGCTATATTTAACATCTGTAGCAATAACTGTCGGGTCATAAACCAATGCCCACGAACTAACAATGTCATTTGCAGTGTATGACCTGTTATCACCATTTGGAGTGTTTTCCACATAGTTCCATGAAGGTCCGGAACAATACTTGTATTTTTGTAATGCCGTAGCTGAGCTTAAGTCAATTGTGTAATGTGTAGCATCTATTTTAATCATTGCCTCTTGTGCCCACGAGTTCATTTCGCCTGCAATATAACAAGCTTTTGTTACGGCCGGTACTGTAACATTATAAACTATCCCAAAAACCTTAAAAGTAATAGTTAACATTAGAATGATAAATAAATTCTTTTTCATAATACTTATATTTTTAGCTTATTAATAGATATTTATATAAATTATTTTCTTATCGGGTAAATAATTATAAATAAAATGGAAAGTTGCAACAAAAATAACAATAATTTTATTTATATATATGTTTTTTTTGTAAATATATTTTATGCTGTTGAATTTAACTTATTATTCAAATATGTTTTAGATTATTTTTTGATTTTTTTCTGACTATACTTTGGAAAATATTTAGCAAATATGAGAAATATCGAAATTGTTTGTTAGTATTATGTAGCATTTAGGATTTCATTTTTTCGAATTTTTCATTCACTTTTTCATCAAAAATCCTCAAAAACATGTTTTACAACATAAAAATCAGCTTTTTTCAATTATAAAAAGTGTTAAATGTAACATGTTTGTAACATCCTGTCTATATTATTTATATTGCTATAAATGAATAGTTTAAATCAAAAAGTTTGAATTTTTAAAATTATTATACAATCTTGAAACACATTTTTGATGAAAAACATGCCAAAAATATGTTTTATAACATGTATCTTTGCAGTGTCAAATTAAAACAAATTGTTATGACAAAGTTATTTCAAAGTGGAATAACCAATTTAAACTAAGATTGTGTATAATTTTTAAAAAAGAAAAAGGTATGAAAAAGATTGTATTATCAGCATTATTTGCATTGGCTGTTTACGGAAACTCATTTGCATTAGAATTAAATGATTATAAAGTATTCAGCAAGTTAAACAACGAAGTTACACTGAATTCGCTAACGCGCTATTTAAACGCAAGCGATGAACAACGCGATCAACTTCGCTATTTGTTCGAGTTAACTGAACGTAAAGTAATGTCAGCTATTAACAAAACTGACGAAGTAGAAGCAGAAAAAGCTTTGTTTTTTAACCTTGGTAATGCCAAGTTTATGCTTAGTGAGGAACAATATAAAAAGTATCTTGTGGTACTTAACCTCACAGTTGCCGGAAACGAAGAAGTGCTTTTAGCTGAAAAATAATTGGCTTAAGTATTTATAAATAAGGAGGCTGTCTCAAATGTGAGACAGCCTCCTTTTTCATCAATATATCTTTATAAATCGCGGTATTTGAAAACTAAAAAGTTTTTCCTTCAAAATCTTCGCATGCCTTTTCGTAATCGTCAGGGCGACCAATATCGAGCCAGTATCCTGAATGAACTTTTACTGTTGCGGGGTTTTTGGCTTTTATCAAATCGAGCATCAAGTGGTCGAAACCATAAAATTGATTTTCAGGTATATAATCAAGAATATCTTTACTTGCCATATAAACGCCCATGCTCACATTGTAGCGGGTTGTCGGTTTTTCTACAAAGTTCACTAGTTTATTATCTGATCCTAGCTCCAACACTCCATAATCTACTTTTTGATCGCGGCAATATGCCGAAATGGTAAATATATTTTTGTTTTGTACATGTTCGGTATAAAAATTTTCAAAATCCAGATCTGTCAAAACATCACCGTTCATTACCAAAAAGTTTTCGGGTAAGTCCTTAATCAGTTTTAGCGGCCCCATAGTACTCAAAGGTTTATCTTCGAGCGAATAATCTATCAGTATTCCCCATTTACTGCCATCGCCAAAATAAGCTCGAATAATTTCGGCCATGTGGTTAACTGTAATCGTAATATGGTTGAATCCTGATTTTGTTAATTTACGAATGATTATTTCCAAAATTGGCATATCACCAATCGGAACCAAGGGTTTGGGTAAACTTATGGTGTAAGGTTTAAGGCGAGTACCTTTTCCACCGGCTAAAATCACAGCTCTTTTATACATTGTAAATATCTGATTTAAAGTACGATTGATTATTTCTTATCCATTCTATAGTTTCTATTAAACCTTTTTCCAAAGTATAATCAGCTTGCCATGCCGTGTTTTCTTTAATTTTTGTATTGTTGCAAAAAAGTCTTTCTACTTCACTTTTATCGGGTCGTATGCGTTGTTCATCTGAAATTATTTCAATTTTTTTTCCAATTAAGTTTGAAATTAGTTGAACCAAATTTCCGATTGTAATTTCTTCACTCATACCAATATTTGTAATTTCACCAAAAAGTCCATCGGCTAAAGCAATTTCCAAAAAGCCCTTTGCTGTATCTTTTACAAAAGTCAAATCGCGTGTAGGACTTAAATTTCCAAGTTTTAAGGCTGTTTCACCGGCTAAAATTTGAGATATTACCGTTGGTATAATAGCTCTTGCCGATTGTCTTGGTCCATAAGTATTAAATGGTCGAACTATTTTCACAGGTAAATCAAATGATTTATAGTAACTTATCGCCAATTGATCGGCTGCAATTTTTGTTGCCGAATATGGAGATTGTCCAACCATAGGATGTTTTTCGTCAATAGGAACGTATTGGGCTGTTCCATAAGTTTCGCTGGTTGATGTTACCATAATTTTTTCAATTCCTGCTTGTCGTGCCGATTGGAGTATATTGTATGTGCCATCAATATTGGTTTTTATATAGGCTTGAGGCGAAACATACGAATATGGAATTCCAATTAAAGCCGCTAAATGAAAAACACTGTCACAGCCATGCATGGCAGCTGTAACTGAGTCATAATCACGGATATCACCACTTATAATTTCCACATCTTTTTTCACAAAACTTGTATCCAACCATCCCCATTTATTCCACGAATTATAATGCACAAAAGCTTTAATATTATAACCTTTTTCAACCAATAATTCGGTGAGATGTGAACCAATAAAACCTCCGGCTCCTGTAACTAAAATATTCTTCATAATCTTATTCTTTATCTTCCTTAATCTGAATTTTAATCAATCATAGATTTTAAACCTTCGAAAAGGGATATTTTAGGTTCCCAACCTAAATTATTTTTAATTTTAGAAATATCAGCGATTGTATCTAATACTTCGTTTTGTCTTGTTTCGTTAGTGCATTGATATTCAACAGTATGGTTGTAAAGTTGGCATACTTTATCTATTACATCTTTAACAGAATTACTTTTACCGGTTCCGAGATTAAATATTTGATAATTGCTACTTTCGTTTTTTATAAACATAGCCGAACTTACAGCTTCTACTATGTCGTTAACATGTATATAATCTCTTTTTGGTCTGTCGTCTTTAATGATAATTTTACCCGATTTTGCTTGATTTATAATAGTTGGGATTAAAAAATCAGAATTTTGTCCTTTTCCATAAATATTAAAAGGTCTGAAAATTGTTACCGGAACCATAAAATCGCGGTTATAGCCTTCGCAGAGACTTTCGCAAATAACTTTTGTTTGTGAGTATGGGTTATAAGCTTGAATTGGATGTTGTTCGTCAATTGGCTGATATTGAGGGTGTCCGTACATGTACGAACTAAAATAAATCAATTTTGCATTATTCAATCGGCACAATTCCAACATATTTAATGTACCCAGATAATTCACCTCGTAAAACTTTTTTGGCTCCTGATAGGATGCAGGTACATAAGATAAATTAGCTAAGTGAACTACAAAATCAAGGTTCTTAATTTCTTTAATTTCGTCCCAATTACAGATATTGATTCCATTGGATAAATCGCAAAGTATTAGCTCATGCTGCAACTCTTGTAATTTCTTAGTTAAATAACTCCCGATAAATCCGGAAAAACCGGTAATTAGAATTCTCATTTAAAATAATGTTAACAAAATTGTTTATTTGAAAAATAAATAATTCAACCCATCGTACGAAAAACTTTTAAATCCTTTATTTTCAATACTTTTTACAACATTCAATGTGTCCTTTTTGGAATAACCTTCAACAGAAATGTGATGAAATTCAACAAATAATTGATTTACAATTGACAATGATTTTAAATTCTTTTCATTAAAAAGACCGTATTCAGCACCCTCAATATCAATTTTTAAATAAGCTATTTCTTTAAACCCTGTTTTTGCAATTAATGTCGGCAAATCAATTAAATTAACTTTGTATTCACATATTGAATCGTTCTGAATGTTTTTGTGTTTACTTAATAATGAGCCACTTTCACAATTATTAGACTCAAAAAAGGTAGTTTCTCCATTGTTTTCGGACAGTGCGAATTGGTAATAAGTGAAATTTGGTTTATATTTTTTTTCAATTTCTCGCAAAAAACTTTCATGTTTCAATGTAGGGTCAACAGCCACAGCATTAAGATTAAATTTATTTATCATAGTAACTGAAAGTTCTGCTTCGAAACCACAACCTACATCTATAATATTGCTTCTATCATTAAATCGATTGAAATAGATATAATTAGGAGGAAATCCATCTAATCCGTATTTTTCATATTTTTTTTTGTTTAAGAATTTGGATAAATCCATAGTAAACAAATTTGGATATTTTATGTAAATCCAAATTTTGGTGATAAATTTCATAATATTCATTTGTGTTCTTTTTTTTAATTCTGTATTCTAAATAGTATTTTCTGAAAATTAGTTTGCAAAGTTATAAAAAAAACCTTGAAAATCCCTATTTGAGCTATTTAAATTGATTTTTTAGATTTGTAAAAACATTGTATTTGTCAATACTTTTCAGAATCAACAATGTTTGTTTATCTTTGCATCTTAGATAAATAAACCATTATTTGATAGTTTTATTAACAATAAGAGTCAATATAGAATAATAAATTTAACGCATGAAAATTGTTTATATTAAACCCAATGATTCATCATTTATACGTGGTGATCAAAAGATATTCGAAAAGTATTATGCAGTTACACCTTTTTTATTGTCGCAATTAAAAGGTAATTTGCACTATGCGCTCATGAATATTAAATTATTTATTCTGCTCATTTCTAAAGTGTTTTCAAAAAACGTTGTATTTATTGCCTGGTTTGCCGACTATCATACCGCCATTATGACATTAGCAGCAAAATTAACAGGGAAAAAGTCGATTATCCTTATAGGTGGGCAAGAAGCTGTATGTTATCATGAGCTAAATAAAGGGGTTTATCGAAAAAAAATCAGGGGCGAATTTGTGAAATTTGCTTTAAAAAATACCGATTTGATTATTGCCAATCATAAGTCGCTGATTTATCATGAAAATTATTATTACAACCAGGATAATCCACATATAGATGGGATAAAACATTATGTAAAGGGTTTAAATACAGACATTAAAGTTATTTATAACGGAATTGACTCCTCGAAATTTGTTAGAAATTATGAGCTTAAAAAAGTTGAAAATTTGATTTTAACTGTAGGAACCATGAATCAAATTGGTGATTTTTACAATAAAGGATATGATTTATTTATTCAAGTAGCTCGCCGAAATCCCGCATTGCAATTTATTCTTATTGGGTTAAATCCCGCGTTTTTAACATGGACTGAAGAAAATTATAAGTTTTCAACTATATCTAATCTAAAAATTATACCTTCATTTTGTCCGCAAAATATATTGAACGAAAGTTATAACAAAGCAAAAGTTTTTGTACAAGCCTCTATTACAGAAGGTATGCCGAATACTTTAAGCGAAGCCATGTTGCTCGAATGTATTCCGGTTGGGTCAAATATTAACGGAATCCCAGATGCTATAGGCGAAACCGGAATTGTGATAAAAAACCGTACCGTTGAGGATTTGGAAGTTGGAATAAAAAAAGCATTGACATTAAATACAGCTTCTCAAGCCCGTGAAAGGGTAATAGAATTATTTTCTTTTGAGCAACGCGAAAAGAAACTTCTTGATATTTTAAACGAATTCAGCCATTAATCTTATGATATTTTCAACAATAGTAAAACGATTTGGAGGTTTTAATAAATTCAGAATAAGCTATTTAAATTCTTCATCGTCATTCAAAAAAAGTTTTTTTCTTTTTATACATCGGGGTTATCAACACGAAACAAATTCATATTTACCTTTCGAAACCAAAATTGCAAGTCCAATAAATTTTGTACATGGTGTTTACGGAATTTTTATAAGTGGAGGTGCTGTGATAGGTGAGAATTGTGCTATATTTCAGCAAGTTACTATTGGCTCTAATATGCTTATTGATTCTAAAGGATTTGGTAGCCCTACTATTGGAAAAAATTGTTTAATTGGCGCCGGAGCAAAAATTATTGGGAATGTAAAAATTGGCGATAATTGTAGAATTGGAGCAAATGCAGTAGTTACTTCCGATATGCCTGATAACAGTGTTTGTGTATTGGGTAAATCAATTATTTTACAAAAGGAAAATCTTGAAAATCAATTGTATACAAAATCAAAATTGGGTTGGGGTTATATTGAAAATGGTGTATTTTTGATCGAAAAGGACATTCAAAAACTGGATATATTGAATCAACTTTAAGCAGCCCCCCAACCCCCTGAAGGGGGAGATTGTAGAACGAATATAAATATTTCACAATAAAAAAATTTGAATTTCATTAATTGTCAATATTTTTACTTTTTTAATTTTAGTCAAAAATTTTGACTCTAAAATGATAAAATTAGTCAAGTTTGGTTTATGTAGTAACTAAACTTTTCAATTTATTTAATATCCCATTGATAGCTTCAGTCAGATTTTCCGGAAAAAATAATTTCAATGCAATCAGGTAAAGTATTAGAAATGACCCAGCTTGAAGTGCTAATATGAATTGATTTCCCAATTGTGTGAAGTTTATCAGATACACTATAAATCCAATAAAAACCACTATAATTAATATCTTGGAAAAGTCGAGTATTTGATGTCTGAAATAATGATTTATTGACTTTTTAAGTAAAACCATTGACCCGCCATAAGCTAAGAAGTTCGAGATTAATAAACCTATCAACATAATTTCAATTCCAAAACTAAAACAACAAATAATTGATAAAACAATCATTGTTTTCTTGAAAATCTCTAATTTTAATGTTTGTTTTGATTCCCCACGTACATTCAGAATGTTGATATTAATGGTGTAAAGTGGTGTAAATATGTTTGCTAAAATTAGTGTTTGAAAAAAAAGTACTGAAAAAATCCATTTATCAGTAAATACAGTAATAAAAAGGGGGTATGCTGTAACAATTAAAAAAAATACTATGGGAAAAGTTACTAACGAAATTGAAGTTGCAAGCCTTCTGTAGACCCGTAGAAGTCTGGGTTGGTCGTCTTGAATTTGTGCAAAAACAGGAAAAGTTCCTGAAAATAAAATGCTTTGGGTAGCAGTATTTACAGTTTCGGAATATTTATTTGCTTGAGTAAAATAGCCTACTTGCTGTATAGGATAAAATTTTCCAATAATTAAAATGTAGATATTGTTAAATATCACATTCAACATTGTTTGTCCAAGTAGATTTACCGAGAAACTCCAAAGTTCTTTAATTGTATTTAAAGTAAATGCTTTTATAGGTTTCCAACGTAGAAAAAATGGAAAAAGTAAAGCTTTAGCTATATGAAATACTAATTGTTGAACAACCAACGCCCAAACTCCAAAACCTTTTAATGCTAAAATTGCCGATAATGTACCACTAAATCCTATTGAAACTATATTGATTATTGCCAGCGATTTATAATCATGTTTTTTGTAAAGTTGTACTTGTTGAATAAAATAAAATGAAAAAAGTATGACTGAAAGAAATAAAACCCTGGAAATAGTTGTTAACTCAGGTATAGCAAAAAAAATGGAAATGAATGGTGCCCCAAAATACATTATTGTATATAGAGCAATGGACATCAAGAAGTTAAGGTAGAAAATAGTGCTTAAATCTTTTTCAGTTGTATCTTGCTTCCTAATTAATCCTTGCCCAAAACCACCATCAATTAATACAGTGGATAATCCAATGAAAATAAACAATACACCAATTGTTCCAAAATCTTCGGGTACTAATATTCTGGCTAATATTATTCCTACTATCAACTGTATAAATTGAGTTCCAACAATATTTATTGAGCTCCAAGCCAAAGCTCCCATCATATTTTTTTTCAAGTTGTCGCCCATGATTATAGCTTGATATTGTGTAGTTTAATTGCTGATAATAACGTTAATACCTGAAACTTTTCTCCGGAATTTCCATTGTTTAAAAGTTGAATGCAGTCTTTTTTTAATTCAATATTATTATTCAATAATTCGATGTGAGATTCAAAATACGAATTTATTGTATCCTTCAAACCTGGGTTTTCAGTCATCCAATAATCAAACGGATTCATGCCCGATTTCATTTTACCTGAGAGTTTATCAAAAAACTTTAAACTCATTCTTTTATAAAATCCCAAATCAAAATATCGTTTATAATTCATTGATTTTAAAGGTGAAACACCTGTTTTTTCCCAAGGATATTTTGCAAATTCGGGATGTTTTTTTGCTATCCAATCAAGATAAATTTTTTGTTTGTATTTTTTATCTTCAGGTATTGAATAACAATAAGTTAAGAAATCGATTTCCAAAAAAGGGGACACTGTTTGTGAATATATATCGAAATAATAATTGCCATTCAAAGCTCCTGAAAATCCCCTACCATAGAACTTAAATAGCTCTTCGGAAGCATAATTTGGAAGTATTTCTGAAATAAAAGGTGTGACTTTAGCCAGCAGTTTTTTGGAATATGCACCCATTTCAACTGTAGGTGTTACCACATAAGGTTTTGATAAAAATGATCCGATTACAGCATCTCCAACCAAACCGGTATGAATCATTCCGTATGCATCGAAATTCATATTTTCGATCGCTCTCATTACATGTGCTGAGCCTGAATAAAGAATTAATCCATCGTTATAATATGTAGTTTTATCTATCTGTTTCAGGTAATTACCGTGGTCGAGCGATTGGAACAGAAATTCATGCTTTTGGTCACTTGCAATTCTTTTTGCAATTTTTTCATCCAAATAATCAGATTGAGAAAATGTGAAATTTAACTGTTCTGTGTATCCCAGTTTATGTGCCATTAAAACTGTCATTCTCGAATCAAGTCCACCACTCAAAGTTGCAATATGCTTATATCCATATTCTTTGTCTTTTTCAAACTCCATTTTTATGGCATTTGAAAAAAGTTGATCCATTTTTTCAATTATCTCATCGCTACTATCTTTTGTTTGTTTGATATTTCTTAAATGAAAGTATTCGTTTGTTGAGATCAATTCGTTTTGGTAGCTTAGTATAGTCCCAGCTTGTATTCGTTTTACATTATCAATTAAGCTAATGTCCTCAATCATATATCCATAAGTGAGCAATAAGTATGCAGCTTGATGATTTAATGAGTTTTGGATACCCAACGAATTTAACTGGAAACTAATGTCACGAAGTTCGGATGCAAAAATAAAATAATCTTGGTTTTGAAAATAAAAAAGTCGTTTTGAACCAATTGGATCAGTGAATATTTGCCATTTTTGATCCTTCTTGCTGTAAATAAATCCGGAGAAACTACCTTTTAAACGTTTTACAAAATCAATTCCTGAACTTTCATACAAGCTTTTTACAACATCGAAAATATTAGTTTGTTTTGTTTCTGCTTTTAAATGTTTTAAATTCAGAATGACACCTTCTATGCCAATAATATATGTAGCATCTTCAGCTAATATTTTGTCATCAATAAATTTATTGTTTGTAAAGTGTTCAATTGCATACTTTTCTGATTTTACAAACTTTGTTAAATGGTTTTGTTCATGCCCATAAACATTTTTCTTTCGAAATGAATGTTTTGAATCAATATTTTTGTTTTTACAAATAATTGCAGTAAATCCGGCCATGTTATTTAGTTTTATTTCGCTTTAATTACATCAAATCCTTCACCATAAACACCAATGGCCGACGATTGAGAAATAAATGCATTGGGGTCAATGTCTTTTACTATTCGAAAAATCTTTATCGATTCGTTTTTACGCGCTATTACAGTAATTACTTTAACCGGTTCTTTTGAATACCAGCCCATACCATCCAAAATTGTAACTCCCCGATGTACATCTTCGTTAATTTTAGTTGCAATCAATTCATATTCTTTCGAGAATATGAAAAATTGAACGGATTGACGCACACCATTTATTACCATGTCAACAGCTAAAGTAGTGGTTGTGAGTGCTGTGAGTCCATATACTATGCGCTCAATACTACCAAAATCCAAAAAATAGGATGATGAAATAATTAAAACATCGCAATAAAGCAAAATTCGGCCTAAAGTAATATTACGGTATTTATTGACCACTTTGGCAATAATATCGGTGCCACCAGAACTTCCGTTCGACAAAAACACGATTCCTATACCTACTCCCGAAAGCAAGCCACCAATAACGCAGGCCATAAAATCTTCTTCCAGCCCTACAAAAGTTCCTCTAACTGCTTGAGGGATTATACTAAAAAAAACTGTCAAAATAATAACTCCATATATCGTTCTAAGGCTAAATTTCAGACCAATAGATTTTATAGCTATTAATAATAAAACAGCATTTATTCCAAAATAGGTGATAGATATTGGAATACCTGTTGCATAATAAACCAAAGCACCAATACCCGTTACTCCACCTCCTGTTATTTGATGTGGCAATAAAAATGCTTTCCAAGCTGCAGCATATAAAAATAAACCGAATGCAATGAAAACATATTCGCGAATATCTATCCATGTTTGTTTGGTCAATTTTTTAACGCTGCTTTTTATGTCAGTATGATGCTCTAAATCAGCAATTGAATCTGAATTAAGCTTGTTATTTGTAACTTTATTGTTGAATTTCATAAAAAAGCCTTTATAAATCACTTTTTACATTACAATATTGACAATTTTACCTGGCACTACAATTATTTTTTTAGGACTAGCTCCGGCTAACTGTTTGATAGTTTGTTCGTTACACATTGCCGTTTTTTCCACTTCTTCTTTGGGCATATCAGCAGGTAACTCCAACATAAAACGTACTTTTCCGTTGAAAGAAATAGGATATTTAATTGAACTTTCCACTAAATATTCTTCATTACATACAGGGAAAACTGCATCACAAACCGTTGTTTCATTCCCCAAGATATGATACAATTCTTCAGCAATATGTGGTGCAAAAGAAGCAAGTAATATTGTTAAAGGTTCTAGAATTGCTTTTTTATTACATTTCAGTGTAAAGAGTTCATTTACACAAATCATAAATGCCGAAACGGAAGTATTGTATGAAAAATTTTCAATATCAAATGTTATTTTCTTGATTGTCTTGTGTAATGTTTTAAGTTCTTCTGCAGTAGGTAAATCATTATTTACCAACAAATTATCGTCCTTGTAAAACAAACTCCAAAGTTTTTTCAAGAATCGGTGTACACCATCTATACCATTGGTATCCCATGGTTTAGACTGTTCCAATGGACCCAGAAACATTTCGTACAAACGCAAAGTGTCAGCACCATACTTTTCAACAATATCATCAGGATTGACAACATTATACATCGATTTAGACATTTTTTCGACAGCCCAACCGCAAATGTATTTACCATCTTCTAATATAAATTCAGCATCAGCAAACTCTGGTCTCCATGCTTTAAACTTTTCAATATCAAGTACATCGTTCGAAACAATATTTACGTCGCAATGAATATTCTGAACAATTACTTCAAATGGAAGTAAATCAATATTTAAATCTTCTTGAAAAATTTCATTGACTGTCTCATCTAAACTTTTTTCTCTTATTTTTTTAGATAATGTAAAATAACTCTCAACATCAATTCCATTATCAATCAAATAATTTTCACCAAACTGAATTTTTATCTCTGAATTCAAAGTTGAAAACCATGATTCAAAAAGAAGTGGAAATGGGTAAAGTATGTTATTTTTTATTTCATTATAGAATTTATAAGACAAAAATAATTCAAATCTTCTCCCATCATTTATAATAAAAATTATGCGATACACAAAATTGCTTCTCCCCTGAATCATTCCCTGATTAATCAGTTTTTTGAATGGTTCTTCTTCGCAAACGATGCCAAGGTCGAACAGAAATTTATTCCAGAAACGACTGTAAATCAGGTGACCTGTAGCATGCTCAGTACCACCAATATACAAATCTACATTGCGCCAGTACTGATTAGCTTCGGGGCTTACCAATGCTTTATCGTTTTTAGGATCCATATAGCGCAGGTAATAAGCCGATGAACCGGCAAAACCGGGCATGGTGTTTAGTTCCAACGGAAAACCTTCCACTTCCCAACCTTTAGCACGACCCAGTGGTGGTTCGCCTTTTTCGGTTGGTAAAAATTTGTCTACTTCGGGCAATTCGAGTGGAAGTTTGCTTTCGTCGAGCATATATGGTAAACCTGCTTTGTAATAAACAGGAAATGGTTCACCCCAATAGCGTTGACGACTGAAAATGGCATCGCGCAAACGGTAGTTCACTTTTACTCGTCCAATTCCATTTTCAGCAATGTATTTTTTAGCTGCCGCAATTGCTTCTTTTACAGTGAGTCCGTTCAGAAATCCAGAGTTTTTCATAATGCCTTCTTTGGCATCCAAACTCTGTTCGCTTACATCGCATCCTTCAATTAACGGAATGATATCTAATCCAAAATGTTTTGCAAACGCATAATCGCGACTATCGTGAGCAGGCACAGCCATAATGGCGCCAGTTCCATAACCAGCTAACACATAATCCGAGATCCAAACTGGTATTTCAGTACCACTTACTGGATTAATGGCATACGAGCCTGAAAAAACTCCTGTTACTCGTCGGTCGGCAATGCGTTCACGCTCAGTACGTTTTTTTGTAGCTGCAATATATGCTTCAACAGCGGCAGCTTGTTCAGGTGTTGTACAGATTTTTACATAATCGCTTTCAGGAGCCAAAACCATAAAAGTAACACCATAAATGGTATCGGCACGGGTAGTGAAAACTTCTAATTCACCTTGCGAGAGTTTAAAATTCATTTCTGCCCCCTCTGAGCGTCCTATCCAGTTTTTTTGTGTTTCTTTGAGTGAATCTGTCCAATCAACCGTTTGTAATCCATCGAGTAAACGCTGAGCATAAGCCGAAACACGTAAACTCCACTGACGCATAACTCTTTGCTCTACCGGATGTCCACCACGTACCGAAACACCTTCGCTCACTTCGTCGTTTGCCAGTACGGTACCAAGTTCAGGACACCAATTTACTTTTAAATCGGCCAAGTATGCTATTCGGTAATTCAGCAATATTTCTTGTTGCTCTTTTTCCGATTTCGAGTTCCATTCTTGGGCAGTAAAACTTAATTCTTCAGTACAATTAGTAGAAATGCCTTCTGTACCTGATGTTTCGAACATTTTAACAAGTAACTCAATGGATTGCGCTTTCTGATGTTTAGTGTCGAAATAATGATTGAACATTTTTATAAAAACCCATTGTGTCCAATGATAATAATCTGGTTCACAAGTGCGTATCTCTCTATCCCAGTCATAGCAAAAACCAATTTTTTCTAGTTGTTCGCGATAACGGGCGATATTAATTTTGGTGGTTACAGCCGGATGTTGTCCGGTTTGAATTGCATATTGTTCGGCAGGCAAACCATAAGCATCGTAGCCCATAGGATGAAGTACATTAAATCCTTGCAAGCGTTTGTAACGGCTAAAAATATCGGAGGCTATATATCCAAGTGGATGTCCTACATGTAATCCAGCTCCAGAAGGATATGGAAACATATCCAATACATAATATTTCGGTTTTGATGGGTTTTCAGTAGTTTTGTAAATGCTGTTTTCTTTCCAATACAATTGCCATTTTTGTTCCAGTTGTCTAAAATTATACTCCATGTGTTAATACTTATGTTTGATTATCAGTTTATTATGATATATTTTTCAATTTTTTTTAAATCATGCAAAGTTAAACATTTTATCGGAAAATCACCTTATTAGAAGCTATATTTCACATTTTGAGTTTTTTATCAATAAACAATTGTTACTTTATGAGAAAAATGATTATTTTTGCAGGTCAAACAAAAATATAAATTAAATTTTTAATTTGTAAATCGGTTAATCTTTTCACATATTACTTTTAGTGAAATGCTTCAATATTAAAGTATTTCCATTTAATTGTCAAATAATCCTTTAAAAATCTAGTATGAAATTAAACGATAATGAAATCAAACCTATTTATAAAGTACCTGAACCGACTTTAAGACGTTTACCTTGGTATTTGGCTTATGCGCAATTAATTTTAAAAGAAGGAGAGTTGAATATTTCGTCAACTCAAATTGCAAAAAATATTGCTGTAGATGCATCCATGGTTGCCAAAGATTTATCCTATGTTCAGGTAAATGGTAGAACAAGAGTAGGATATGATGTTAAGGAATTAGTTGATGTATTAGAGGATTTTTTAGGTTTTACAAATTCACATAAAGCTTTTTTGTTTGGAGTTGGGAGTTTGGGTGGTGCTTTGATGCATGATAATGGTTTGGAACAATTTGGTCTTGAGGTAGTTGCTGGTTTTGATGTAAAACATGAATTAACTGGCACCAATATTAATAAAATTCCAATTCATCATTTAGATCGTTTTGTCGAGCTACAAAAGAAAACAAATATAAATATTGGAATTCTCACGGTGCCGGTTGATAAAGCTCAAGAGGTTTGTGATGTTATGATAGCCGGAGGAATTCAAGCAATTTGGAATTTCACTCCTTTCAGAATACGTGTTCCAGAGAATGTAATTGTACAAAATACTTCTATTTATGCACATTTAGCTGTAATGTTTAACAGATTAAATGCCATAAAAGAATGTGAAAGTTGTAAGAAAAAATTAAAATAAATAAATAAATAAAATGAAAATATTTGCAATCGGTCAGAATTATATTGAGCACAATAAAGAGTTAAATTCCAAAAATCCAACAGAACCGGTGGTTTTTATGAAACCGGACACCGCACTGTTAAAAAACAACAAACCCTTTTATCTTCCTGATTTTTCGGAAGAATTGCATTACGAAACCGAATTGATTATAAAAATCAATAAAATTGGTAAAAATATCGATGCAAAATTTGCTCATCGTTATTTTTCCGAAATTGGCTTAGGTGTTGACTTTACCGCCAGAGATTTACAAAGAAAATTAAAAAATGAAGGTAAACCTTGGGAAATTTCCAAAGCTTTTGATAATTCAGCTGTTATAGGTAATTTTTTACCGGCAGAACAATTCTCTGATATTCAAGATGTTCATTTTCATTTAGATTTAAATTCTAAAAGAGTTCAAACTGGTCATTCAGCTGATATGATATTTCCTGTTAATGAACTTATTGCTTATGTCAGTCGTTACTTTACTTTGAAAATTGGAGATATTTTGTTTACTGGAACCCCTGTCGGAGTTGGCAAAGTTGCAATTGGCGATAGACTTGAAGGTTATATAAATAATATAAAAATGTTTGATTTTAAAGTTAAATGAAGTTAGATAAAATCTTCTTATGTAATAATTTATTTGATAATTCGTTTCATATTAATTGTTCACTGAATTTTTTATGACAAGATGATGAATTTTTTGTAATAATTTGTAATTAATTTGCATGAAAACCACATGAGATATAAAATATTTTCACTTTTGATTCTTGTTTTTTTTGCTTTAACACTTTTTTCACAAACCGAATTAAAAAAAGAATCTTACACATTAAATTGGCAATCCACTCAAAAATGGCAATTGAATAGTAATATTAAAAATGTAATTTCTTTTCAAGGTGCATTATATCCCGCCGAAAACTATCTGCCTTATTTTAATAAAAGAATATTGATTGATATATCTCAAAATTATGAGGTACAAATAGCTAATGAAGTTTATGTTAAACTTACATTAGAGGAACTTAACCTGATTACTCCTGAAATGGTTTTCGGTGAAAATGTAGAAATTAAATCTGAAATATTGAGGGAAAGAACAAATTCATATCTTGATGTAAAAATACTACCATTTGTAAAAAAACAAAACAATATTTTAAAATTACAATCATTTGATTTAGAGTTTGTTAAAAAGCAATCAATAAAGAAAGTGCAATCGGCTTCAATACATTCGTTTGCCACAAATTCAGTTTTAAAACAAGGCAAATTTGTAAAAATTAAAATAGCTAACTCTGGTATATATAAACTCACTTTTGATGATTTAAATTCTATGGGAGTTGCTCCGGCTAATGTGAGAATTTTTGGATATGGTGGAGCTGTTTTAGAACAAAGTTTTTTGCAATCAAAAATTGATGATCTTCCTGAGTTATCAATTTATATGGAAAAAGGCAGTGATGGCGTTTTTAATGCAGGCGATTATGTGCTGTTTTATGCTCAAGGCATTCAAAAATGGGTTTATGATTCCTCAAAATCTATGTTCACTCATCAAATTAATCCATATTCAAATAATGGTTACTATTTTGTTACTTCCGATGCTGGAGTTGGTAAAAAAATTGAGGTTAAAACTCCAGTTTTAAGTAGTAACCCTGACATATTTCAAGTTAATGAGTTTGTTGATTATCA
The DNA here is from genome assembly GCA_945870155.1 of Paludibacter jiangxiensis. Classification (GTDB taxonomy): domain Bacteria; phylum Bacteroidota; class Bacteroidia; order Bacteroidales; family Paludibacteraceae; genus Paludibacter; species Paludibacter jiangxiensis_A. The sequence goes on along the minus strand of CAMBSB010000004.1, from coordinate 4,282 downwards.
AGTCTATGAAAAAGAAATAACTAGTTTGGGTAATTCAGGAAAAGAGTTTTATGGTGAAACTTTTATTTCAAGTGATATAAAAAATATTTCGTTTAATTTTCCAAATGCGATTAACTCAAATTCAACCAAAGTACGTTTAGATGTAGCTGGAGTGTCATCTGCTATTTCAACTTTTGATTTGTCATTGGATGGAAGTCAAAAGAAATCATTATCTATTCCAAAACGTACTGAAAATGACCACTATGAAAAAGCAAAAGCTGCTAATGGCAATTTTGTTTTCAGTCCGCAAACAGGAACATTGAATTTTAATATTCTATATAATAAACCAACATCAACATCAGTTGGTTATTTAAATTATTTAGAAATAAATTGCCGAAGAGCTCTAAAAATGGCTGGATCTGAAATGGCATTTCAAAATGTGGATAATTTTGGCAAAGATGGTAATAATCAATATATTTTATCCGATGCAAATGCCAATGTTCAAATTTGGGATATTTCAGATTTACAAAATATATCGCGAATTGAAACTTCTTCAGTTAGTGGTGCATTATCATTTTATGGTCAGAGCAATCAATTGAAACGATATTTAGCCATTGATCCAACTGCATCTTCATCGTTTCCAAAGCCTGAAACAATAGGGGTCGTTACAAATCAAAATTTACATGCTTTAACACCAGTTGAATTTGTTATTTTAACGCACCCGAATTTTTTAACTCAAGCCGAAGAATTAGCGCAAGCACATCGCGAAATTGATCAAATGAATGTTGCTGTTGTAACTACCGAACAAGTTTATAATGAATTTTCATCAGGTACACCTGATGCAACAGCCTATAGATGGTTAATGAAGATGTTTTATGACAGAGCTTTAGCTACCGGAAATACGAATGATATGCCAAAATATCTTTTGTTATTTGGCAAAGGTAGTTATGACAATAGAAAAATAATTCCAAATTCTGGCGAAAACTTTATTCTTACTTATCAGGCCGAAAACTCCTTAGTTGAGACATTATCGTATGTTACAGATGATTATTTTGCTTTCCTTGATGATAACGAGGGGACTCAGGTGCCATCACATTTGCTTGATATTGGTGTGGGAAGATTTACTGTAACTAACACAACTCAGGCTAAAAATGTAGTTGATAAAACTATTGAGTACATGAAAAATACTAAAAAAGGTATTTGGAAGAATCAACTTTGTTTTGTAGCTGATGATGGCGACGGAGCTTTGCATGTTAAACAAGCTGATAGTATTGCTTCAACAATATCAAGAACATATCCATCGTTTCAGGTTAACAAAATTTATTTGGATGCTTATTTGCAAGAAAAGTCAGCTAGTGGCGATTCATATCCTTTAGCGAGAACACAGTTTCAAAATATGTTAAGATCAGGAATGTTGGTGTTAAATTATACTGGTCATGCTGGAACTACGGGATGGACTGATGAGCAAGTACTTACAAATAACGATGTTCTTAATATGTCCAATAAAAATTTACCACTCTGGATAGGTGCAACTTGCGATTTTTTAATGTTCGACAGAAAGACAGTATCTGCTGGCGAGCAAGTTGTGTTGAATAGAAGTGGTGGTGGTATCGGAATCCTTTCGGCTGCACGTCCTGTTTATGCATCGCAAAACTTTAATATTAATAAATTAGTTGGTGATAATTTATTTAAAAAAGAAAATGGAAAACATTTGAGGGTTGGTGATATTATTTCAAGAGCAAAAAATAATGTTGGTTCAGAAATAAATAAATTGTCTTATGTATATCTGGGCGATCCGGCTTTAAAACTTAATTATCCAACTAATTATTCAGTAAAAACAACCAACATTAATCAAAGCACTTCATTTGGTAACGATACGCTAAGAGCTCTTTCGGTTGTAACTATCAAAGGGAATATTGTTGATGCCAGTGGTAATATTAATACATCCTTTAATGGAGAATTACATGGAATAGTATATGATAAAGCACAAAAAATTACCACTCTAAATAATCATAACGATGGTGCATATTCATATATCGATAGGGTAAATACATTGTTCTCGGGTAAAGCTGAAGTGAAGAATGGATTGTTTTCATTCACATTTATGTTGCCAAAAGACATTAAGTACAATTATGGTGCTGGTAGAATTAACTATTATGCTTACGACAAAACAACGAATGAAGAAGCTCAGGGATATTTTGAGAATTTCATTGTTGGAGGAACAAATGTAAATGTCGCTAATGATATTGAAGGTCCGAAATTACAATTGTTCTTAAATTCAGAAAACTTTGTATCGGGTGATAAGGTGAATCAATCGCCGATGTTTATAGCTGAAATTGAAGATGTAAGTGGAATCAATAGAGTAGGAAGTGGAATAGGACATGACCTTATGTTAACTATAGACCAAGATGCACAAAAATCATATATTATAAATGATTATTTCGAAGCCGTACCAAACGAATATTCAAAAGGTGTAGTTAGGTTTAAATTACCGGTTATGACTGAAGGAAAACATACATTGACTTTCAGAGCATGGGATTTGTTAAATAATTCAAGTGTTAGTACTATCGATTTTGAAGTTGTAAATGATTTATTACCTCAAATTTTTAAAGTAAGCAATTTCCCAAATCCGGTTAAAACAGACACCAGAATAATTGTTGAGCACGATAGACCGGAAACAATTTTAAATACAACAATTGAAATTTTTGATTTGGCTGGACGTAAAATTTGGGCCTTCAAACAAACAAATGCCGACGAAATATATTGGGATTTAGTTGGAAATGATGGTGTAAAAGTTAAATCTGGAATTTATTTATATCGAGTTAGCATCAGTACCAAAGACAGTGATGTTTATTCCAAAACAAATAAAATGTTGATAGTTGAATAATAAAATCAATAATTATTAGTTTATAATAGTCGACTTATAAAAATAAAAATGTATTTTTGCATATTAAAATAAATTTTGAATGAAAAAAAATCTCGTATCTTTAACTGTATTATTGCTAATAACGTTTAGTATAAAGGCTCAGGAGCCTAATAATCCTATTTTTACAGCAGTACCGTCATTAACAATTGCACCTGATGCAAGAGCTGGTGGTATGGGTGATGTAGGAGCAGCAACTACACCGGATGTTAATTCACAATTCTGGAATCCTTCCAAATACGTTTTTATGGAAAGTGAAGCTGGTTTTTCTTTATCATACACTCCTTGGTTAAGCCAGTTAGTTACGGATATTGATTTAGCCTATCTTTCAGGTTATTATAAATTTAATCAACGGCAGGCATTAAGTGCTTCTTTTCGTTACTTCTCTTTGGGCGAAATTACTTTAATGGATCAGTTGGGATTACCTGCTGGTGCATCACATCCACTTGAATTAGCTTTGGATGTGGCTTATTCTCAAATGCTTTCCGAAAATTTTTCAGCTTCTGTAGCGCTTCGTTTAATTTATTCTGACTTAAACAATGGAGTAAATCAAGCAGGAGGAAGTGAAATGTATCCTGGTGCTTCAGTCGCTGCTGATGTTTCGGCTTATTACAGGAAACCTATTGATTTTTCAACAGGTCAAGGTTTATTGTCTTTTGGTGCAAATTTATCAAATTTAGGTGCTAAAATATCATATGATAAATCTTTAACAAATAATTTTATCCCTACAAATTTCCGATTAGGAACATCTTTTGATTATCCAATTGATGATTTTCAAAAAATTTCTGTAAGTGCAGATATTAATAAATTGTTGGTACCAACTCCAAATGATTCTACCGATTATAACAAAATATCTATGCTTTCGGGTGTTTTCAGATCTTTTGGTGATGCTCCAGGTGGTTTCTCTGAAGAATTGACTGAAGTTATGTGGTCGGTAGGTGCAGAGTATGCTTATAATAAACAGTTTTTTGTACGTGCCGGATATTTTAATGAACATGCAAATAAAGGTAACCGCAAGTATTTCACTGTTGGTGCAGGCTTTAAATTAAATGTTTTCCAACTAGATGCTGGTTACGTTATTGCTCAGTCTCAAACAAATCCACTTGACAAAACCCTGCGTTTTTCTTTGACATTTGATCTTTTTGGACTTAAAACTTTGGTTAAATAGGACAATTTATTTTTTATAATATTTAAAACGATTGTTTCGTTCCGAAAGGCTTGAATCAATCGTTTTTTTTGTATATGTTAAATCAACTATTTTTTTTAATAATGAACTAAGTTATACATTATGAATAATATACGAGTTGGATTTGGTTATGATGTTCATGTTTTTGCTGACGAAAGAGAATTGTGGTTAGGCGGCATAAAACTTGAATATAT